>DATMOG010000029.1:0-33479 GCA_035568375.1 Candidatus Sulfotelmatobacter sp.
GCACAGGAAATTCTCAATGATGTTTTTCTGGATGCAGTTGAGGGGTTGCCGAAATTGAATAAACAGACCAATGTAAAAGCATGGTTATACCAAATCGCTCACCACAAATCGGTAAACTTTTATCGTAAAAAGAAAATGAAATCACTCATCTTCTCACAATTTCCCTATCTCCAGATTCTTTCAGAAGAATTCAATCAGCCAGAATTTCAATTTGAAAAACGGGAAGTACTAGTGCAATTGCAAATCACAATGGAAAGACTATCCCGACAATATCAGCAAATCCTTCAGATGCATTATATTGAAGAGCTGCCAGTGAAAGTTATTTCTACACAATTACACATGTCTTTCAAAGCAACCGAATCGCGTCTTTATCGTGCAAGACAACAATTTATTAAATATTATGCAGGAACATGATTTTATACAACTTCTTCAAGAACGCGCCCGCCATCAAAAAAGAGAAATGGACGCAATCCCTTTTACAAAAATGTTTGCATTTGTAATTGAATGGTTAAGCGACCATCCCTGGAGATATCTCATTCCACTTGCTTTTATAATTTCACTCATTTTGCGAGGAATTATCGGCTATGAATATATAAATTTTGTATTGGCAATCTTTCGAGGCATATGAAAAAACGAGTATTGGTTATCTACGCAAGTTATTTATGGACGAAGACCCTCCTCGGTCTGACATTTCATCCGTATCATTCAATACGAGAAACATTACGACGACCTGTCCTTTTACCTGTTATTTTTTCACCACTTATTGCAATCGCTTTACTTTTTTTAGCAGCAAAAATTGGATCACTCCTCATTATTGTTTATGGTATTCAACGTGAGGTAGTAGCAATTTTTCTCAGTACAACGTTAATTTCAATTATCTTCTGGCAAACACTACTACTCTACTTTTTAATCAGCTTCTTCGTGGCAACGAGGAAAAGATAATCATTTTTTTGTTGCTTTCGGACCTTTTTTTGTGTCTTCAACCTGATAACCCAACTTCCCAATTTTCGCTCGAATCATATCAGCTGCGTTAAATTTACGCAATTTGCGCATATGCTGACGTTCTTCCACCAATTGCTGAATATGTCCAGGGATAATATGTTGTGCATTTCGCAATTTGAAACTCATTTCTTGAATCTGTAATCCCAAAACACGATCCATCTTAAATAGCATTCTTAATTTGGAACCGCTCGGATATGGTGATTTCACTACTTCCCACATGACAGCCAATGCCTGTGGTGTATTAAGATCATCATTGAGTGATTCAAGAAACCTCTTTTCAAAACTTTCAAATACACCTGCTGGTACTTTCCCCTGACTTTCAGATGGTTCCTCCCAACGGCTGACGTCAACAATTAATTTTTTATACGCATTTTGGGCAGCATCAAGCGCCTCAAAAGTAAAATTCATTTCCTGTCGATAATGTGTCTGCAAATATAAATAGCGAAGTGCTAAGACGTCATAACCTTCTTTCTCAAGATCGTATACAGTGTATAAATTACCTTTACTTTTACTCATCCTCTCACCGTTGACGAGAATAAATGCACCATGCACCCAATAATTAACAAACTTCTTTCCGGTTGCTGCTTCTGCCTGAGCAATTTCGTTAGGATGGTGAGTCTCTCGCAAATCAATACCACCAGTATGAATATCAAAAGTTTCTCCAAGATACTTCATACTCATCGCACTACATTCAATATGCCAACCGGGGAATCCAACTCCCCATGGGCTTTTCCACTCCATATGGCGTTTCTCACCTTTTGGACTGAACTTCCATAAAGCAAAATCATTCTGATTTTTTTTCTGTGGATTAATTGCAACACGTGCACCAGCTTTCCTTTGATCTAAATTTGAAAGTGCACCGTAATGAGGAAAATTCGCAGTGTCAAAATAAATACCGTCTGAAGTCTTATAGGTAAATCCTTTTTCTTCAAGCCGTTTTATCAAAGTAATTTGTTCTTTAATATGATCTGTTGCTTTAGCAAATTTTTTCGGCTTTTCTAAATTGAGTTTTTCAAAATCCTGTTTAAAAACATCTGCATAAAATTCAGCGATTTCCCAGGCTGTCTTACCTTCTTTTTGTGCCGCCTTTTCCATACGATCTTCACCCAAATCAGCATCTCCCAAATTATCACCGGTGAGATGACCGACATCAGTCAAATTTATAATATATGTCATCTCATACCCGTTATACTGTAAAACACGATTCAAAATATCCGCCATTGTATATGTGCGAAAATTACCAATATGTGCAAAAGAATACACTGTCGGTCCACAAGTATACATGCCTACTTGCAGTGGATGAATTGGCTTAAATTCTTCAACTTTTCGAGTGAGTGAGTTATATAAACGTACCATTACTTTTTGCATTTTACCACGTTAAGCGTGAAACTCAAAGGCAGATCATTATCCACTTGTTCCACGGTTACCTTCCGTTTTGATCTTTGCTAAATGTACAGCAAGTGGCTTCTGAGGTTTTTTACCAAACATCACTCCCGCCTTTTTTCCTGCTGGCGATAGAAATTCTTCCTGTTCTGTTTTTTTCTCTTCTTCACGTCTGCGTTTTTCTTCCTCTTCTTCTTGCTTTCTCTGTTGTTCTTTCTGTCTCCGTTCTTGACGAGCTTTTTCCATTCCCTGCTCTATATCTGTCCTAATACCAAAGGGTCCATTTTGTGCAGACTTAAACTTACTACCATAGTTCACAAACAATTCCCTACGGATTTTCTCCATTTTTGCCTGCTCTTCAGAAGACTGAGTCGTATTCGCGCTATTAGATTGCACCCCTGCAGTAGTACCTCCTTGTGCCTTTGAAAGAACATCTGATCCTTGATCTTGACCAGAAGAGACACTTCCAGATAGTTGATCAACAATTGCGTTATTCACAGCTTTCATCTGAGCAGTTGTCTGAGTTGATGTTTGTTTTGTAACTGTCTTAGCAACTTGACTTATAGGTGTTCCCTGCTCAAAACTTGTATCCTCGCCACTATTTGAAAATGGATTAAAAGCCATATAGTATATAATACTACAAATACTATCAATAACCAATCGAAGGGTAAGTCTTCTTAATATTCAGAGCGGCCTTCCATTGCACGATCAAGAGTTGTGGGATCGGCATATTCAATATCAGCACCAACGGGAAGACCTCTTCCTATTCTTGAAACTTTGAGATTTATATTTTGTTCTTTAAGTTTTTTTGCAATATACATTGCTGTTGCTTCTCCTTCCATTGTCGGATTGGTGGCAATAATTACTTCTTTAATTTCCGATGCTGGATCCTTTACTCTTTGAATCAATTCACTAACGCGGATTTCATCTGGACCTATATTATTTAATGGATCAATTTTCCCATTGAGAACATGATAGACTCCAGGATATTTTTTACTTTTTTCTAACGCGATGATATCGAGAGGTTGTTCGACGACACAAACAAGATAATGGTTTCGTTCATTATCTTGACAGATAGAACAAGGATCGGCCTCACCAATGTTGAAGCAAACTGAACAAATTACGGTATCTTTTTTTATATTTTGGACTGCCTTAGCAAAGCGATCTAGTTCACCTTGTGGAACATGTAGGAGATAGAAAGTGAGCCTTTCAGCGCTTTTTGGACCAATGCCAGGCAATCGTTCAAACGACTCGATAACTTGTTGAATAGGTTTGGGAATTTTCATAAAAATTGAAACTGAGAAGTTATCTCAACGCTTTTGCTATCATCTCTGCTACAGGCAAAACATGTAGCTTTGGAAAATATTTTTCTTCCGGAATAAAAACTGTATCGGTAACATAGACTCTATCGATATTAGATTCTTGAAGAAACTCGGGTGCTTCTTCAGAAAAAATCGCATGCGTTGCAAAAACATCACAAGACAATACGCCATTATCTTTCAAAAGTTGAGCAGACTGTACCATAGTGTTACCACTTGAAATCATATCATCTACTATTAACGCCCGCTTCTCTGACAAATCAGATGGCTTTACCGGTCCTTCAAACTGTTTTATAGCAATTTCCCCTGTTTTTAAATCCCGATCCTTCACTGTCGCAATCCACGGTATTCCACCGAGCATTTCTGATATCTGCTCAATTCGCCTCAATCCTCCCATATCAGGAGAAACAAGAATTGAATCTTTCAAAAATTCCTCAGGGTTATCACTGACAAGAGCATTGAATGCCTTACTCTTCATTCGTTCTGCAAAAAGTGGCAGTGCCGAAAGATGTTTTATCGAAATATGAAACATCTCAGGAATTTTAATTGAATGTAAATCCAAAGCAATAATGTTATCAACTTGCAAAGATTCAAAAAAACGAATCATCACTTCCAAAGAAACAACCTCACCATCACGAAAAACATGATCCTGTCGTTGATAACCAAGATATGGAATAACTACAGTCACTGACTTTGCACCACTTCGTTTTAATGCATCAATGATGAAATACAGTTCGATATAATTTTGATCAACAGGTGTGTTAGTAGATTGAATAATAACGGTTTCCTCGTCAACAACAGACACATTTAATTTCACCCTTCGTTCTCCATCAGGGAATATCATTGTTTCAATTGGAGATATTTCTATCTTTAATACTTCTGCAATCTTCTCTGCAAGCGGTTTATTCGAGGATCCTGAAAACAATTTCATTAAGCTATTGTACTAAAAAGAGGCAATACACACAACCTAAAGACTACAATATAAGTGCTTTGCTGATAGATTCACCTGTTTTGATCCTTCTTATTGCTTCAGCAAGTAATGGAGCGACAGATACAATAGTAATTTTTTTGTTTTTTAACACTTCCTCGCGAGGTCTAATCGTGTCAGAAATAATCAATTCGTTAATCCCAGATGCATTAATTTTCTGCAATGCATCACCCGAAAAAACACCATGAGCTGCTGCAACCAGCACATTTCTCGCACCTTTTTGTTTCATAAAATTTGCTGCATGAACAATAGTACCAGCAGTACCGATAATATCATCAACTAATAATACATCCTTATCCTTCACTTCTCCGATCATCCCAAGGGTATTAGAAACATCATTAAACGCTATATCTCGCTGCTTATACGCAATCGCAATACCTTCAGTCTGTAATAATTTTGCATATGCAGCAGCTTGTAAGAACCCACCCTTATCAGGCGACGCAACGACTAAATCTTTAAGATGTAATTTTTTAATAGCCGGCAATAATGAATAGCTAGCAAAGAGATTATCCCATGGTTGTTTAATTGACCCCTCTAATTGTTCAGAATGGACATCAATAGTGACAATCCGATCAACTCCTGCATTTATCAGAAGAGTTGCAATTGCAGAAGCACTAATCGGAACTCGAGACATTTCTTTCCGATCTTGGCGAGCATAGCCAAAATATGGTATAACTGCGGTAATTTCAGATGCAGAAGCACGTTTTGCTGCGTCAGCCATAAGAATGAGTTCCATAATATGGTCATTAACAGGACTTGACGTCGGTTGGAGCAGAAAAACCATGCGACGACGCAAATTTGGCTGAATACGAACTCTTAATTCTCCATCAGAAAAGCTACTAATGGGGCATGTTACTTCGGTATTTAAAATTTTACCAACAGAAGCTGCCAATTCAAGATTAGCGCGACCTGTTAAAAGGATAAACTCATCCTTATCTAAAGTGGCAAAAAGATTATTGTCGTTTTGTCTTGGCATACTACCAATGAATATCCAATTATAGCATTAATTGGGTTATTTGCGTATTAGAGAGTATTTATTTTCCCCCTAACATTCCTGCAAGCCCGCCCATACCTCCAGCCATCGATTGCAATTTCTTTGCTGCAACTTCTTGCGATTTTTTTACTGCTTCATTGATTGCTTCGCGGATGTCATCATCAGATTTGCCGTTTGTTTTCATATCAAGCACTTTCTGATCACCGCTAATTTTGACATAAACACCGCGCTTGTTAACTTCAACGATTTCAGATTGCAACTCACGTTGCATCTGCATTGCTTGATCTCGCATCTTTTTCAATTCACCTAATTGTCCAAATGGATTAAATGCCATATACAATCACCTCCTATTTCATTTAACTTCTCATCAAAAAATCTATTTCTTATCTTTCAATTCTACCGTAATTTCAATATCTTTTCCAGTCAGCAATTTACTGATCTTCAATAATGCATCACGATTCTTCATATCATCTAGTCGCTCTTTATGAAATTTGTATGTTGTCTGAATAAGCAGATGCTGCTTATTAAAGCTTTTTATTGTACATCCGCGAAGCACTCCAGCAACAGTATGGTTATACTTCTTCATCTCACTAATAAGATTTTGCCAAAATAACTCCATCCACTCTTTCGTCACTGTTCCATCACCTGCTGTTTGTAATAATTCAACAGAGGTTGTCTCAATAGTATCTCTATTCTCATCTGTGACATCCTGTTTTGCTGTACCATATAGCGCTTTTAATTTTTTTATTGTACCGACTTGCTTACGCAATGAGATAACTGAAACTTCAGTATCCTCAGCAATGATACTCTTTTGAAGAGAAGTGTCGACTGAAACAGTCGGTATCACTGCAGATTTAGTTTCTTCACACCACTCGATAACTGCCAATTCCAACGGCAATTGGGGTAACACAGCATATTTCATCTCCTGATATGCCTGGGAAAAAAGTACAACCAGTGCTCGTATTTCATTAACACCAAATCCAGAAATATCTTTTCCAGTTTCTACTCCCATTTTTATTAATAATTGTATATGGAGAGCTACAAGAACTTGCGTTATAAAAAACTTCAAATCAATTCCCTCTAATGTTAATTCTTTTATAAGTTCTAAACCAGCTTTTGCTTTACCGTTTTTTAAAACTTCGAGTAAATTTTCTATTTGAAGAGGGATTTTTGTTATTTTAAATGATTTCTCAAGAAAAGTTTTAGTAATTCCTTCTCCATATGCAAATAACGAAACTTCCTCAAGTATTTTTGTTGCATCACGAAATCCCCCATCAGCCATTTTTGCAATAACAACTAACGCCTCATCAGCAATTTGCAATTTTTCACTGATAACAATTCGTTTTAAAGCACGAAGAATTTCTTCATCAGTCGCTTTTTTAAATGTAATTTGAAAACACCTGGAGACAATCGTTTCAGGCACTTTATGTGCTTCTGTAGTACAAAGCATAAACATCGCATGCTCTGGCGGCTCTTCAAGGGTTTTTAAAAGAGCATTGAATGCTTCTGTTGTCAGCATGTGAACTTCATCGATGATATATACTTTTTTCGTTGCAGATACAGGAGCAAGACGGATCTTCTCTTTCAAGTCTCGAATCTCATCGATCCCGCGGTTTGAAGCTGCATCAATTTCTAGAATGTCGACATTTGTACCATTGGTAATTGAAATACATTGGTCACATGCATTGCAGGGCTCAACCAATCCTTTTTTCTGATTTTCACAGTTAACCGCTTTGGCAATAATCCGTGCCGTTGAAGTTTTACCTAACCCTTTTGGACCAGTAAATAGAAATGCATGAGGAATAGCTTTTTGAAGCACAGCATGAAGAGTATCACGAACGGCTTTACTATCCAGATCATCAATTGTTTGTGGGCGATATTTACGATAAAAAACCATAAGGAAATATTCCAATTTACAATTTTCAATTAAATTAAATGAAGCAATTTTAAAATTGGAACATTAAAAATTCATTGAATATTACTCATGATGCAGGCCAAGAAGATGTAGCATCCCGTGTTGGATCAATTCTTCCACACGATCATCAACAAGCATTTCCTGCTCTGCAGATTCTTTAATCACCATCGGATAAGAAATCACAATATCTCCCAACCTCGCAATATCAGTGGGCAATTTTGTCTGCTCTCCTTCTGCAAGTGGAAATGAAAGAATATTTGTTGTTTTATCCAAATTGCGGTATTTTTTATTCAATGCCCGCATCTTCCTATCTCCGACAATTGCGATTGATATTTCAAATTGTGTCTGAATGCTTTGCTCTTCCAATAGGAATTGGATCGCAGCTTTAATGCGTTTTCTATTGACTTTATATCGACTTTCGACATAAATGAGAATTCTGGATTTGTTCATGCAGGATAATTCTAGAATAGCTTAACTCGCGCAGCTTCTTCTTGCTTAAGCTTTTTCTTAAGCTTTTTGGCAAGTGAAGGTTTAAGATAAAACTTTCGACGTTTTGCCTCTTGCACGATACCAGCATCCATTACTTTTTTGGAAAAATTGCGAATGACTTGATCATCTGATTGTCCTGGTAATTTTTTAACATGTACCATAAAAAACACCTCCTTTAATTAACTTTTGCCACCCTATTGTACTCTAAATCGCTCCATAAGTAAATCGCTACAAAATAACAATAAAAAATGTCCTCTTTTTGTCTAGCACAAGGATACTCATCAGTATAGAATATATACTTGGCGTATGGCATTATCTCTTGGTGAAAAGGTGAGCGAATTTGTACCATTTCTTCCTAATTTTGTGGATACACATCCTCGAAAAACAGAATTTGGAAAGCAATTAGCTGACAGACAAACGCTTTTCGTAGGAAAACGACGAGTAGAAATTGTTGTTGTCAATCCTACCCATCAATTTCCTAAATTCCCTGTAGTCGTTCTTCCCGGTTTTATGGAAAGCCTCGATGCAAATGAACCTATACTTCATGCGCTTCATGATGCAAATCATCCAATCTATTCATTTAATCCTCAATCAATTTCTCTTAAAGAGCATGCCATTATAGGTTCAGCACTTATAGAAAAGGCCTCTGACGCCGCTACTGATGGAAGAGTTGGGTTGCTTCTCCACTCTATGTCAGGTATGTATGGATCTGAAGCTGCATTAAGACATGCCGATAAAATTAGGTCAATAGTAAATATTGCTACTGCTGGGATTGTGGGTGAACAAAATCCTTTTGGATTAACACGCAGATTTCTTAATGGAGGAGCTGCTGAAACAGGTCGTTCTCTCATAAGACGGCCTAGCCAAGGAAAAGTACTGCTTGATGGCATGGCGTATGCAGCTGGGCAAATCATCCGCAACCCGTGGCAAACACTCGGCCTTGCTCATGGATTAGCGGTTCAAGAGGTTGACCTCCTTGATATACAGGCTTTTTTGAAGGCACAGCATAAAATACCATTAGGATTGATAGCCTTTACTAACGACTCGACTTTTAAAATGAATGATGTACAATCAGCAATAAGCAAAAAAAATAAAGAACTGAGAGAGATAGTACCTAAAGCTGTAGGTGATCCTACAGTACTATTTGATGGAGTTTTATCTATACCAGGTAATCATTATGCAACTGCGTCACACACTGAACTTTCTCATGTAGTACAAATTGTTCCGCTCATTTTTAACTTGTTGGAGACGAAAGCGCAGGAGAATTATTCACCAATCATTAGCCAAGGGGTTGTTTATTTGAGAGATCGGCTAGGCCTTGCCGCCTAAGCATTTCTACATTTTCTTTATCTTTTCTGCAATTGCTTCTCTATTCTCTTTCGGAACATTTTTAACAATAGATTGGATGATGCTACCTTTATCATTTTCCCAACGTGGGATCAAATGGATATGAAGATGAGGTACTCCATGTCGCTCTTTATGATTAATACCAATGCTAATTGAATCAGGCTTCAGAGCTTTTTCAAGCTTCGCTGCAACTTTTTGAACACTCGCCATGATCTTTCCTAAATCCTCTTGAGAATATTCCAAGATATTATTACCGTGTTTTTTAAGAATTACCATCACATGTCCAGGAGCTGAAGGATGCAATTCCATAAAAGAAACAGTAGCATCATCCTCGTACACCAAAAGTGAGGGAATCTCTTTTTTAACCAATTTACAAAAAAGGCAATTTTTCATAAGTACTTATAAATAAGGTCTAAGCGTTTTTCAATACATCAATTATTTTATGTAAACTCAACTTTGTTGGCACCATTTTTGGATTTTTTGGTGTTCCGTTGAGAAGCATCTTTTTTGAGACATGGAGAAACCATGTCGCATCAGGATCCATTTTTTTTAATTTTTCATAAACAAGAGTCAAATCAATTCCCGATTTATCCTTATCATCAGGTAACGTCTTGATTCGGACATAGCCTTTTCTCGGATCTTTACGCACAACGAGCCGATAGCCCATTTTTTGAGAAAGTTTGAGTACAGTATCATTAAGCGTTTCAAATCCAATTCCTTTGCCGATACTTGTCTCAAACTCAACACCTTTTTCTTTGATTTCCTGCTCTGCCCAGATACGATTTTCGAATTCAGCAACAAGCGCATTCAAACACGCAATCCCAAACTCCATGTACTCATTATCACTATTCTGCTTTTGGTATTTTAACCCTTCCAAAACTCCAAGAAGGGAAAATTCATAAATATCTGAAGCTGCATCATGCCAGAAGACTTCACGAAAATGATCAATATCAACAACAATTTTCACAATTCTTGAGATCGCCTCCTTATGCTCGGGAACCATCTTATCGTTTGCTTCTTTCAACTTAGATAAAACATAATCCCAGGTAAGAGATGCAGCACTAACAGATGAATCTTGTATTTGATGATGATCAAGAGGCCCCAATCCTGTATCAACTTGTATAACCTCATTCTCACCTATTTTTTCAATTGGATCATTTTTCTCTTTATTTATGATAGCCAATTCGATATCCTTAAATCGTTGCCCTGCAGGAACAAAGTGAATAGTAGCCTCCTGCCATCCGCTCAAATATTTTCTGAGTAACCAAACTGAGGTTATTGCATCCCAATCGGGAGACATATGCGTAACAATAATTTTCATTGTGCTAAGTATAACTAATTTTGCTAAAAAATGAAATTACAAAAACGCTCATTACTTGACAAAGATTTCTAAATGCCCGAATATAGAAAGAGAGACTTTTATGGATCCAACAAAATCTTTTGATCATCTCGACCCTAAGCTTAAAGAAACATATGCACGGGTCATGGGAACAGCAACAGGTGGTACTGGTGATGCATCACAAACTCAGCTTCCAACAAACCAACAAGCACCAGTTCCATCATTTTCTGCACCTCCTGATCTGTCACAATCAACAGGAGGCATTTCTCAACCTTCTGATGATCTAAGCCAATTTTCTTCCGCTCCACTGGAGAGCACAAGCACAACAAATCAAATGCCTCAGAATCCTACTCCAGGCGTAGAACCCATAAACAATGCTCTGCCTACTGACACGACTACAGCAGTTTCTCCAATTGCCGAAACTGAACAACCTTCTGCATCCATAAATACCCCTGCAAATGCTTCTTTTTTCTCTAATCCCTCGCCTACAACAACAGAGCCTCCACAAATGCCCACCAATGTTAACGCTCCTATTGAACCGCCTACAATCGAACCAGTGACGCCATATGCACCTTCAGAATTCGGAGCAAACCAAAATATAGCTGTTGACCAGGCAAACCAATCTCTTCCTTCTCCTTCGGAAATAAATCAAGCAACTCCACACGAAGCATCATCTCTCCTTCGAGTACTTTATATTATCGGTGCTGTTATCTTTTTTGCAATATATACATTCTTTTGGATCAAGGTATTTAACTTACCAATTCCGTTTCTATCGCAATAAATATTTAGCGTATCTGTTCTATTACCTCATGAAGGGTGAGAAGTTTTGTTTCTATTTTTCCCCGTTCTTTATATTCAATCTTATCCTCAGTCTTTGTAGAAACAACCAATCGCACTGGAATGCCAATCAAATCAGCATCAGCAAATTTCTGACCAGCGCTCACATCTTCTCTCTCATCATATAAAACTTCAACTCCTGCTTCCTGAAGTTTTATATACACGTCATTTGTTTTTTCATTTTCTCTAATAGAAATTAGGTGAACTTGGAACGGTGCAACTGATTTCGGCCAGATTATACCTTTATCATCGTAATGTTTTTCTACAATAGTCGTTAATGTTCGCGCAAGGCCGAATCCATAACAACCCATATAATATGGTTGTTTCTTGCCATTCTCATCGGTAAATAATGCATCTTTCATTTTGCTAGAATAATGGAAACCAAGCTGAAAGATATTACCCACTTCAATTCCGCGCTTCTCAATCAATTTTTTACCATTAGGTGCATTATATCCTGCTTTTGCTAATTTGAAATCATAAAATTTTTCAGGCAACGGTAAATCGCGTCCAAAATTTACATTAATCGAATGGTAATTAGTACGATTAGCACCCATTTCAAAATTTTTACGACTTCTTATAGATTCATCAATAAAAATCCGGACGTCTTTTGGCAAATTGAGAAGTCCTGCATAACCAATCTCTGCACCTGTCACTCGTTTAACTGTCTCGGCAGACGCAAGCTGTAGTCTATGTACTTTTGCTATATGCATCAATTTTGTTTCATTGATTTCATACTCGCCCTGAACAGCAGCTGCGATAACGTTGCCATTCTCATCTTCAAATAGAATGGTCTTTGTGGTATTTTCAACCGGAATCTTCAGATATTTTGCAAGTTCACTTACTCCAATAATTCCTTTGCCCTCTACTTCTTGCAATGGTTTTTCTTCCTCATCATTTATAAATTCTTCATGCTGAAACTTGGCAATTTCTTCATGTGCCGCATATGAACCGTCTTCAGTCGTAAAAAATTTGTTTTCTCCGGCCGAACTTTCGACAATAAATTCATGACAGTAATCTCCACCGATGTAGCCATTATCCGCCTCAACAACAATGGACTCAAGACCAACACGTTTGATAATCTTTGTATAAGCATCTCGCATGTTTTTGTATTCTTTTTTGAAATCTTCTTCGGTAGCATGAAAAGAATATGCATCTTTCATGACAAACTCTCTTAAACGTAACAGTCCTCCACGTGCACGTATTTCGTCACGAAACTTAGTTGAGAATTGATATAAATTAAATGGCAAATCTTTGTAGCTTATTTGAAATTTGCGGACGAGATCAACAAGCATTTCCTCAGCTGTTCCACCGAGAACAAATTCAAATTCATTGCGATCTTTAATACTCATGAGTTCAAAGCCAACTGATTTTGTTCTGTTTGTCTCTTCCCATAAATATTTCGGATGCAAAAGGGGTGTAATAATTTCTTGAGCACCTGAATTATCCATCTCTTCTTTAATAATTGCCTTGATTTTATCATGTACTCGCATACCAAGCGGCAGAAAATAATAACGACCTGCAGTACTTTCACGGATAAACCCTGCTTGATACAACAATTTATGCGACGCAAGTGTTGCATCTCGTGGTGTATCTTTTAATGTTTTGCCAAATAGTTTCGAATATTTCATAATGTTAGTATAGCATGTTCTTCTATAAATACTGTTTATTATAAAACTAAACTCATCAAATCCTTTTGATCTGTAAGAACCGGTATAAAATTCATTTCCTCTCCAATATGATATTTTTCAGCAAGTTCATAGGTCAAACGAAGCACGGAATAATCCTCCAACGCAATACCTACTGAATCGAATAAAGTAATTTCTTCACTAGTAATTCTACCCTTCTTAGCAGCAGTAATAATTTCATGTAATTCTGCATAAACAAGTTTTTTTGCTTTCTTTTTACTCAATCGTTGGATTTCTCCTTCAATAAATGATTGTTCAAAGTATTCAACAACAATATGGCTTCGGGATAAAATGGACAACTCAAGCTCTGTTTTTCCAATTGTATCTCCTCCGAGCGCATTAATATGTACTCCTGCCCGAATCCATTTATTTTTAAGTACATCCACATTAGCTTTACATGCAGTACAAACAGTAATAATATCAGCACCTGCAACTGCCTCCTGAGCATTTTTACAACGTATTAAACGGAAAGAATAAACATTCATATTTTTCTCAAATTTGTCCATCGCTTTTTGATCAATATCAAAAAATCGCACTTCAACAATTTCACGAACGAGCTGCAAAGCCTTAATTTGAAACTCACTTTGCGCACCTGTTCCAATAATTGCTACTACCTTTGCATCCTTACGGCTCATAAGATCAGTGGCTAATGCAGTTATTGCAGCAGTACGAAGAGCAGTTAATACTGTCATCTCGCTAAAAAGTAACGGATATCCTGTATCGATTTGAGAAAGCTGACCAGTTGCGATAACTGTCTGTTTATCAACCAGAGGATTTTTAGGATGACAATTTACATATTTAAATGAATAATATATTTCGTTATCACAAATTGGCATCAATTCCAAAACACCATTCGGCACATGCATAGCAGGACGTGGAATATTGGTAAATGAGTCCCACTTAGCAAAATCTTTTTTAAGAATCTGCATCAAATCTAATAGATAATTATTAAATCCGTGTTTCTTTAAAAGTTGCCTTACCGATTCAACAGTTATTATTTTCATATATTTTCTCCACAAAAAAGCCCTTATAAATCCTCAAGCCAGCATACTTTCTGATTGAAAATTTACAAGGGCCCTTTTCAGGACGGTACCACCTTGTTTTCGTTGCTTACAAAAAATCCACCTTCCGGTGGAGCAAATAGGTTGTAAGCAAGTGCTTATTTCCGCGCTCCGTTGCCGACACGCTTTGTCATATTTACGGTTGACTTCCGTCACATTTATCATATGCAGCATTATTTGGCGGGATACCAAACTTATCATCTCTTATCGAGATAAACGCTTTATAACTTTTATTATATAAAAACACTCAATTATTGTCAAATGTTAAGCCTGCGATTTTTTCTCTTCAGCCTTTTCCTTATGCGTTTCGTAACCGCCATATTCATGACGAAGTGCTGCTACCATTTTGGCAACAAATGTTTCCTGAACACCTTTATCATACTGTGATTTTTTACGGAACTCCACTGCCTCTGTAATTACTGGCGCAGGTACTTTAAATTTCTCTGCTGTATCAATTGTCCATTGCCCTTCACCTTTGGCATCAATGTATCCATCGAATTGGGCAAGTTGCGGATCCTTAAGAAGCGCTACAACTCCTGTATATACTAAAAAACTTGCAACACTACTTCCCCGTTGCCAAGTATTACCTATATCAACAAGATTAAGTTTATAATCGCTTTTGGCAAGTACGCCAAATCCTTCTGCAATCGCTTGCATCATACCGTACTCAACACCATTCTGAACCATTTTAACAAAATGGCCAGCACCTCCTTCACCAAAAAATTTATGACCCGCATTTGGCTTCACAATACTATCAAGAATAACTTTCATATAATCATATGCAGACTTATCCCCGCCGACCATAAGTGTATAACCATTTTCTAATCCCTGCATTCCTCCAGAAACACCTATTCCAAGATATTTTATCCCTTTTGTACCAAAAACTTCATAACGTTTTTGTGTGTCTTCAAAAAACGAATTACCTCCATCTATCACAATATCACCATGGTCAACAATGCTCTCCTGTAATTGCTGTAGCACATCGTCAGTTGTCTCACCTGCCGGCAACATAAGCCAAATAATACGAGGTTTAACCAAGGTATCACGAAGTTCGTCAAGGAGATGGACAATTTTGAGCTTTTGTTGGACAATATACGAAGCTTTTTCGACCCGCATTTTTTCAAGAACTTCTCGGGAACGATTCCACACGATCACTTCATGCCCTGCGATCATTAATTTTTCGGCAATATTTTTGCCCATTTTCCCAATTCCAAGAACTGCAATTTGCATAAGCAGATAATAGTATCCTTAGTGATTATAACCATTTACGGCCGTCTCTTTCAATGAGCTGTTTTGAGGAATCAGGTCCCCAGCTACCTTCAGAATATAGAGCGATTTCTTCTTTTTCCTGCTCCCACCCTGTTAAGATATTGGAGATCAGGTGCCAGGAACTTTCAAGTTCATCAGATCGATTAAACAGCATTTGGTCACCAGCAAGAATATCAAGCAATATTTTTTCATAAGCATCGGCACCGTGCCCACCAAATGATTGATGGTAGGAAAAACGCATATCGACTGTATCTAAATTTACATGATTCCCAGGTTTTTTAGCAATCATACGAAGTGTTATTCCTTCATTTGGCTGTATCCTGATCGTTAATATATTACCTACTTCTGGACACCCATATTCTTTAAAGAGGATATGACAGGTCTGCTTAAAGATAATTTTTATTTCCATAACTTCCTCCCCCATTTTCTTCCCGGCACGCAAATAAAAAGGTACGTCCTGAAATCGTTGAGTATCGACAAATAATTTTGCAGCCACGAACGTTTCTGTTTGAGAATGCGGATCAACATTTTTTTCTTCTCGATAACCTGCATATTGGCCTCGAACGATAGTATTCTTCACTTCTGATGGACTAGGATAACGAAGTGCTTTTATTGCATTTGCCCGTGTTTCTCGAACACCCTCTTGAGAAAAACTTTTTGGCTGTTCCATTGCAACTGTTGCAAGCATTTGTAGTAAGTGGTTCTGACCGACATCACGAAGAATCCCAATTCCATCAAAAAACTTTCCTCGTGTTCTGACTCCCTCCTTCTCAGCCCACGTGATTTGAACTTGATCGATATGTTTATTGTTCCAGACAGGTTCAAATATACTGTTGGCAAACCGAAATGCGATCATATTCTGCATCGTCTCTTTCCCAAGATAATGATCGACCCTGTAAATCTGTCGTTCTTCAAAAATGTTTGCCAATAATGTGTCTAAATGCCGAGCGTTATCTAAATCTTTTCCAAATGGTTTTTCAATTGCTACCCGAGTCCATTTTTCAGAACCTTGCCCACAACCCTCTGAAAGTTTAGTACTTTCAAGATGCGTGAGAATAGTTTCGTAATTATCCGGGGGGGTTGCAAGATAAAATAAACGAGTGATGCAAGCTCCAATTTCAGTATCAAAACCATTGAGCTTTTTTATCAAAATATTATAACCTATTTTTTCATCAAATAATCCCTGCTGGTAGTAGACATTTTTAATAAACTGTTTCCATTCAGCTTCTTCTTTTACTCCTAATTTTTCAGTAAGCATCTCACGATAGGCTTCATCGGAAAATTCACGTCTGGCAAATCCGACAATATAAAATTTCCCACCTATTGCTTTTTTTTTAAATAATGAATAAAGAGCAGGAAGCAATTTATTTTGTGCCAAATCACCAGTTGCACCAAAAATAACAAGAACAAAAGGAGACATCATACAAACGTCGTTTTATTTTATACCGTTTGATCGGTAATTAATAGAGTCTTTTTTGCAATTTCCGGACGTTTGAAAAAACGAGCAGGAATTTCTTCTTCTTTGCCCTCTTCAAAGAGCTTATTAAACATCTTCTGTTTACTCTCACCAAAAGCAAGAATCAGCATTTGATCAAGCATCGATAAACCAAGAAATGTCATTCCAACACGCTCTTTATACTGACTGTTTTTGTCATTAAACTCTGAAACCAAAAGATATTGCCGGTCAGAATCAAACCATGGATTATGAAAATCCGGTCTATTGGGAATAATACTTGAGATATGGCCATCTGGACCAATACCAATCAACCCAATATTTTTTTGAAAAATCGCATGCAGAGATCTTACCCTTTCATCGTATGAAATAGCAGCTTCCTCTCGACTTTTACCAGCCTGCAAAACAGAATAAAATGGCATATTGCGCATCTGTAAATAGCGTAAAAAACCAGTATCCTTAATCATCTTTTCATTGCTAGTAGCATGCATCGGTTTGCCAAACCGTTCATCAATAAGCCCCACAGCACCTGGTTCAATTTGTTCTTCTTTTGCCAATGCTTTATAAAGCACTTGCATACTTCCCCCAGATAAATAAAGCGATGTCCTTCTATCAACAATCTCGTAAAGCAATTCTTTCGCTAATATCACCCCTGCTTCGGCGTCTTGAACATTACAAACCGTAATCATCTGATTAGTATGATGACGAATAGCATGTTTGGTAAGATAGTCAATGAGCATATATCAAAGCGCGTTAAAACTTCCCGAACCCGACGCTGGGGTAAATTCCGGGATAGGTGTTTCTGTTGGAACCACAGGAATATCTGAAGAAACAGGCGTTGGGTTAATACATTGTGCTTGTTGTATTTCAAAAGATATACATAATTCATAATTTTTCCCCTTATCAAGCATTTTATAAGAATACCCTGCACTTGATTGTGGATCATGAGGAAGACTTGAGACAAAACTAGGCATCAAATTATCCAGTGCAGATGGATACTGTTGATTTTTTTGATAATACGCATTGAGCGCATTTTGTATTACTATAGCATCATTCTGGCGCTGCACATCCCGAGCCCCAATTCTTGTTCCAAGTGGATCAAACGCAAAATAGAGGATTCCTGCTAAAATAAACAAGACTGCAACACAACTAATCATTAACAAAATAGTCATTTTAAGAGAAGTAAGATTTGCTTTTGATTCTAGATGTCCAATACGTTTGTAGATCCATGCTATGCCGGGGAGCTGTTTGACCACATCATGTTGAATCTTTGCAATCGCTGCATCAACATCTTCCTCAGAAATCCCCCGTTGCATTAACTCTTCTTTAATTTCATTGCGTCTTTTGCCTTCACGAAACTTCTCTCGAATATCTATAATAAGCTCATCTGTCACCATAAAATGCCTCTTATATAAAGTCAAACAGATACCAAAAATAAAGTCAAGAATGTGGCTAGTGGATAAAAAATTGATTGATATCTTTCACCGTTACCAAGAGCAAAAGAACGATTAAAAATGCCATCCCAACAGCATGGATATATCCTTCAATCTTGGGATTAACTTTTTTATGAATCACTGCTTCGATCAAAAGAAAAAATAATCTTCCTCCATCCAAACCAGGAATTGGCAGTACATTAAAAAATGCAAGTGAAATAGATAGGAGTCCCATCAAATTTAATAACTGCATAATCCTTTCATTAACGTTGGGTATTTTGATAATTGAGCCAACAACATAACCGATACCTATTGGTCCTGACACGCCTTCACTTACAGGAGCAATATTTTTCTCTTTGATGGAAATATTGATAAGATAACCCAACGCATCAAAATTATATGCCATCAAATTCGCTGGATGAACAAATCCAGAAAAAAATTTCTGCAAAGGAGTATCATACGCGAGAGTAACAGATCTTACCGGATAGAATGCTACCCCAAGTGCTCCTTGATTTTTTGGAGGATGGAGCCGAGGAACAACTGTTGCAATATACTCTTTTTGTGTTCTTTCATCCTTCCACGCAATTGTTAATGATTTACCAGCACTCTGCTTTATTGTCTTTGCAAAGGTATCAAGCTGCTGAATATTCTGCCCATTCAATGACTTAACAGTTGAAAAAGGAGTAATGCCTGCCTGCGCTGCAGGCGAACCCTTTTCCACTTCACTGACTACTACTTGTGTTGTAATTTTTTGATCAACACCAAAGAACTGATGATTCCCGATTAATGGTAATGTTGTTTGGAAATTACCGATAAAAAGGAATACATAGTAAATTGCTACAGCAAGAAGGGTGTTCATCACAACACCGGCAATAACAACAATAATCCGTTCACTCATTGGCCGAGCATAAAATGCATGATGTTCATCTGCTTTTTTCACTTTAGTTTCTTCATTCGTTGCAATCCGTCCGCTGCCTGCTTCATCTTCTCCATATAACTTTACAAAACCACCAATGAGCACCGGATAAAATGAATAGACTGTCTCACCTTTCTTCATTTGCCACAGAGGTGGTGTAAGCGGAAATCCAAAACCGAATTCTTCGACTTTTATTCCAAATTTCTTTGCCATGAAGTAATGTCCTGCTTCGTGAATCAAAACTAAAACGGATAAAATAAGGAGAAAAACAATGATGGTAATTAGCATAAACATATTATAGCATCTTTTCAGACTTGATAAAAACGCAACAATTAGGATAGGATTAATAGTATGGGTGAAGTAGTCGAAAGTAGTTTATCTCTTAAAGAGCTTAACATAATAAATAAACCTAGGGAACCTGAACCTGAACATAAACCTGAAACTGCTCCCACAAAAGAAACTTCACAGGTTGCCATGTTCCTTTCAGATCGTAAAGAAAGATATAAAGGAGAAAAGCATGGAAGGACATTAGTACTTACTGATCTAACTGACCTTTTGGGTGCTAACATTGATGATACAAGAGCAAGTGATCCAGCAACAGCAGATGCAAAAACAAAAAGACTTTCTGAAATACGAGAACTAGTTCTTAAAATGGCAACTAGAGAAGAACTCAAATATGGAGAAATCGAAACAGTTAGAGATTATATCCTTAAAAAAGAAACGAAAGATCAAGAAACAGGTGGAAACAATCAAGATATCTTTACGGCTTTTAAACAATTACTCCCTAAAAAGCTCCTACCTGAAGCAGAACAACAGGTAGAAAAACCCGCAGCGATAACAGAAACAGAAATAAAACCTGATCTAGCACAACTCCCTGAATATCGGTATAGACCTGATGAAAAACTCAAAACATTCTTTAAAGAAGTAGAGAAGAAACCAATCACGCTTGAAACAGTCAAAAACTTTGTCACTGCGGAACAGAATGATTTAGTAACGCAAGGAGAGAAATTTGAAGCAAAATATGCAACTGTAATAGCTCCACTTGATAAAGCTGAAGAATTTTTAATAAATTTAAATGATCAAGAAATAGAACAAGACAAAATGATCATAGTCGTTGAAAAAGATGGAGAAATAATAGCAGGATGGGAAGATGCATTCGATGATGCTGATAGTATAGTCTACAGGTTTGATCCTAAAGACTTTTCTCAACTTCAGCGTCGCAACGCATATAGAGACCTACTTGAAGGAACGGAAAGGCAGGAAGGAATCAATACGGGATTACAACGTTTACAAGAGTTACTTACAAACCCACGAACAAAAATGACAGAAATGGAATTATTCCCGATATTCACATCTATTGATCGTTATACAAAATACCTTCAACAAAGTCTCTTGGAATTGAGTCAACGATTCGACGGTGCCGATCCACATGAATTGGAAGACCTTTTATTAAAGGATACAGAGGCTATGGAACAATACAACTCAATAATGTACAAAAAAGAGATCCTTCAGGAACTAACCAATCAAGTACGAAAGAAAATTAAATCTGAAAAAGGAAGAATTTTTAAGGGTATAGCAGGAATGCGAGACAGATTTCGAAAAAAAAGCTCAGGTCAAAAATCCTAAATCTGTAGTAACTCTTGCTCTTTTTGTTTTCCCCAGTCCTCTATCGTCTCACTGGTTTCATCAATAAGCCGCTGAATTTCTTTTTCCAATCGTTTAATGTCATCTTCACGCCCCTCATAATCCTTCTTCATATCTTCAATCATTTCATGACGCACTTGGCGAACCATTACATTACCGTTTTCTAACTTATGCTTCATTGCCTTAATGAGTTCCTGACGGCGTTCTGTTGATAATGGTGGGAGAGTAATACGAAGAACATTCCCATCGATAATGGGATTTAATCCAGCATTAGCGGCTTCTATCCCCTTTTGCAGATCATGCATAATTGAAGCGTCATAGGGAGTAAGAACCAGTGTTTGATTATCAGGTGCACCAATCGTGGCAAGCTCCATAACTTTTAATTTTGCAGAACCGCCATATGCTGAAACAATAATATTTTCAACAAGAGATGGTGTTGCACGACCGGTACGAATGGTAGCAAGATCATCTTTGAGAACGTCGAGGACTTTTTGCAATTTTTCTTTTGTCTTTGTAGCGACAGGATCCATAAAATAATGAATAAACCTTAGAGTTCGAAACGTACAAATTGTTTTATAGTAATATTTTCTCCCAATTTGCCAATAACACCTTTGATAAGCTGTTCAATTGTTTGCGAACTATCTCTAATATACTCCTGTTTCAGAAGAGAATCAACATCCTCAGGATGCATTGCAGCAATCTGCATCGCAACTTCTTTTGCTAATTTCTTAAATTCGTCAGTCTTTGCAACGAAATCAGTTTCACACAATAATGCAACTAACACGCCAACCTTACCAGCACCGTGAATGTATGCTTCGATCAAACCCTCGCCTGTTTCACGATCAGCTTTTTTAGCAGCGATTTCACTGGCTCTTTTTTTCAACCATTCCAAAGCCTTCTTATAATCACCATTTGCTTCATCTAATGCACGACGACAATCAGCTATCGATGCTGATGTTTCGTCACGGAGTTTTTTAATTGTTATTAAGTCAATATTTGCCATAATGCTTATTTTTTCTTTTCTTCTTTTGTGGCTGTCTTTATTTTTATAGCTTCTTCCTTCTTTGCTGGAGCTTTCTTTTCAACATCTTGTATCGATTCTTTCTTTTCTTCGCTTTTTGTACTTTCTGCTTGTTCTTTACTCTTGTTTCCTTCGATCCAAGCATCAAAAATATATGTTGTGAGGAGTTTGATACTGCCAACTGCATCATCATTTGCAGGAATTGGATAATTGATAATTGTCGGATCTGCATTGGTATCAGTGATACCTACTGTTGGGATAGCAGCTTTCTTTGCTTCTCCTGCTGCAACATGTTCTTGATGCGTGTCGATAATAAATACTGCGTCAGGAAGTGCTGGCATATCTGCAATACCGCCATAAAATCCTTCGAGTTTTTGTCGCGTTTTATCCAGATCACTCAATTCTTTTTTGGTATATTTGGAGCGTGCAGTAGCATCTTTCAATTTTACAGTGATATCTTTGAGTTTTTTGTAATTTTTTGCAACTTCTGCTGAGTTAGTAAGTGTCCCACCAATCCACCTCTTAGTAACAAAATAAACGTTATCGATACCTGCAGCTTGTAATCTCTTCTGTTCTTCATCCAAAACATTTACTGCCTGACGTTTTGTTCCAAGAACAAGCAGTATTCCATTCTTTCTAGCAATTTCTTTAACAAATGTTGCTGCTTCTTCCAAACTTTCTTTCGTTTTTTCAAGGTCAATAATGTGGATACCATCGCGAGCTTCAAAAATATATTCGCGGGCTTTGGAATTTTGCCGCGAAACTTGATGACCAAAGTGGCAACCTGCTTCTAGTAATTCTTCAAGAGTAATTGTTCTCATAAGTATCCCTTCAACCTCCATCTGATTCTGCAACAAGCAGAGGGAATCAGCTCAGATGTGTAAGATACAGATATTATACTATAAATCCACAATCCCTTGCAAGCAATAGTAACAGATACTTGACGACAGAGAGAAACAGAGCTACTCTAGAATAAGCGCTACTTTATGAAAAGACAAACATTGCCTAAAAAAAAGACCACTAAACTTATCAAAAAAAATAGATTATTTAAAGGCGGCATTGATGCCGGAACTGTTTACGGTGTTTTACTCCTTGCAATTTTGCTTGGTGGAGCATATATGATGCTTGGTAATATTGCTCCAAATATCGCTTCACCAGATCAAAATCAGCCAGTCATTTTACAAAAACCTGTAGATCAATCAAACCATTCAGATCTGCAATTAAAAAATCTTACAGGCATTACGCTAACACCAACTCCTAGTCCATCCCCAACGCCAACTCCTGTACCTACTTCACCCCCTCCTGGTCCTGGTGGTGGCGCTCCTGGCGGTGGAGGTAATGGTCCTGGCTCAGGTGGCGGTCCTCCCGGAGCAATGTAATACATTCATGGCTAATAATACTACTAAAAAACAACTTGGCTCACGTCCTCCACCATCACAACGTCCAAGTACGAGTTCTCTTTCCATATTTTTTATAATGGGATTACTTGTCGTTGCTGCATTTATTGCTTCAGGCAATCTTGTTCCTGTTGATCCAAATGGCCCTGGCGGACCACCGACTCTTGAACCATATTACAATAGCGCTGATTATCCTGTACAACATATAATAACCCCTACTGGCACTCAGGTTGGAACACAAAAGAACCTTCAGCTTAAAACGTTTAACGTTGATAATTGCGGCCAAAATTCTGTTCTCCTCTTCGTTATCGACACTTCAGGATCAATGGCATTTGCAGGAAAAATGCCTAATACAAAAAACGCATTACATTATTTTGTTAATAATATTGGAGGAAAATCAGTTATTGGCATTGATACATTTAGTAAAGAAGCTAAAACTGAACAAATGTTTAATTATTATAATGATACCAAACAACAAGTTAATCATATTATTGATGGTTTGAAACCTGAAGGATGGACTGTGACAAAACATGCTATGCAAATGGCATATGATCAATTAAAACAATCAATCACGAATGAAGACTACCCAGGATATGCCTACAATCTTATCCTTATGACTGATGGTGTTCCAGAAACTCCGAACAATGGGGGTAATTGTGAAGCAAAAGTTCCTGACCCAAATCTCGCAAGTGGCTTCCGTTGTTTTGCAAGGGAAGAAGATCCAAGAATACCTGTCAACATTCCCGATGAAATTAAACAATTAGGTGTTGATATTTATACAATTAATGTGTACAGCCCGAGCTATCCTAGCGACAAATTGCTTTTCCCCACTCTTGAGCAATTTTTGAAAGAAGTAGCTTCTCCACCTCTCAACACACATTATTTCGTCAGCGTCAATGCAAGTAATCTAAGTACAATTCTTCACGATATCAATAATAATATATGCTATAGAGACCTCAATGGCGTTATAAAACCAACAGTTGCGCCCTAGGAGCACTATTTTTGTGGGGACTATGGAAGCTGAAATGTTGTACACAGTGTTCTTACTTCTTTACTGATTTTTATTAAGTTTTTATTCTTCACTATTTTCTCTTTATGTTGCTTCCAAACAACTCTGCGTTCCTCTTTATCTTCAGGCAGACTCAACTCTCTCACTTCTTCGATAGCCTGGTTCATCCATAAAGCAATCTTTTTCATTTCTTTTTCCTTCATTCCGCGCGTAGTAATTGCAGGAGTTCCCAATCGAATACCTGATGGATAGAATGGGGGCATTGTATCAAAAGGTACGCCATTTTTATTGACAACAATTCCTGCAACCTCAAAAGCAAGCGCTGCAACAGCCCCATTTACTCCTTTATTCCTTAAGTCAATCAAAATCAGATGATTATCAGATCCACCGCTTACTAAATCAAACCCATGCTTTTTCAAATCTGCCGCCAGTGCTTTACTATTACTAACAATCTGCTCACCATATTTTTTGAATGAAACCGTTGACGCTTCTTTAAGTGCTACTGCAATTGCAGCCGTCTGATTATCATGCGGTCCCCCTTGCAATCCGGGAATAATTGCACTATCAATTTTCTTTGGCAGATCAGGATTTTTCTTTAATCCCTGCTCAGTCACCATAATGATTGCTCCACGCGGTCCGCGAAGACTTTTATGCGTTGTTGTCATAATAACATCAGCATAAGGAACAGGACTTGGATGAACACCAGCAACAATTAAACCAGTAATGTGCGAAATGTCAGCATGCAAATAAGCACCAACTTTATCTGCGATCTGTCGAAAGCGCTTAAAATCAATAATACGGGGATATGCAGTAAAACCACATATGATTACTTTTGGTTTTTCCTTCATTGCCAATTTTTCAATGGCATCGTAATCAAGACTGCCATCTTTCCCTAATTCGTATGACACAGATGTAAAAAATCGACTTGAATAACTTAATGGGGCGCCATGAGTCAAATGTCCGCCGAATGCTAATTTCAAACCCATTAACTTTTCCCCCGGCTCCATAAGCGCGAAATGAATTGCAGCGTTAGCAGGAGATCCGGAATATGCCTGAACATTTGCATACGGAACACCAAAGAGTTTTTTTGTCCTCTCTTGTGCAATAATTTCTACTTCATCAACAATTGCATTACCCTGATAATATCGTCTTTTAGGATAACCTTCAGAATATTTGTTTGTTAAAACAGTTCCAAGAGTTTCCATCACAGCCTGTGAAGCATAGTTTTCTGAGGGGATCATTTCGAGAACGTCATGTTGCCGTTTTTCTTCTAATTTTACGAGTTCATAAATTTGCGGATCAATCTTTTTTAAATTTTTCATCTACGGTTAATGCACTCAATATAAACGATACTGTCATCCTTTGCAATACCCAGTTTTTTATTTTTCTAACGTTATAAATGTATATTGATATCCATCTGCTTTTCTTTCTACTTTCTCAATACTGTTAGTAAATCCAAACTGCTCATACTCAGGAAAAAATGTGTCTGCCCCATAATCGCCTTTGACAACAGTCAAATATAATCGGTCAACCAACCCTTTCTCCAAAGACTCTTGAAAAATCTGCCTTCCACCAAAAATAAATATTTCATCATCACCCGGTCCTCCTTTTGCTTTTTCTAAACCTTCCTCTAAGGAACTACATACAATTGCTCCTTCAATCGTAAAATGTATATCTCGAGTAATAATAATATTAGTCCTATTTGGCAAAACATGTCCGATTGATTCAAATGTCTTTCTCCCCATAATAATGGCATGACCAGATGTCAGCTCTTTCATACGTTTAAAATCTTCAGGAATTTTAACTAATAGATCATTTCTTTTTCCAATTCCCCGCTTTTCATCAATCGCAACGATAATTGAAATTCGTGGTTTATTCATAATGCATCGACAAACTCAGTTATTTTCGCGATCATACTATCCATCGAATCATACACAAAAATATCAGCTGTTACGTGTTGTAGTGCATTCGAAATTTTAGAACCAGATTTATAAAAACAGATAATCGAAACATACGAAGCATTAGCCCAACCTAACTCAATGCCTTCTCCTGTTGAAGGAAACGAAACTTCTGCAACGACTAAATCAGCATCACGGATACTGTCTTTTGTTTCCCTCTCTTGCTCATCTTCATGGGGGAAAATAATTTCATGCTTTTTGTTGAGTTCTGAATTCCGAAGAGGTTTATATAATTCTTCTCTATAATTAAATGCTCTTGAATGACTGATAAAAATTTTCATTTTAGAAACCACCGATATTTGCTATCTCCGCCTTTATCGCAGGATAAGGATCATACCCCTCAAGCAAAATATCAGCAAAAGTAAATGTATCAATATCTTTCACTTTTGGATTGAGTTTCAGTGTCGGTAAGGCACGTGGCTTACGAGTAAGCTGTTCTTTCACTGCGGCAAAATGGTTTGAGTAAATATGTATGTCACCAAAAAAATGAACAAATTCTCCTGGAGGAATCCCGGTTACTTGTGAAACCATCAATAACAACATCGAATAGCTGGCAATATTAAAGGGAACACCAAGAAAAGAATCTGCACTTCGTTGATAAAGACCCAAATTTAGCTTGCCATCAGCAACAGCAAACTGGTAGGTTGTGTGACAAAAGGGCGGAACTTCATTAGCATTACCTGTAGAAGCCATCGCATAAATGAAATCAGGATTCCAGGCAGAAACGACATATGACTTTCGATAAGGTTTATCTTTCAACCCTTGAATCACCCATCCCAGTTGATCAATTTCTCGTCCATCGCTAGCAGGCCAACGCCGCCACATCCGACCGTAAATAGTAATCAAATCTCCCCATTTTTTGACAAACTGACTTTTTGCATCGTTTTCTTTAAGCTTTGCAATAAATACATCCTGTGGCATATCTTGCAATTTGCCGCTACTTGCCAATGCTGCTTTATGATACCTCTTCCATGCCCATTCATCCCAAATGTGGACATCATTATCTACTAAATATTTAATATTTGAATCACCCTTCAAAAACCATAATAATTCATGAGTTATTCCACGCATAAAGACTTTTTTCGTTGTTAATAGAGGAAATCCTTGTGTCACATCAAACCTCATCATGCGACCAAAAACACTACGGATACATGGTGGCTCCTCACCTTTCTTTTTATATTCTTCCAACACTTCTTTCGTAAAGAAGAGAGGTTTATCCGACCCATTATCGAGTATATCTTGTAAGAGGTTTAAATATTGGTATTCAAGATGCGTGGATTTTGGCATACTCATAGTATAATAAGTCCCAATATAGCAATAATACAAGAACTAAATCAAGAATGAATTTAGGAAATCTTCGTCAAATCGCCTGTAATAATAGTATGCTCCATAATCGCAACTTCATGCGCCCAGCGGACATCTTTGTAATCAGGTGTCTTTTGCATAAGAAAAATTTTCTTTCCTAAATAATGCGCAACCCCCATTTCTAAAAGAGCTGACACGCCAATATAACCTTCGATACCATTCCGCTTATAATTTAAAACGAGTACAGCATCGCAATCTGCAACTTGATGAAAATTCTTACGCATAATATCATTTGTGATACACCATTCCAAATTACTTTCCAAATTGTCGACAAATGTTTTATCACGCAAATGATTTTCTGTTCCCAGAGGAACTACTGCTGTATACCCAAGTTTTTGCAGTTGTTTTTGTATTTGCACCATTTCCGAAGCAAACTTCATACTACCGATAATTGCAATTTTCATAGAGGCTTTCCTTTCTTCTGACTTTTTACTATATAATTCTCAATTGTTTGTTGTGTATACGAATTCAAAGGAAGTTTTAATGAATCTTCAGGATCGATCCATATATATTCTTGTGCTTCATTATTTAATATGACTTTTTCTTCGTTTGTTTTGACTAAAAAATTAAAAAAGATCATGTGTTTCTTTTTATAGAATTCTTCCCCATTAATAAATTCCCAAAAACGGAGAAATTGAAAATCATAAATAGATAATCCTATTTCTTCTTTTATTTCTCGTTTTAACGCATTTTCCATTGTTTCACCCAACTCAATATGACCACCTGGAATGACATATCTATCACCCCATTTATGAGATTTTACTAGCAACAACTTACCTGCTTTATTGAGGATAAACGCACCAACAATTGATTCTGGGTATTGCTTCATAGAGTACACACTACACTTGCTTTTCTTTTTTCGTCGTAGTGACACGTCCACCTTGCCACTGGCCACGATACATATTGCCACCCCCTGCAACTTCTTCAAATTGCACATGCACAAATCGCGCACCCATCTCAATTGTTACTTCAACCGGTCCTTCATTTTTCATACCAAAGGTTACCGGACCTGAATAACCTGGTGCAACATTACCAGTACGAAGAAATAAACCGGAACGAAATGTTGTTGTACGCGGTTTAAAATTTGCAGTAAGGTCTTGTGGCATATTAAAACTTTCAATTGTCTTCACAAGATAATAATCCCCTGGTTTAAAAACAATTGTTCTTGTCTCACCTTCTTTATATGTTTGCACAAGTTCAATTTTTGGTGTTTCACGATGTATTTCACCTAAAAACGCTTTGCCAGAAACTTTATATACTTCACCAAGCCGTAAATCAAATCCCGCGCCTTCAGGATTAGTCAGCTCTCGTTCTGAAAGGTCTTCAACTAGTTTATTTTTCTTCACTAATTGTAATAATGTTTTGGGCCCAAGAATCATAGTAGTTACTTTATCGCACAATCCCTTTCTCTGCAAGTAGCTTTTTTATATCAGTATGAATTGCATCTACTGTACGAAGCTTTCCATTTTTAGCAACACATTCGATTGTTTCCCAATGTGAGAATTGTTTTGCCAGCTTTGTATAAGCATCTTCAGCATTACGTAGATAAGCTACATCCTGTTCAACCATATCTTCTTTTTTCTCTTTTGCTGCAAGCAGTTTTTGCGATAACGCATAGGGAACATGCAGGTAAATAGTAAGATCTTCCCTGGGAAGTTTATTGACCTCATATTCCAACTCCGAATCCCATTTCATAAACGCTGCCCTCTCTTTCATAGGTAATCTTCCTGATTGATGTGCGAGATTGGAAGCAACATAGCGATTTGCCAATACTATTGCACCCTCAGAAAGCCATCCATCGATTTCATATTTAGCTGCTGCTCGATCTTCGGCATATACAATAGAAATGATATATGGATTAATTTCTTCCAACTTACCGAATTCTCCTTGCAAAAAACGAGCGATAAATTTTCCGTAAAAGGAGTCAGTATACCGAGGAAAATCGATTATTTTTACATTGATTTTTTTTGTTTGCAAATATTCATATAATAATTTTGTTTGCGTTGCTTTTCCGCTTCCATCATTACCTTCAAGGACGATCAATGTACCTCTTGTCATAGAATAATTTACTTCTTTTTCTCCAGTATCTTTTTTATAATTTGTTTTTTTACTTGTTCCGGCGATTGATTACCGTCAATAATAGTGAACTCTTTTGGAAATGTCTTCATCTCCCATTGATAACCAATAGTATGTTTGCGCAATTTTTCTTCTTTCTCATAAAATTCTTGCTGTTTATTTTTTCGTTGACGTAAACGTCGCATCGCTTCATTCACAGAAACATCTAAATAAAAAGTGATGTCAGGAAGGATAAATTGGTGATACATTGATAATACATTATTCGCGACGAGCAGAAATTGTGCTGTATTATTATATAATTTTGGATCTAGATCAGAAATGGCATAGGGAACAATTGACCAAAATGCACGATGACTAATAACTATCTTCCCTGCTTTTAATGCCGGTATCACATTCTCTTCTTGATTCTGTACTCTATCTGCACTGAATAAATATTGTAATGCAATCGGAGATAAAGAAATTTTTCCCAAAAGAATTTGATGTACCAAGTCGCTAAAAAGCTTGCTATCTTTTCGCGGCTCAGAGACTAAGAGTACCTCCTTTTTTTTACTAACAAAATAATTTTTTAATCCTTCTGCTTGTTTTGTTTTACCGCTACCATCGATACCTTCAAGGGTAATATATAAACCCTTGTATGGATTGCGTTTAAAATCAATATCAAAAGAAATGTGGTATTTCATAGATAAACCCTTAAGCTTTAAGGATTGCTGACTACAACCAACCGCTAATCCTATATTTCTTCGTGAATTCGGCTTTCTTCAGGAGCTTGCTGAAATTTATATTTAGCAAATTTTTTGCTAGTATAAGGGATTTTTGCAGGTGATGAGAGTTCCTCAAATGTCATTGCACAAATTCGCATACCGGTGGTTAATTTAATAGCCATTCTGCCAAGATTCCCTAACTCCAAAACAGGTTTCCCATCCCATCCCGGATCAAAAATCGATGCCGTTGAATGAACAACGAGACCAAGCCTCCCCAATGATGACCTGCCTTCTAGTCTACCCATTAAATCTGCAGGGATTTTTACATGTTCAAGGGTTACTGCCAAAACAAAATCACCGGGCTGCATAATAAAACTACCATCTTTAGGAACTTTAATGACTTTAGTGATTTCATTGCTGTAATCTTTTTGTGAAGGATCAATATACGGATGCCTACTGTAATCAAAAACACGAAATGTATTCCCCAATCGTAAATCTACTGAACACGAACCGAGTTGACGCTCAAAATCAGGAGTTGGTTTAATAACAATTCGCTTGCTAACAAGAGCTTTTCGTATATCCTGATCGGAGAGAACCATGACAAAAAGTGTAGCATGTCCACAAGAGTTTGAAAAGAGACAAAAAGAATGACCCGCTCCTTGACACTAACTTAGTTCTTCTATACGATAAATGTGGTCTATTATTATTTTTTATATGAAAACTCTTTCAAGAAAAAATATTATTGTTGGAGCAATTTTACTCACAATTCTTATCAGTATCCCATTGACCGTTTCACTTCTTTCCAAACAACAACAATCACAAAGTCATGCGTCTGCTTCAACCTCGCTCTCTCTTATGCCGGCTTCTTCACCAACTGCTCCTATTCAAACTAGTATCGGCAGCACTGTTGATTTGGATTTGTATGTCGATCCTGGAACCAATGCTGTAACCTTTGTTCGCTATCAAATTACTTATGATCCAACAAAAATACAAATCGTCGCGGCACATCCGATTGACCTGAATAATACAGTCTTTACCAATGTCGAAGGTCCCGTTAGTAGTAACTCAGGCACAATATCCCAATCCGTTTCAATTGGTTCAGACCCAACAAAAGTAGTAACAAAAAGAACCAAAATCGGAACACTTCACTTTATAGCGATTGGCGGTACTAATGGAGGAATAACTACTGTTTCATTTGGCACAATAAGCCAGGCACTTTCTTCTGGAGCGACTGACCAAGCAAGTCAAAATGTACTTTCAACGGTTATCCCCGCTATACTTACCATCAGTGGTACTGGATCGCCAAATCCAACAATATTACCTCTACCGACAGTTACCGGAACAGCGCTTAACTTTAGCTTATTTTTACATGGTGTGGGATCAGCTGGAGATAACCCTAACCCAAGCGGCAATAGCCTGAGCAATAAAAATCCTCTCCACCCCCAAAGAGCTCTCAATGTCACAGTATTTAATACAAGCAATCAAATTGTTGCGAGCAGTTCTTCACCAGTCGTATTTGATAGTGGTACAGGCACTTTCATTGGAGCAGTTGGGTTACCCCAATCTGTCCAATCAGGCAATTATAGTATTAAAATACAAACCGATAGATATTTACGCAAGCTAGTCCCAGGTATTCAGCAAATTGTATCGGGTCAAATGACACAAGTTACACCTGTACAGATGATTGCTGGAGATACAAATAACGATAATGTTCTTAATATTCTTGATTATAATGCACTGTTAGATTGCGGCTACGGACAACTCAATCCTCTACCGATGAATGATCCTAACTCAACATTTCACTCAGCTGCATGCCAGGTCCATACTCCATCAGAGGACGTCGATATAAATGACGATGGCATTATTAATAGTATTGACTACAATCTCTTCTTACGGGAACTGTCTGTTCAAAATGGAGATTAATAATCATTAAATATCTATGAAACGATTTCGTGATAAAAGAAAAATTATATCGCTAACACTTGTTGGTATTGCCTATTTACTCATTGTTACTCCATTGATTATTTCCAATCTCCAAAAACAGCAAACAGTTCGGGGACATGCGCAAATGATCACAGCTGCACAAGCCTGTGGTATAGCAACAAGCAACACGATGTTACTAATTGACCGATCAGGAAGCATGAATGAAAAGGATGCTTCTTCTGGAACAAAAATTTCTAACGCAAAAATTGGAGCAAATAATTTTATTGATCTTACAGCAAAAAATACTAATAATGAGGTAGGTTTGGTTTCTTTCTCCTCTAGCGCTACGATAGATAGTCCTCTTACGAGTGATTTTATGAGTGTCAAAAATCATATTAATCAAATTCAAGCAAAAAATGCAACATGTATCCAATGTGCAATCAATCAAGCAAGTAATGCTCTTACGTCAGGAAAAAGAAGTAATATTAAAAATGTTATCGTTCTTTTGACTGACGGGATAGCCAATTATGTTGAAGGGACAAACAAGCAAGTTAGCCAATCACAAGCAGAACAGGCAACGCTTACTGCAGCAGCGAACGCTCATAAGGCTAACGATACCATTATTTTTACTATTGGTCTTGGGAAAAATGTCAACGCTTCTTTTCTCAAACAGTTAGCAACCACAACTGGCGGTCAATATTATTTCCCGCCATCATCAAATAATCTTAATGATATCTATACTCAAATTTCTCAAATTATTGCTCAAGGTTCTATTAGTGGGTACGTATTCAATGATGCAAATAATAACGGACAATATGATCCAGGTGAACAGAAACTTTCAGGATGGACATTACAGTTAACACAACAAGGTGCTGCTTCTCAAACCATTACAACTGACAGCACCGGCTCATTTATAATTCCCAAATTGTGCAATGGCACTTATAATCTTAAAGAA
>DATMOG010000030.1:0-4486 GCA_035568375.1 Candidatus Sulfotelmatobacter sp.
CTATAAAAGACAAGCTCTCAAACAAACAAGATTATTCATTTCAACAAACAAAAAACAAATTTACGACGCTAACAAATAACCAATTTTTTCCTTATCAAATTTAATACGTAAATCTGACATTCTGTTTTTCGGTCGCTATAACAGGCGTTACATATCGACAAGCCGACTTGAGCCAAAAAGAAACTGTTGAAAAAGCATTAGGTAATATAACTACTGAGTCAGGTCAAAAAATTACTCTTATTCACACTGTTGGAATGTTCCGATATGAACCTGAAGGCATGCCACCTGATAAATACGATAGAAATGGTGATGGTATTGATGATGATATTTATCGGTCCAATGTGACAACGACAAGAAATGTGATTGCAACACTCCTTAATGGTAGACCAACTACTGATATTGGTATCGTCGCTTTTAGTTCCATCATAAAAGAACATCAATTTCCACACTTTGGTTCCTATGATAGAGCAAAAACACTTATGGAAGAAGATTTACAACGAGTCGCAACGGAGCTTCCTAATGTATCCGCTGTTGTTTTAAACGTTCCAACTCTTGATACACCTGCAGAACATGACATTAGACCATTTGCACAACAAAGCGAAACATGGCTGCCACCTGTACAATTAGTTGATCATTCTTTACCAGAAATCCTTTCCTTAGGAAACGAAGGAAACAGAGGGTACCAAGAAGTTGATATTTTCACCGAATGCCCAGGATTTAATTTAGAGACCTTTCGCGAACTTCATCCCGGGCGTTGGCTTGCAGAAACAGGTATTGGAGTTGGAGCAAGATACCAAGAAAAAATATAATATTTATTAATACAATATTGTTATAAAACCGTTGGCACTTTTGATGATAATATCCTCCCCTTTTCATCTCTTTGGGTGATGATCCGTTCATAACGAGGCTTTTGAATGAGGAACGTGAAACGAAATTCTAAAGATGGGACAGCATCCTGACGGTCTCTGCAGAAACGTTTGACATATGAAGAGATTATACCATGAGTTAAGATTAACTTTGTGAAGATGTCAAACAGTCATGGGCTTTCTTACCTTGATGCTGACGGTTGCCTCTTTGTATATACATTCCAATGAGAAATTGGTAACAATGACAGTTCAAATAACGCTTTATATGGATCACCTCTTAATTGAGAGAGTTCTCTAAAACTATCAATGGATCCTTTGAAGTTTCTTTCTATTTTAGTCATTGTTTCGTAACCGTAACCTCCAGGATTAAAGAGATGATCAAAAAGAAACTGCATATCTCTAACGTACTCATCTCTATGTATAATTTGTCTTTTAGCCAATGACGAAGGGTCTCTTTCAGAATATCTATTAAGAATAGTTGTCCAAGTCTCAGGAGGTTCTCCAATAGAAGCTATTTGTGGGTTAAAAACTTCGTCAACTCTTGATTCATCAACAACGAATCTTCCGCTTTCTTCATCTTTTTTACCAACAAACCTTAAAATACTTAAGTTAGCCCCAAACGGCAAATAACCTCTCAATAAAAGTTCGGCTATATTATCTCTTTGTGCATCCGTAACACTAGCAGGATCTTCTTCATTAATGTACCCAGCAATACAAGCACTAAGTTCGTGTTGTCCTTTATATAATCCTAACTTAAGTTGATCTTCATCAAGTTCAGTTCCAACATAAAAGTTATATAATTCGGGCGCATGTTCTTTTAAACGCCTTAACTGTTCCGATAATTCTTTTGGATTATATAAATAGTGACTTAATCTGTCATAAAATCTATCAGGATTATCTGTTTCTGTTGAACCTGTTTTATAAGCTGGATCTGATTTTAATTCTTGCGCGTAGACAATTTGGCGAAACCTATCAACTGTGTGCCATTCTTCATGTTGTCTAATGTTTTGCCCATTCTGTTTCTCAGCTTCTAAATCTATAAAATTAATGTGTATAGAGTCCGATGGTATCAATTCCCGTCTTCCTTCCACATCTCTAAAACCAATCGGCATCTTACCAGAAAATCCATCGGATGTCCCACCAGTAAATACGATGTTAAATAATGACATTGCTTTTGAAGATTTAAATTCTAATGTAACCAATGGACCTGTTACAATAATTTCCAAATCAGATTCTAGTGCTTTTAGCACATCTCCCATAAAGAAACGTGTAAGCATTGATTTACGGTCAAAAGAACCTTTACTCCGATTCACAACATCTGAGATCCCCGTTATAGATAATAAATGATCAATAACTTTTTGTTTTTCTTCTTGATCAAGCACTACTTGATTACCTATCTTAATTGGCTCAAGTTTATTACTATCCAAACCAACTTTATCAGTTAATTCATCAAATGCTTTACCAGAATAACCGGTAACTAATTCTCTAAATCTATTTTCGGAAAATTGCAAACCAGGACGAGGCTCTAAGGATCGTTGAGCTCTAAAATCTTTAAAAATGTTTACTTGTGCGTTTAATCCTCCTTCAGATGCTATTGACTCACTCATACGTATTTAGTGTATCACATGTAAATTTTTATACTTACAGAGTCCTCGCCTTGTAAAGGCGTAGTTAGACTAGCGACCTTGGAAAATCTACTATTCATCACTTATTGTCAACTGATCAAAACACGTCAATGAGTAAAGTATTAAAATATCGATTACAAAAGTTAGATGTTAATAAGAAGTATTTGAACTAAGGATTACCTATATTGAATAATTTTTTTTCTAAACACATAAATGCCTGATTGGGCAACAATAGGCTGATAATTTTTATTCTTGCTAAGTCGCAAAAGGTCATTAGAATATTCCGCTTCATCTTGAATGATATTCGCGCCTACTGGATATATTTGGGTATCTACAATGACTAAATCCTCAGTCCCCGTCATTCCTGGCCAACTAGAAAGTCTTTTATAATAAAAAGGTATGTGTGGTAAGATTTGAGCCTGAGTGCTCACAGTTGTGTTTTTAGGGAGAGTGTTAAGATTACTCAGAATTTGATTGAGAATAATACTATTATCAGGAGTCAGCCCATTTTCAAAGGGATTTTGTTGAAATAAATTAATAGGAGTAAAACCAATATAGCCATAAAAAACAGAAGAAGAATATGCTATATAAAATATCAATACTGCAAAAAAGGCATTTTTGTAATGAACGAATTTGTTAACAAACTTATATTTATAAATGTGGGGCAGCGCTTCAAGGGTAGCAACTACAACTGCTGCAGTAATTGCAGCACTGTAATGGGCACCGCTTGACATTGCGATACCTGTCGAGAGCAATTTTTCCATCAGTGATGGAAAAATGATGATAAGGCTTGGCGGAAATAAAAGAAAAAGGAATGCAAACTGTCCGAAAGTTTCAAGCATCATTTTGATTTTATCATCAGGTGTAACAAGTGACTGAAGAAACTGAATCGGATTAGAAAATGCTGCCATAGCGATACCAAAAAGACCTGTACCACCTTTCATTTGATATTGTCCCCAATATCCAAATCCTTGCCCTTGATTAAATGTAGGAAACACAAAATCGAAACAAACAATATACCAGAATATACCTAAAGCAGTAGTTACACTACCCCATATTTTGTCTCTTCGAAAGATTAAAAGGTACAATCCCCAGAAGAATACGATAAAAGCAACTTCCTCTTTGACGAATAGTGAAAGAATAATAAAAAAAATATACAATTTTGTGTTCTTTTTCAGATAAAAATAATAAGACCAAAGAAAAAGAACAGGGAAAAACATGATTTCATGAAAACCATAATCAAAACCGTATTGTAATCCGCTAAAAACTAAATATGCAAAACTAAGTGCTATTCCAATAAATCGCGATTTTAAATAATTTCTTGCAATCAGATAAATAGGTATAGCACCTGTTATTGCAGCAAGTGCCTGAGTTATCATAAGCATTACGGCATTGGGATAAACCCAATAAATCGGCGCAAGAAACATTAATATAGGAGAAAAATGTTGTGACCACTGCGGATAAAGCGGCTGACTTAGCTGCCAAATATACGGTAGCTTGAACTCTGCAAACTGCCATACTACCTGATGGAAAAAAAAGATATCAACTGCTTGAGAAACATAACTATAAAAACGTGTTATGGTTAAAATAAAAAGCACCAAAGCATACAACACAACCAAAGTTACTGCAGTCATAAAAATTGTATTTTTACTATCTTTTTCTATATTCTTTATGCTTATATCAGTATAAAATGCTAGACTTAAACCAGTTATAATAATAAGGAGATACATTATTGACGGATTTGTAAGAAAAAATAGTTTTGTGCTATTTAAAAAATAGAAGTAAAGAAAAGGTAAAATCAAAAAAATAATAAAAATAGTAAGCAAACCTCCTAATGTGTTAGAAATCTTCATAAAATGAACTACTCCGCAGCAGAGCTGCGAAGTATCCTTTCTACATTACCACCTTCAGGGTAAATCCTCAAACATGGTTAGTTGTCCTCGATAAATTTGGTTATATGTTTTTCCCTGATTCTTGACATAGTTCTTGATGATT
>DATMOG010000031.1:0-20618 GCA_035568375.1 Candidatus Sulfotelmatobacter sp.
AATGGCATATTAAATGCTCTCATTCAACCTTTATCAATAAGAATATTTACTACACATCTTACTTCTGACGTTGTACATGATTTGTCGCCAAAAGATAAATATTATAGCCTTATACGAAACCAATCTCAAGAAGCTGCTGAAGAAATAAACCGTTATACGAAAAAAAATGAACTTCTTATTTTAACAGGTGATTTTAATATTGCTAAACACTCATCGCTTTATAGGGAATTTCTAGAAAGGTCCCAGTTGTATGATGTTTTTAAAGATATAAACAATCCTACGTATTCGACAAATCGAATTCCTTACTTTTATGTTGCTAAATTAGCAGATAGCATTGACAATATATTTATATCTTGTCCAGTTAAATTTAAACCAATTATTGTAGAACAAATATTTTCCGAGCAAGCAACACTTTCAGGAGGTAAAAAAAGCTATCTATCAGACCATGTTGCACTTCATTGTATACTGGAAATTAACGAAAAATAATTTTTGTATTACGATTAAACTATTTTGATATAGTTTAATTCTTTTTATACTAATTGACAATGTAGAACAGTTATTTTAATCTATAACTATCAAAGTGCGTAATTGTCCAAGTAGAAATTATTTAACCTTTTGAGTTCTGTTTTTGGGGGAATTCAAAAGGTTTTTTGTGGTTGAGGTTGGATTTCAATAAATTCCTAATTCAGATTTATCATTAATCCGCTTTTTTTTGTTTACTTTTTCCCACACTCTTTACTCAATAATGGTCAGTATTTTTAACTTTTGAGTATAGCAACAGCAACAAATCGTTTAGAATCAAGAAACCCTGTACAGGTATAGAGAGTAATTCGTTTGTCATTTGATGAAGCAAGAATTGTTGACTCACTAGGTGAGACGATAGAAGTATAGGAAATAATAAATACTTTTTTCGTATTATCAGGATACATAACTACAACGGAATCTCCAATTTTTGCATCCACTAATTTACCAAATAGACTTCTCCAATTATGCGCGTATATAACACTATTTCCTTTTTCGCCTGGCAAAGGTGAAGATGTTAAATAAGATACACCTGAGCCTGTTGTTGGCCAAATATTATTGATAATTGCAGCTTTATAAATGGGCAAATCAATACCTAATGAAGAAATAGTAATACGTTTAGGAGTTTTTTGAGTTATTTCTTCTGGTTTTGCATAGCTATAGTTATCGAAAGCTAGCTGAGAAGGTGATTCATGTAAATAAATTTGATACGCACCTACAGTTAAAAGGGAGAAGCTTTGGAGAATCAGGAACCAAGAAAATAATTTTTTCATATGATCCTTTAAATGGTTTATTTACTTAACTTTCTTAAGACTACCCCAAGAATAAGAGATGCAGCTCCTGCAAGAAGAGAGATATAGATAAAGAAAGAATCTCCGGTATTAGCCAAATTATTAGCTGATGCAGCACCAACCTTAGTTTCTGGTGTGGGCGTAGCAGTTGGTCCTGGTGTCACCGTAGGCGTATTTGCAGGTGTAGGAGTCGGTGTACATGAAGTACATGCATAGGTACTATTTAATGCTAAATAAGGGCCGTAATTCAAACCCCATTCTTTACCATCTGGAATATATATCCACCCTTGTGCTTTTAACTCATCGATTTGTGTGCTTGAATAATCAGTTACATTAAGCCAGTTTGTTTGGTAGCCATTCCCTTGATCTGTACAGAGACACTGTAGTACATTACCATTTGAAGAATAAATGATATCAGTTCCACTGAAGGAACCTGTATTTACAACACCATGATTTGAACCATAGTTTACTTGTGTTTGTGACCACTGTGGGTTAAGACAAGAACCAAAGTTCGGAGTAGATGTTGCAAAAACAGGAAATGCAGCACTCAAATAGAGTGTAGGTACGATTGATGCTAATAGTAAAGCTTTTTTATTCATAAACGAGCTTTTAATAGGCCTAGTAAAGACCTATATATTTACTATATGGGATTTTAACATATTAATATAGTAAATGTCAACTACTCATCTTATTTAAGAAAAGCACTACTAAAGTAGTCTATATTTTAAATAAATAAAAATCTAAATGAAAAGCTTATAATATTTATAGATTGTTTTGATAATATTTTGAAAGGATGGAAACAACAGGCTTGGGTAAACCATTATCACGCCACAACGCAGTCGAGCCTCCCACATTTACCCAATAATTTATTCCAATTAAGACACTTTTATTTGAAAGTAAGTGTAAAGATTTTTGAAGCCATTCTTTTTGTTGTTCTTCTGTCATATTGCCTTGAATATCAGGGATTGGTGCACCAAATTCACCAAGTACAATTTTGCCACCACTTTGATTTGCAATCGAAGAAACATCATTTGCTAAATCATCCGGCGTAGGTACATAATGATCAATTACAACAACTCCACCGAGAGATTGAGTTGTTACTCTATCCATAATTGCCCTCGCAGCATCCGCGTTCATAGAAAAATAATTATTTATTACATTTTTTCCGATTAGAGCGAATGCTCTCTTTGTTGTCCTGTATTCATCAATAAGGAACGAACGATAAGGAGCAACAGCTGTAGGATCACCAATTTGTAATTGTATTCCATTTTCACATTCTGGACATGAAGTGAAGATATCACCATCTTCAAAAAGATCTTTATTTGCAAGAATAAATTGTTGAACTTTTTGAATATGTGTTTGTTCATCTATTTTTGGATAACCAAACCAGCCTTCCCATCCCGAAAAATTACCTCTAAACCAAATATGTAATCCGTGAGATCTTCCTGCTTGTACCCACATTTTTAATACAGGAAGAAATTCACTATCATATGGTGTATCTATTGCTACATGAGTGGCACCAGTTGCTGCAATTGCAGATACTTGTTTATTTATTGTAACTTGAGCACTACCATCAGTAAGATATTGCCGTGAAAGATCTCGAGAATATTTCATTGTATCTATTGATTCAACTTCCCACCGCTTTGTGACTTTTTTACTTGTTGTTTGTATTGGAAAGAGAACCTGGAATAAATAAAGCATTAAAGAAAACCCAAAGAAAAAAATCGCGATTAACATGAATATATCTCTTCTACTAAATTTCATCTTTTTATTATAGCGCATTACCCTTTCTGCTGTATTTCTCTTGAACAAAAAATTAAGGTTCAATATAAGCTTGCGTATGAAGGTCTTTTATATATTGTGGTTTTATTTCGTATATATCAGCAAAAGGATAATGCTCCTTCAAAAGATAATCATTATGAAATTCTGAATTACTTAGCAATTTACGGAAAGTTTCATCATTCAAATCATTCGTACGCACTATAATCCACCGTGCCCAATGTACGGGATGTGCAGTAGCAAAAATCCAATATTGCCCTGTTCCTTCGTGAATAAACCGACTCATCTCTAAACCTGAAGAAAAAATGATAGCATCATGTGAGGCAACAGAAATTAGCACAAACCCTGGAGTATTAGTTGCATGCTGCCGCAACCATCCACTTACCTGTGTAACATTTTTCCCACTTGCTCCAAAAACAGCATCATCAATAGTGACAGCATCGCGGTTAGCAATTGCAAAAATATTAACAAAAATTAGCAATGCTATTAAAACAGTTTGTATAGGTTTTAATCGTGAAACCAAATATCCGGTAAATACAGCTATGGATGGAACCATCATAAGTCCGTAGCGTACATTAAACCATGAATTGCCAGACAATCCCTGAATAAACAAAACAGATTGACCTAAATATAATGCTAAAATATTAAAAGCTAATGGGGCAAGTAATGCAATTGCTGCCATACGTAGACTGCTATTGATCCGTTTATCAAACCAAAATAGCAACATTCCAGCAAACGATAATATAATTTGTAGCATCCCTGCATTATAAATAATTGAATAAATATACGTTTGCATTGAAAATAACAAATTATGCTTTGTTGCTAATCCACCGGCAGCAGCTATTTGTGATTGCTGAGTCGCTGCAGCATAAGGACCAAAAATAAAATAAAGAGGATCCTTAAAAATAATCAAATTCCATAAAATCCATAAAATAATGCCAAAGCCACCCATTGTACAAAATAAAAAGAATGAACCTTCTGCTGTTTTATATCCATGCTTTTTTAGAGATTGAATAACAACCAGTATTGTTGCAAAAATAAGTAAAAACCACCCATCGTACCTGATCATTGTTGAAAGCATTATCCAAAAGCTTGATTTAACAAGTCTCATCATCTTATCTTCTCGATGCCATTGAATTAACTCATAAACACCCGCAGTCATAGTTCCAAGCAACAATAATTCCGTCATTGCAGTTGATTGCATATACATAATATTCATATTCAATGCAAATACTAAAACACCTACTATGCATCCCAGAATACTAGTTCCAAGTATCTTAAGTATCCTATAAATTAATGTCCCAGTTGCAATATATGAAATCATTGATTGTAATGCGCCAGATAATCCAGAGTGCCACATAAAATTATTCCAAACAGTTATCGCTGCAAGTAAATGAGGAAGTGGTAACCATACACTACCAAGCTGGGCAAAACCTGGTTTTAAATTTTCTACAACACGACGAGCAATATCCAAATGTGATCGAGCATCATTATAAGCAATACCTAATCCGTTTGAGAGATAGTATAAATAACTGGTAATAGAAATCATTGTTAAAACAAAAAAAAGCATTATTACTGCATGCTTATTTAAAAATGATTTAATAGTAGCTATCGTATTTTTTGAAATAGTTATTTGAATAGAAAAAGATTTAATATCAAAATACATATAGTTATTCCTTTATAATTTTTTTTCCGCTAACACATAATAAAAACACAAAAAGGAAAAAATACCCAAAACAAAAACAGTAAGATATTGGTAATATTGCCAAGCTGAAAGATAGTAGCTTGCGTATGTTTGAAATACGAATGATCTTGAGACATTTGCACCTAGCAAATTAAAATTACGCTGATAAGTATAGTCAAATACTTTATGCGATGCATTAGATAAAGCAATTGCTTCAACCTTAGGAGGATTACTATTTGAAGTAAGTGCTCCTACCGAATTTATAACTATTGAATAAAAAAGTGTAATAAAAAAGAAAAGCATAAATAGTCTATTTCGTTTCCAATAGCTCAGTAACAAAGCTATGAATATTGCAGATATAGCATAGGCAGGCACAAGGTATCGAGCACCAAAAGCCCACCCACCATAAGGGTCACCCCACATAGAATAAAGTACTATATTAATCCCAATAATACCAACCAAGATAGGTAAGTAATTTCGTTTTCTTTTAAACGCGATATATATCCCTAAACCACCAAACAGGATTACAGGTGTAAAAACAATCATTCCACGATCAGGGCTCAAAAAAAGTATATATAGTCCATTTAACATATTCCTTGGCTTAAAAAAAGTAAAAAATGATCCTGTCGGAACATCGGCTTGTTGCAGTAGTGTTATTGATGGCGCTTTTGGACCAGTAACGAACACTGGAGAACCATTTGCGTTTACCCCAACAACACGGTCTACAGTTCCTGAAATTCTAAGAGGATTATCGTAAGACATTTTATTAAACCACATAAAGAAGGCAAGAGGAAAAATAATACCAAAAATAGTAAATATTTTTGGTAGAGAAATATGTATCAATACTTTTTGCTCTATCTGTTTTAATACGCCACTTCTAAAAAAAGCAACAAGAGCAATAGGAAACATCATAAAAAGATTTGGATAATCAACAGTAAATGCAAATGCATATAATATCCAAATAATGAAAAGGGAAATGACATTATTAAAACGAATCAAAAGATAAAAAGATAAAAGGATTAAAAAAGTCGAAGCATGATGCTCATAGAGTGTTACTGCGTAAGAAAAAGCTGGACTAGCAAAAAGGAAGGTAAGTGCTGCAATAGTTGCTGCTAAAGGTTCAGCTCCAAGCTTAATTGCAATAGCCCTAATAAGAATAACATTGAGAAGCGCAAAAAGAGCCATCCATGCATATGTACCAAATTGAGCAATGCCAAAATGTTTACCAATAATGTAACCGGGAATTGACAGAAAAGAAATAGATGGAGCAAAAATTGAAACATAATTTTTGTTTAAATAACTGACATCAGGTGAAGAAAATCGAGCTAAATCAGGAGACAGATGAAAAGTATGATTTTCGACAATTGAATAAAGTAATGCAAATCTTCCGCTTTCATTTGACAATTCGAACGGGCCATTTTCTTTCCAGTGGGAAGAATCCATCTCCTGCGGAGTGGGATTCCCGGGAAGTCCTCTAAGACTAAACATCAGAACTACTACCACAAAGAAAAAAAGCAATATGTTTCCTATTATCGTCTTTAGCATAGCATTAGTATAATACAAAAAGTGATCATAATTATACTGTATAGTAAAAATATTTGCAAACTATAAGTTTTATATATATTGATTTTTCTTACTTTATTTAATTATAAATTTTATGTATAATTGCATTTATTATAAGATAATAATATTATGGAACAAAATAGTAAAAAAATAGTGATTATAGGTAGTGGCCCAGCGGGTTGTTTTCTTGCTATTCTCTTAGCAAAAAAAGGTTATAAGGTCGACATTTACGAAAAGCTATCAAAACAGGAAATTAACATAGAAATATCGAAAAGATCATATAATATTACTATTTATAACTATGCCAAAGGATTACTAATAGAGGCAGGTTTATGGGAACAACTGCAACCATATTTTTTTAATCTCAAAGGTACTGTAACTCATCTAGCAAATACAGCAGAATCTGTCATTACTCTCATAAATCAAAACAAAATCGATTATTTAACTATTACTCGTGCCAATTTTACTAACATTCTTCTTCAGGAGGCTACAAAACAAAAATTAATTACCTTGCACTACGACTCTTCTCTCGTAGCAATTAAAAGACAAAAAAAAGAACTTTTACTACAAAATAGTAAAACAAAAAAGACTACTATAGCTTACTTTGATGTACTTTTTGGCGCAGATGGAATAAATTCTCTTGTTAGATCACTTCTGCAACAAGGACAAGAGATACAACACTCTCAAAAACAAGAAGAATGGTGTTACCGACAATTTAAAATTTCATCTAAAATGGTTGAAAGACTCAAACTTGAAAAACAGTTTGAACATACTTGGACACAAAAAAATACTTTTATTATTTCACATCCTCAAAAAGATTATTCTCTTTCAGCACTTATTGTTTTTCAAAAAACTGACAAACAAAATGCATTTTTTGCTACAGAAACAGATATAGAGTTATTTTTTACCAAACATTTTCCACAACTTAAACCAGCATTATCAGAAATTGTACAATCATTACTATCCAGTCCTGATGGTAGTTTTTCAACAATTCATACCAGGCCTTGGTATTATAAAGATTGTATTACTATTGTTGGAGATGCTGCTCATGGATTTTATCCATTCTTTGGACAAGGCACATCAGCTGCACTTGGCGATAGTATGTGTCTTATAAAATTACTTGACAAATATGGTACTGATTGGGGCAAAATATTTCCACTTTACCAAAAAGCTCGAAAGAGACATATGGATACCTTAGGAAATTTATCAAAAGAAGTGATGCAAAAATATTTACGTTATAAAAGAGCTGATTATACAGCTATTTATGACAAATTATACGGTGTACTATATCATTTTTTTCCGACTATATTTTATCCTCCACTATTTTTCTCTCTCACTACTGATCCTGCACATGCAGACGATCATAACAAAAATTTTCTAAGACAGCATAAAATTATCCATAGATTTGGATTTTCACTTCTTGTAACTGTACTTACAAAGATATTTTTATTCTATGAAATCGTGAAGAAACAAAAAATTTTCGCATAACATGCATAATAAACAAGCAAAGACAATTACTATTATAGGTAGCGGCATTGCCGGAAGCTTTTTATCACTTTTACTTGCAAAACGAGGTTATAAAGTCATAGTATATGAAAAACTTTCACAAGATGAAATTTGTGATATAGCAGCAAAAAGGTCATATAATATAACTATTCTTACATATGCAATTGATATGCTTAAAAAGGCTGAACTATGGGAAGACCTTCATTCATATTTACTCCCTTTAAAAGGTTCATACACCCAATTATCGAAAAGGACAAAGCCTATTTTTACCCCTGTTTATGATAAAGAATCGCAATATTATGCAATCTCACGTCCTCGACTTTTAAAAGTATTAATGCAAAAAGCAGAAAAGCATCCTTTAATTTCATTCCATTATGAAACAGCACTTTTATCAATTAATCGGCATGATAAGCAAATTACAGTACAACATATGAAAACAAAAATTATTAAAACCATTTCCTGTACCGTGATTATTGGCGCAGATGGTGTAAATTCACTTGTACGGACACTCATGCAACAAGGACAAAACGCTGTTCATACACAAGAATATGCAAAAGGTGGTTATAAACAATTCATCATCACAAAAAAAGAATTGGAAACACTTCAATTAGAAAATAATGTAGCATATACATGGAGTGGAAAAAGAAAATTTATCCTTGCATTTCCTAATTTCGATGGTTCACTTGCTGCATTATTAGTGTATCCAAAAAATAAAATAACACTGTCTCACTTACTTACAAAAAAAGAAATTAGACATATGATCAACGAAGAATTTCCTTTTTTGATCCCAATTACAAATGAAATAGCAGAGCAATTACGTTTAAATCCTCTCGGGACATTCGTAACAATTCATACTGATCCATGGTATTATAAAAATTTTATTGGCATTATAGGAGATGCAGCTCATGGGTTTTATCCATTTTTTGGACAGGGTGCTTCAGCAGCATTTGGTGATAGCATGTACCTTGTAAATTTACTCGATAAATATGGTCCTGATTGGGAAAAAGTATTCTCACTATACGAAGAGGGAAGAAAACGACATATGGATTCTCTAGGAGAACTTTCAAAAATTGGATTAACCCGTTATACGAGAAACAAACGCGCAGATTATGATTCTATTTATGACAAACTTGAATTAATATTACATAATTTCTTACCTAAATATGTTCAACCACCAGTTTTTGTCTCGGTGATGAATGATCCTGGACATACTAATGATTATGTTATAAAATCGCAAAGACAACGAGCAATTGCTAAAAAATTAGGCATACCTTTTATAGTTACTAGTCTAACAGGATTAATAGCTGTTTATGACTTTTTTCATAAAAAGATTCATATTAAAAGGTTTTAAAGAGGAATTCATGATCACGTGTGTGTTTTTTTGGATAAACTATTTGTCGCAATCTTCTCGCTTTATTAATTATTTTCCACCACATCATAAAAAAAACATTTCTTGAATAATACATGTTATAAAGCAAACGATACTCTTTTGTAAAATCCATTTTATATGAATGAATTCCTCCACCTTGATCAAGAAAAAGAGAATTATTTTGCTTTAAATGCTTAGCAATATAATATATCATCAACTTGCCTGGCATAAATTTTCTATATTTATTATGAAAGGAGATTTGATCACCAGAGTAGCGATCACCGCATTGAAAACCATATTCATAGGCAATCGGGACATTATCATAGAAAATAAAATTTATCCTAATAAAGCGGCTAGCATATTTAATAAGACTACTATAATAGTCTCTTATATTTTTGTTTCGAAAAATATCAAGAGAGCGAGCGTTTTTAGAGCTTTGTAGTTGAAGATTTAGCATTGATTCAAAATGTTTTTGCAAATTATTACTATACATTATGTAATTTAGATGATTAGCATATTTTTCAATATTTTTTTCGATCCGTTTTATTGAAGAAGAAGAGGCATTTTTAAAAAGCTCTTTTTGGAGATAGATAATAGGATTAACAGACATCAATGAAAAATATATATCGGGAAATAATTGATGTAGCATTGCTGTTGCACGACTATCTATTTTTTGCAAATAGAGATTCTTATTTTTCAAGATACTTCCAAAAAAATATCTAAAAAGTGCTCCATTATACGTTTCCATTAAGAAAGCCGTATCGCCAAGATGATCTCTACACAGAGTTCCGAATACTGGCACTCCAAAGCTACGATATTGCTCGAGAGGCAAAATAGCTACTAATGAATTATTCTTATAGCAAATATAAAATACATAATTTTTTTTCTCATTAATGGCATCATATGCACAAAACCATTCATATGAATTGAAGATATTTGCATTTTCTGCCCTTTCCCATAGCAACTTCCATTCAGAAATGAGTGTATCAGTAAGCTTTGTTATCTTCTCTAATTTATATACTACTTTACTCATATTATGATATGAACAACCTCTTAACTCTGCGATAAATTGTATAAAACCCTGAATGGCTTTGTAATTGTTTATATAAATTATTTTTAACTTCAGTAAGAAACTGTAAATAATACCGCTTCATAGTGCTCTTTGAAATTACCACATAAAATAACGATGTATATTTTTCAGTTAGCAAACGTTTCATCCGACTATCTCCTGAGCCAAAATTGACTTCAGATATTTGCTTTACACCACAATCATCTAACAATTTTACTAGTAAAATTTTTCCTGGTGAGTACTGACCATATTCTGTTATGTAAGCATTTTGACTCCAATAATAAGTTTCTCCCACAACAAATCCAATATAATAGGCAATGGGTATACCTTTGAAATATAAAACATGTATCCAAAAACTATCTTGTAAATGATTTGCTAAAGCTTGATAAAATATTTTTATAGTACTATTTGTAAAAGTACTATAGCCTCTCTCTCTCTTTGTACTTTTACTATCAATTCTAAAAACAATCTTTAATCCCTCAGATGAATTTCCATCAAAAAAACGCATCTGAAATTCATCCTCTATTTCTCTAATCCGGTTAGTAAGCCTCCTCCTCTTAGAAATAAGTACTATTCCTTTTTTATCTTTAATAATAGGAAAATATAAATTAACTGTTTGATATACTGCGTTAGTAAAAGGATAATACTCTTGCAAAAGAGCAACAAATTTTTGAGGGATATTTTCTAAATAAACAGTTCCTAATACAGAAAATTGTTTTATGAAAGCTTGTAACAAGATTTTGTCGCTAATATCCAATAGAAAGGGCAATCCACAAATAAAGTTTCCTGGTGCAATAGTATAAAAATTTGCTCCATATTTTTTATTCTTAACGAATCCTCCAATAGCTTTTAAGTTTTCGTTTTGATAAAGAGCTACAATTGCATAGTCGATATATTTGAATGCCTCAATGACTGAGACAAACCATTGTGGAGAATTAGTATAATTTGCATCAGAAGAATTTTCCCAAAATAATTGCCATTCATTAATTATTTTTTTATCAATTTGAGAATAGATTCTAGCTTTCATAATGGTTTATTACTGAAAAATACTTCTTCATGATCTGGAACAGTACCCCCAAATAATGCTTGGAATTGTGTTTTATAACCAGCAATTAACTTTATCTTTTTATCTATGCTGGGCTTAATACGAAAAATATCACCCTTTCGTAATGGTTCACCGTACGTGTTCAATCGTATATTGTAGGGAAAATCTGAATATAAAATAAGGTTGTCAAAAAGTTCTTCACATATTTTTCGTACAAGACGATGATCAGCATGATTACCAATACCATAAGGAGCAAAAATAAGATTTTTTTGTCTCCTGTAAGGAGACAATTTCTTTTTGAGCAAGATAATTGCAGGATCACTAGATGATATGGATTTAAGAATATGCCAACGATATGTTGGATAGATATGATCAATTTCAGGTAGCAATTTTCCCAAAAACGAAGTTTTCTGTTTTTTACGAAATAACGCATCTTCCAATCCTAAATTTTGTGGTGTTAAAGATAACTGAGACCAAACCTTACGATCTTCTGCAACACGCTCTTGATAGAAGGCCCTTGCATCGTTTGATCCATGTGATGATTTCATAAATACTTTTGCAGAAAGTGTATAAGGTCCTTTATGTGCACTAGTGAACACATTAATAATAGTAATAGAAGTTTTTCCTATAAGATTTTCTATAAGACCACCACAAGAAAGAATTGCATCATCAGAATGTGGAGATATAAAAATACAGTTATAATTATTTTCTTTTATTATCTTGACTAAATCTTTTTTTATAATTTTCATACTTAATTAATCAAATTTTCTAAATATTCCTCATATTTTCTTGCTACGGTATCCCATGTATATTGCTTGGCATACTGATATGCTTCCATCCTCATATTGTAAACAATATCCTTATCCGAAACGATAGTTAATAATGCTTTTGCAAATTTTTCTACCCCAAATGAAGGTACTTTTATAGCTATTTTGGGAGAAATCCAAGAAAGTCCTTCTATAGAAAAACAGACTAGAGATGCGCCGTGAGCCATTGCTTCAAGAGCTACAAGCGAATATGTTTCAAATCGTGAAGGGATAACTACACAGCTAGCCCTTCGCAATAAAGATTCTTTTATTTTGCCAGATACTCTACCTTGTAAAATAATTACATCGGCAAGTGATGCCTCATCAATTAGTTTTTTTAATTTCATGACTTCCTTAATATCTCCAGATCCTGCAATAATTAATTTGTAATCCTTGTTATAGCTATAAAATTTATTAAAGGCAGCGACTAATAAATCGAGACCCTTCTGGTTAATTTCAATTCTTCCTAAATAAAGAAAATAGTTTTCAGCATACTTTTCAGGAGGAAAAACATTTGTAACTCCATTACTAATGACAGTTATAAGACTATATTGATCAATATTATGGATTTTCTTTTTCAGCGCTTCACTCGTTACAATAAGATGTTTATATGTTTTTAATCCTTTATTTTGAATAAAATGAAATGGCAGTTTATATTTTCTTTCCATATCTTCTGCTGCAAGCATATGAACTAGTCCGACCACAGGTTTCTTAGTAAATAAAGAAAGAAATGCTGTAGTGAACGGAGGACAAAAACTTTCGAACCATACATCATAGTGCTTTGATCTCGCTATAAAAGGCAAAAATAATTGATAGATAAGCATTGCTACTTTTGGCGATAAGAAAGACAATCCAAAACGTTCATAGTGAACTCCTTCAATTATTTCTCTTTCTCTGCCTGAATAGTTCCAACTAAGCACATGCACATCATTATTCTTATTCAGTCTCTTAGCTATTTCATGGACTGCTACAGCGCCTCCTCCTCCATAATGAGGGTTTTTTATATCATCATATGATGAAAAGAAAATGGTGGGTTTTTTATTTCGCATAGGGTATGGGTATCTTTGTAGATAGGTTTATTTCCCAAATAGGGGATACACTGGTTTTCTCTTTCTGTGCCAATCTACCCAGATAAAAACTGAGAAGAACTGCAAATGGAGTATAAAGCGGATAATGGATGATATATTTCAAAGTACCTATAATTTTTGTTTGTATTGAGACATGCTGTGCGTGATATATCATTTCTTCACCAAACAAATTTTCCAATACTCTATCTTTTTTTCCAATTGATCTATGAATAAGTTTCTTCATATCTTGAAATGTTGTAAGGGAATTCTGAAGTACTTCTACCGCAAAACTATATCGGAAGCCTCCTCTTTTTTTTGCGACAAGATAGATATACATATGAGGATCAGTTACCGTAGCGGGAATAACAATTGATCTTGCAAAGTTCCTCCGATAAGCTGTAGCAGTACCGAAATAATTTTCAACCGAATCATAGTTTGGAATACTTAATCTGATAAAATCCCATAAAAGAAGATGCGAATATAATAGTTCTGCCACAAGCCCTTTTGGCCTAATAAGAATGTTATGAGCAACAACCATAGAAGCATATGGATTAGCGTTTGCCTCTTTAACAAAGTTTTCAATGAATCTATTTCCTACGAGAGCAATATCAGCATCCAATACAATAAGAATATCTGAAGTATTCTGTCTAAATAGCTCATTCACCCTGAAGTATTTGCCTCTTCGGGATTTACCCATTTTCAATTTGAGTAATGGACAAATTTTTTTTAAATTGTTTACAACTAGATTAGTATTATCTGTGCTTGCATCAGAATAGACAAGTATCTCTTTAATAATGACATTATGTAGTTTTTGATCAATAATTGAACGTAAAAGAATCTCAATATTCCGTTCTTCATTGTAAGCAGGGATTCCAATTGTTACTGTTGTTTTTTTCATATATTATTTGTGTCTTCTTATTAAAATTCTTTGAATTCTATAATACAGAAACGAAAACTGGTCCACATCATAAAGTTGTTTATTTATAAAAATAGCAATAGATGAAGTAAGAAAATTTTCAAAATGTTTTACTTGCTCTACTTTTATATGCAGTAGTATAGCGACTAAAAGATTTAAAATCAGTACAACTGACATAACATCTACTATTGATTGTACACTACCATGGAAAAATGAGATAAGTACAATTTGCAATAATACTAATAAGGAAGTAATTATTGTTAATGAATATACCTTTCTTATTAAATAATAATTGACTAAAACACCTGAAATAGTATAACAAGCCATTCCAAAAGTAAAAGGAAGCAAATAAGAAATAATTGATAAAGCTTTTTTTCCATAAAGTAGAGGAATTGTGAATGGACTTAAAATACCAAAAAGAAGAAAACCAATAAATGTAAAGAGTATTGTCGCTGTAATAAGATAATAGAGCGTATGGAGTGAGTTCTTTTTTGCTCCTTCATAACGACTAATGAGAGGAGTAACAAAAGGTGCAGTCAAGTTACCTAGAAAAAATACCATCTTACCAACAAGTGAGACAAGAGTATATTCTCCTGCTTGTGTAGAAGTAAGAAAGTGTTTTGCTAAAAAAATATCAAAAGTAAAATAAGCAACTGAAGAAAAACCTGAAATAATAGAAAGCAAAAACAATTTTTTTGGAAAATGAAGTGTTTTCGAAGTAGTTATACTAGTTGCTTCTTTGCGCACTTTATTTATAACTAACAACCAACTTATAAGAAAAGCAACAAAAAAAGATAAAATCATTGCTGCAAATGCCCATTCTTTAAAACCTGAAGAAACCAACCCATAGGTAATGATTAATTTAACAAGAGGATCTGCTAAAGCAAAAATAGTAAGAGAGCTAAATAATAACTTTGATGCTAAAATGCCTTGATTAATACTAGTCGAAAAACCTATTAAAATAACTATACTGAATAAAATAAAAAGAAACACATTATCTGTATGAAAAAACCGCATTAAGAAAGGAGTAATAAGTAACCAAATACTTACAAAAAGCAAGGCAAGAATTATAGCCTTTTTTTGCATATATTGCCAAAAAGGATAGACACTGGAATCTCCATATTTTCCAATAAGAAAGCTACTACTATAATTAATGGTGAAGGTATAAGATCCAAAAAATATGGTAGAAAATGAAAAAAATCCACTTATAAGCCCAATAAGAGCAAAATCGCTAAAAGAAAGTACTCTTCCTAAATAAGCATTAAATATGTAATTAAGAACATTTGCTAAAAAACTCCCAATAACGAGTGTGCCACCTCCTATATACGCATGTCTTTTATTAATCATTATGAGAAGATGTCTTTTGAATATAGTAGAAAATTTCGCTGCAAAATTTTGTTTTTCAACGACAACGAGAGCTTCAGTAAAAGATTGATTAAGCTTTTTTTTATAAGCAATATTTTTAAGTTTATAACTCATTGTAAGTAGAAACTAGACTAGTCTAGCGATTAGATATTACTAAAACTCTTTTCAACCACTGAAAAGATGACATCCGCGTAGGATCTGTTGAGTGATTCTTGGGCAAAACTTTTTCCAATAAGATTGGAAAATACTTCTGAACTTTTATTCCAGTCAAAATTCCTTGCCCATTCTCGTGCTTGTTGTGAAAGTGACATTCTTAGACTATGATCTTCACTTAATAACATCATCGCATTTGCAAATCCAGTAACATCTCCTGCCGGGACAAGAATTCCAGTTTGATTATTGATAACTGAATCTTGCAAGCCGTTCACCCTTGAGGCGATAACAGGAGTTCCAGCAGCATTTGCCTCAATAACAGTTATACCCCACCCCTCCATTTGTGAAGGCTGGATAGCTACCCAACTCTTTGCTAACATGAATGATTTTTCTTGTTCAGTTACGCGACCATGAAAGGTAACTGCATGCTCAATACCAAGAGATATAACCAATTTTTTTAATTTATAATAACTTTCCCCGCTTCCAACAATAGCTAACGTAGCGTCTTTTTTAATTCTAATTATTTTTGCAAATGCTTTAATTGCTATGTCTATTTTTTTATATTCTTTTAGTCTGCCAAGATAAATATATGAAGGATGGTCCGTTTTGGGATAGTCAACAAAATGCATTTCAGATACTCCATTAGGTATAATTTGAATATTTTTTTCTTTAGTGAAACCTAAATTTAGAATATCTTTCTGTGATGAAGGTGAAACAGTAACAACATCTTTATTTCTGTAAATTATTGGCATTAATTTCCCTTCCATAAACGCAGCAATCATATTAAAAGGAAATTTTAAGAATATATAAAAAATTTCCTGGTGTACGTGATGAATAAGTAAGATAACTTGTTCTTTTGCATACAACGGAGTAAAAAAAGGAACACCATTTTCACAATCAATGATAACATCATACTTTCCTCGAAATTTCAATATGTAGTAAATGAAACCAAATAAATATACTGTATAGTTGCCGCCTCGACGATAGATTTCAACGCCATTAATGATTTCATATCTAGCATGCTTATTATCATTGCCACAAAATAAGGTTACTAGATTGCCGTCTTTCACCCATCGCTCTGCTAATTCATGGACATATACTTCAGCTCCACCAGCAAATTTATGATGCATATCTCGCCAATTAAATATAAGTATACGCATGTTACTTTCAACCCCCTCAGTTAGTAACCGTCTCTCAAACAAACTTAAAAAACTTGCAATGTTATTTTCCATTACACGCTTGAGTCCAACACTTAACTCAAGCATAATGAGAAAAATCAAATTTAATGAACCAATATAAGCAAATGATAAAATAATTTGATCTACTGTATCGTGATGGAAAAAGATAAAAGGTATTTGCAAAAGAATTGCTGCCAAAGTTACGAATGTATAAGAATAGTTCTTTTTATAAAAACTAAATGTTGTTAATCGATAAGCAATGCTAAAACACATAACACCGAAAAGGTAATAACTAGTGTAAGGAATTACTACTGCAAATTTTTTGCTAAATACAACTGGAATAAGATAATTACCTTCAAGTCCAAAAGCAACGAAACCTATCCAATTAAGTAGGAAGGTAAAAAAGATAAGTCTGTAAAGATACGCTAAGCTTAATTTATTTTTCGAGACGTAGGCAGTTAGAATATTTGAACCAAACTGACTAACAAGAAAAACTGTTTTACCGATAAAAGAAACAAGAATATATAGCTGTGCATCCTCATAACTCAAAAAGTATCGAGCTAATAACATATCCATATTAAGCAAGGCAAAAAGAGGTAACCAACGGAGAATAAATGTCTGCATATTTACTTTTGATGTTAAAACAATTATTGGAGTTATCATTTTTTGTAATTTATTTATATGCATATTTGCATTGAAAAATTGGAAATCAGGCATATTTACTTGCACTTGCACTTGATCAATCGCTGGCTCCAGTGCTGGTTGAAAAATTGGCTGTGGCATAGGTTTGTATGCAGGCTGTGTAACGCCTATAGACTTCTTTTTCCCAAGATGGAATCCATGAATCGTTTTTTCCCAATAATGAGGTTTCAAAATGAGCTGATATAATGCAATTGCTGCCGCAGTACTCATCATCAGCCAATAAATCGGAATTAACAAAACATATTTAGTGATATCCCATTGTTTACGCTTTCCAACAGCAATCATATAAGAATAAAGGAAGAGGAAATTACCAAAAATCCATGAACAAACAGCAAGATATGAGAATGGTGGTTGATAAATTGCAAGCATTACCGGCCCAACAATAGGGAAGGCGATGAAATATAAAATGGTAATAATCCACATAAAAGGATTAAGAAGAGCGAACATTATCTTCCCACCAACTGTAAATTGAAAAATCGCATTATGCCACAAACCATTTGATTTCACGAAAGGCACTATATTACGCATATGTACCAAATATGTTTGCATATATCCCTTTATCCATCGCGACCTTTGCCGTAGCCAATTTTTTGTGATACTCGTAGCCTCTTCATAAGTAGTTGAATCGATAATTGCTGTACGATATCCTTTCTGGAATAGTCGTACACCTAAGTCCGCATCCTCAGTAACATTGAAAGGATCCCATCCTTGTAATTTTTTCAAAATGGAAGTTTCAAAATGATTACTAGTTCCACCAAGTGGTAATGCTGAATTTAATGATTGCAATCCGGGAAGAGTAATATCAAACCAGAGAGCATATTCCGCAGTAAAGAAACGTGTTAATAAATTTTGTCGTGAATTATAATAACTTAATTTTGCCTGTAAACATTTTACATTTTTAGGAAGCTTCTGAAATGCGAGAAAAGCCTTTTTCAATTGTAATGGATCTGGCAAATCTTCTGCGTCATAAATCACCAAATATTTACCTTTCGCATAGGATAAACCGTAATTACATGCTTTCGGTTTAGTTTTAGGTTGAGAATCAGGTACTATGACTGTACGAGCATAATAGGGAAGTACTATCTGATTAAATGCATGGATTGTCTCTATATCGTCTTCCTCAAGAAGAAACATTACATCAAGTTTTTCTTTTGGCCAATCAATTTTAGCAATTCCTTCCAAAAATTGAGGAACGATATGAGACTCCTTATATAATGGACAAAGAATTGAATAAACAGGAAGGTTTTTTTCATCTAATGATTGGATTGATTCATCATCAATAGTGATTTCATGATCTTTATTTAAGCTTCTTAGAACAACAAAAATATTAAATAGTGCATCGATAAAATAAAGTATACTCAATATAGCAATAACCATTCTTGCTGTTGGTAAAGGAAAGAGATAGAGTAGTAATAACAATATTATTGGTGTTCCAAGAAGAATAATTTTTTGCAGTAACGAGAACGTTCTGATCGCAGAATGCATAGGCGTTAATGTTGTATGAGTAATATATTTCTTCTTTTTATAACTAACACCCGCACCTCTCATTGTTTCATCTTCAGGATATATGTCAAAATAAAATGTTCGTTTTAATTTTATATACAATGCATTTAAGCCAATTTCTAAAGTTTGAGCAAAAATATTTACTTTTGACCTGCCATTCTCTCTTGCAGAGAAAATAATTGGAATATTTTTAATAATAAAACCCGCTTGATACGCACGTGAAAGAAATTCTAAATCAAAAGTCCAAGGTGAAGAAGGTTGTGTTTTTGCTATGTGATAGACATCCTTTTTAAATACCTTCAATCCGGACTGAATATCTGTTTTTAATCCAAAAAGAATTTTGCCGAAAATATTTTTAAAACCTGAACTTAACACTTTACGCAAAGAACCATCATGATATTCTTTTCTATCTGCAACAATAATGTCAGCATTTTCTAATTCTTGCACCATTTCAGGAATGCTTTCAGGAGGATACTGCAAATCCCCATCGATCATTATAAATATATCCCCAGTTGCATTTCTAAATCCTTGTAGTAATGAATAGGCTTTTCCTTTGTTTCCACTTTTACGAAATATCCTTACAGTTGATTCAAGAGCGACACTTTCAAGCCATTCAAAAGTACCATCGGTAGAATAATCGTCAACATAAATAATTTCGTAAGCTGAACGGCATGTTGCCATTGTTTTCAACAATCTGTGATGAAATTGTTGAATGTTCCCTATTTCGTTATAAGTCGGAATGACTATACTTATACTTATTTTATTATTTACCATAATATATAGAACTAACAAAACATGAAAAAATACACAAAAATACTGAACTACAGATACCTCAGTTATGCTGACGAATATTATACACTATATACTATCTTATAGTAAAGTAGCAGAATGGAATAACTCCTTTTTCTGAGGCAGTCTTGTTTTTTACAATAGCAGAATAATTTATATTTTGTCAACACGAAATTTCTATTGTAATAGGATTGTATGAAATTTGTGTAAAGTTTCTTTATTCATTTAGTTATCTCAAATATAAATATCTATAATTCTCTTAAAATAAAGACTCATAGTTTTGATTAAATAAATAAGTTATATTTATAGTTTAAATGCACTAGTCACTTTAGACTTTTATAAATAAATACAAATAATGAAAAACAAGTATTTTAGCTCAACTTTAACAAGCTTGATATACTTAAAGAAATATTGTTGACTACTTTAGAACTAAGATGAGTCATAATGATTTACTATTATGGGTTAACATATATAATTATACTATCAGCTTTTAAACATAAAAATACTTTAGCCGCTAGACAAAACTTTTATGATTTTCCCAAAAATAAGTCTAAATTCATGTCCTATCTCAATAACCTTCGATTATTATGGACTCACTGTTAAGTTTTAATAAAGAGGATAGGCTCACATCACAATAAGAAAATATCATTCTTGTCTTAAAGAACAAAAGATAATCGAAAAGATTTCCTCGAAGCTCTGCTTCGGGGTATAATGTTCACGTGAGTGAACATATTCTCAAGCGTCACAATAAAACATTGCTATTGTTTCATCTGGTATGTCCAGTAAAATACAGAAGGAAAGTATTTACGGA
>DATMOG010000032.1:0-3792 GCA_035568375.1 Candidatus Sulfotelmatobacter sp.
TCAGTATGGATGGTGTCTGGGATACCAGTCTTTCGTGAGAAGTCGGAAAACCGCTTCATGGAGGTGAACGGTATCCCCAGAACACAAACGCTATTCGATTTTATCAAATCGTTTAGTGATCTTTATTATGAGAGGAGGTGATAAACGATGAAAAAACGTACCTATGGCTATGTCCTTCCATCCAAAGAACTCCGTCAACCACTTTTGGGTAAATGGAAAATATACCGTCAAAGAGGAAAACGTATCCTTTCACCATCTGGTCAATTGAAACTGGAATGGATCATCTTCTACCACACCATCGGAAATAAAAATGCTTCTTTTACTGCCCACCAATTCGGTATAGCAAGAAAAACACTCCATAATGGCTGAAACGATTCAAAGAGAAAAACCTTCTGACACTCGAAGAGACAAAACGAACCCCACACTATAAACGAGAATGGATGGTCACTGGAGACTATTGTTGCGTTACGAAAGATCCATATGACCCTAGGGAAGAAAAAACTGAGAGTACTCTACAAACAGCAATACGAAAAAACAATCTCAACGTGGAAGATTGAAGGGGTAATCCGTAAATAGAGCCTATACCCAAACAAGAATGACTACCGTAAACAATTGAGAAAGAGACAAGAGAACAAACCAAAAATGCGTATCAATACGATTAAAACAACAGTACAAGACATCAATCAATTCGGTTGGCATACAGATACGGTTATTATCTGGTGGAATGGGAAAGGTGTGTGCATCTTAACAGCACTTGAAGAACATACCCGTGCCTATGCGAGAGTCTATTCAAACAATACGACAACAACAACGGAAGACTTTCTTAAACGGTTAGTCTATGTGAGTGAAAACAAGATACGGATTATGCATTCAGATAATGGATCAGAGTTCCAAGGGAATTTTGAAAAGATTTGCAAAATATTGGGTATTCTTCAAGTATATTCACGGGTAAGAACACCAAAAGATAATGCAAAACTGGAACGCTTCAACAGAACAATTCAAGACGAATGGCTTGCGTATCTTGAAGAAGGGCTTGATGATCTTACTATTGCCAACAACAAATTAACTGAGTGGCTTATCTTTTACAATGCAACAAGACCTCATCAAGCCCTTGACTACAAGTCTCCGTTGCAATATGCTCAGGACACTAAACTGTTACCGATCTACCCGGCCAGCACAGACGGTTGCTAAATGCTCAGAAATGTGTTTTACTAATAAGAGTCTATCACTAGGCAATTTGTGCTCATGGAAAACAAATCGAGTCAAAATCAAAATCCATTTGTTCGGCAAAGCGCTGCTCAATCTTCCACTTCCGCTGCGTCAGTTCCTGTAGTGAATTCATTATCATCCGCAAAACCGGTTATGCAATCGATGACACCTCCTAAACATGGTGTTTCAGGATTAGTTATTATGCTCGTTTTGCTTGTAATGATAGCATTCGGTATTGGCTCTGGATATGGTGCGGCGCTTTTTTCAGCAAATACAGGAACTAGTCTTTTTCCAAATGCACTAAATCCTAACGCACCAATAAAGGGAAAAGTCTATGGTAATGGTGATACTTCTGTCTTTAAAGATACAACAGAAGGTATTTTGCAGAATGGCGGCCTTGCTGGTGAGGGACAATACCATTTAGTTCGTCCAGGTGGTGCTAGTCAAAATGTCTATTTAACATCAGCAACAGTCGATCTTTCGCAATTTATCAATCAAAAGGTAAAAGTGTGGGGTGCAACACAGGCAGCAAAGAAAGCAGGCTGGCTTATGGATGTGGGAAAAATACAAGTAGAATAGCCTGAGTATTATGATTCGATTTGAAAATGTAACAAAACAATATCCAACAGGAAATACAGCACTTGATGATGTAACGTTTACAATAGATCGTGGTGAATTTGTCTTTGTCGTTGGACCATCAGGGTCAGGAAAAACGACACTGTTTCGGTTGCTGATTCGTGATGCTGTGCCTACTTCAGGTAATATATTGATCGGTGATTGGGATTTGGTAACTCTGCCTAAAAATAAGATTCATAAATTACGTAAGAATATCGGTATGGTTTTTCAAGATCTAAAACTTTTGCGAGATAGAACGATTTATGAAAATATTATGTTCCCACTTGAAGTAGGAGATATGGATACACAAGAAGCTCGTATGCAAGTGGAGACGATCATTGAACGTGTTGGTATTACTGAACATAAAGATAAATTTCCTATTCAGCTTTCTGGTGGAGAATTACAGCGAGCAGCCATAGCACGAGCATTGGCATTTTCACCCGAGATTCTTCTAGCTGATGAACCGACAGGCAATTTGGATAACGCAACATCCTGGGAAATTATTAAATTATTGCAGGATATTAATGAAAGCGGAACGACGATTGTCATGGCCACACATAATGCAGATATTGTTAATAGTTTGAGAAATCGGACATTGATTCTTGAAAAGGGAAAACTGACGAAAGATCAGCATAGTAAACATAAAAAAACAGAGCATGCCGAACACAAGGAAAAACTATGAGAGCAGCAAAAACAACATTAAAACATATTAGAAGAAGCCCGTATCAATCTGCAGCAGCAGTCTTTATTATGATGTTGACGTTTCTTTCGATTACCGCTTTTGCTTTTATTGTCTTTGGCTCTTCAGCGGTAATCAATTTTTTTGAATCAAAACCTCAGGTGACAGCATTTTTTAAAGATACCGTAAGTCAGCAAAATATTGATAGTTTGAGAAGCCAGATTAATCAAACAGGTATGATTGCCTCCACGAAGTATGTTTCAAAAGATCAAGCATTGCAGATCTATAAGGAACAAAATAAAAAAGATCCATTGTTATTAGATTTAGTGACAGCCGATATTCTGCCCGCATCTCTTGAAATTTCAACAGTTAAAATTGAGGATCTAGGGCCAGTTTCACAACTGCTTCAGAAATCTCCTTATGTTTCAGAAGTTGTGTATCAAAAAGACATTGTCTCGACTCTTGCAAGATGGACTAACGCAATACGCATCGTAGGTATTTCCTTAATTGTGATTTTAACTGTAGTATCAATTTTTATTATGATGACAGTGATTGGGTTCAAGGTATCACAGAAGCGTGATGAAATTGAAATAATGAGATTACTTTCTGCAACAAATTGGTATATCAGGTGGCCATTTATGCTTGAAGGCATATTTTATGGGACAATAGGGACAATTATCGGATGGATTATTGCAACTGGTGGATTGCTTTATTTTTCTCCTTATCTTCAGACATTTTTGCAGGGTATTCCGGTCTTCCCCATTTCACCCCTGTTTTTGGTAGGTTTATTAGTTGGAGAACTAGTACTTGCGGTATTTCTTGGCATCCTCGCTAGTTCGCTTGCCGTGCTCCGGTATTTGAAATAACTCTTTATTTTTGATGATATTATGAAAAAGAAATTGAGTATCATACTTGCCCTGTTTATTTTTTGCTCTTCTGGGGTCTTCTCTTATGCACAGACGGTAACGCCGACTCCTTCATCGATAACACCTATTCCTTCTTCAAGTGGTGATTCGCAAACAATAGAACAACTCAATCAAAAGATCGCTGATTTAGCACAGAAGGTTTCTGATTTAAAATCGCAGGGAGATACGCTTTCATCACAAATAAGTGTCATGGATAACCAAATGCAACTGACAGAATATCGTATTAATGCAACGCAAAAACAAATTATGAGTCTGACAATGGATATTGATTCTGCAGGAAAACGGATGAAAAATCTTGAATCATCGCTAACAGATGTTTCCAAGATATTACTTAGTCATATTGTTGCAACGTATCAGGCAGGC
>DATMOG010000033.1:0-16812 GCA_035568375.1 Candidatus Sulfotelmatobacter sp.
TTTAAATTCGCATTGATAACGCTTAATTTACGTTTCTCCTCATCTAATCCTTTATACAAAAGATAATTTGCCATTGGATATTTATCCTACTCATATCTGTTGACAAATTGCAAATTCTCGATTTCTACTGAATAAGTTCATCAAAATTTATTGTTTCTTTAAGCTATTTATACTATACTGCTACAGTATGTTTTCAAAAAGAGTACAGACACTTCTATCCTCTCCAACAATTGCCATTGATGTCAAAGCAAAAGATTTTATACGACAAGGAATTCCAGTTATCAATTTAAGTGTCGGTGAACCAAATTTTCAGACTCCTGAAAATATTAAAAAAGCAGCTCACGTAGCAATCGACAAAGGTTTCTCTTTTTATACAACACCAGAAGGGATTCTTGAATTGCGTGAAGCAATTGCAAAAAAATTAACACGAGATAATAAATTATCATATGATCCTTCAGAAATTATTGTCGGATCCGGAAGTAAACAACTTCTTTATACTGCTTTTCAAGTACTTTGTGATAAAGGAGATGAAGTAATTATTCCAGTACCAACATGGAATACTTTTGTCGAACAGGTTAAATTGGCAGAAGGTAAACCAGTGTTAATTACATTAAAATCACCTTTTAAACTCACAGCAAAAGCAGTTAAAAAGGCAATTACCCCAAAAACAAAGATATTGCTCATTAATAGTCCATCAAATCCAACAGGAATGATAATTGATTCAGAAGAATTAAAAAAAATTGCTGATTTAATTGTCAAAAAGGATCTTTTGGTTATCGCAGATGAAATATATGAGAAACTGATCTATACAAAAGAGTATAATTCAATTGCTTCCTTAAACGTGCAAATTAAACAGCGGACAGTCACAATTAATGGTGTTTCTAAGGCTTATGCAATGACTGGATGGAGAATTGGATACGCTGTCGGACCAAAGGAAATTATTGCAAAAATGAAAGCATTACAAAGTCAGTTATTATCACATCCAACATCCATTGCTCAGGTTGCAGCTGTAGAAGCACTAAATGGAGATCAAAAATCAGTTGAATCAATGAGGAAAGCATTTGTAAAACGTCGTGAGTTTTGTATTAAAGAATTATCAAAAATAAAAGGATTGTCGTTTATAAAACCTGAAGGAGCATTTTATCTCTTTATCTCTATTGAAAAGTTATTAGGAAAGGCGTATCCTACAGCAACTACTTGGGCAGCAGCACTGCTTGAAAAAGAAAAAGTTGCAGTAGTTCCGGGAGAAGCATTTTTTTATCCAGGTTATATTCGTTTAAGTTATGCAGCATCGGATAAAAATTTACAAGAAGCGATGAAAAGAATAAAAAAGTTTATAGAAAAATAAAAATTATATGAAACGTAAAATACCAACAACTATGGCATCACAACATCCAGACCATGCTAATGCACCATATTGGCATGATGACCCTTTTATTGCAGTGCAGCATGAATATGAGGAAACATTTCTCGCATATTCAGATTTAGGAATTGATGAGTATAAATGGGATTGGGAGGGAAAACTTGTTGATGAATCAGTAATGGAACGATTACTGGGTAATTACTATACATATTTTAAAGAGAACCCTTTGGGTAAGGAAAAATTTCTAACATTCCGTTTGCCAAATCCAAAAGCTGAGACAGAATTTCGTCTTGCACGCGCATTTATTAATTTACTCAGTGCTGCTGCATTAGCCAAGAAAGTAGGCTTATATTCACCCCCGTTATTTGAAGTGATTCTTCCAATGACAGAATCTGCAGAGGAAATGATCGCAATTCAGGAAGCATTTAAAGATATTAGTGATATAAAAAATGAACTTTTACGCTTTAATGAAGAAACCATTGGGGAACTTGAAATCATTCCACTTTTTGAACAGGTAGATACTATTATTCATTCCGATGAAATTTTAGAGAAGTACTTAACGTTATATAAAAAGAAATTTAAAAGAAATCCCGAGTATCTTCGTCCCTACACTGCACGCTCTGATCCTGCTTTGAATTCAGGTATGGTACCCACAGTTTTAGCAATTAAAATTGCACTTTCACGATATAAAGAGTTATCAAAAAAAATAAATATGCCACTATATCCAATTATTGGTACTGCTATGTTGCCATTTCGCGGTGGTCTTCGTCCTGATGATATAGAAAGTTTTGTAAATGAATATCGTGGCATGCGGACAGCGCTTATTCAAAGTGCTTTCCGGTATGATTTTGATAAAGAAATAGTTAAAGAGGGTATACAAAAACTCCATGAATTGTTACCAAAATATGAAGCTCGCACAGTGACTGCGAAAGAAGAAGAAAGAATGATTTCGTTAATCCCTGCATTTGAGGAAGCTTATCGTAGCGTTATTGAAGAAATTGCACCATTAATCAACACTATATCGTCTCTGTTGCCAAAACGGCGCGAGCGTGTCCAACATATCGGTTTGTTTGGTTATTCACGAGGCATTGGGAAAGTTACTTTGCCTCGAGCGATAGGTTTCACCGCTGCATTATATTCTCTTGGTATACCTCCTGAGCTAATTGGAACAGGCAGAGGATTACAAAAAGTAAAAAAAGAAGAACTAAAGATATTCGATAAACATTATTTAAATTTTAAAAAGGATATTCTTGCTGCTGGTAGATATCTCAATAAAGACAACCTTGTAAAATTGAGTAAACAATATCCAAGGCTACAACAGGTGAAGGAAGATATTACATTCCTTGAAAAATATTTTGGAGAAAAATTAGAACCAAAAACATTGGAAGAAAAAGAACATCATATTCTTACAAGTCGCATTGTTGATGGATTGGAAAAAAAAGAAAAACTAGTTGATCTCATTGTCCGAGCTGCAAAATTACGAAGAAGTCTAGGATAAAAGATTAAATATTTGTATGTACGGCAAGAGCTTCTTTCCCCGCAAATGATGCTTTATTACCCAGTTGTTCTTCTATACGAAGAAGTTCATTATATTTAGCAACGCGATCGGTACGAGAAAGGGAACCAGTTTTGATTTGTTTGGTTTCTAGACCAACAGCTAAATGTGCAATTGTTGTATCTTCTGTTTCTCCTGATCTATGGGAAACAACAGTATTCCATTGTGCTTTTTTTGCAGTCACGATTGTTTCGATTGTTTCTGTCAGAGTCCCGATTTGATTTAATTTAATCAAAACTGCATTACCAGCTTTTTCTTCAATTGCTTTTTTTAAATAGGTAACATTAGTAACAAGATTATCGTCACCAACCAATTGAATTTTTCTACCTAGCTCCTTAGTGATATATTGCCAACCATCCCAATCGTTTTCTCCTAAACCATCTTCAATCGAAATGATTGGATAATTTTCTACTAATTGTGCGAGCCAATCAATCATTTGACTATTTGAGAAAGATTTTTTTTCTGCTTTTAGTATATAGTGACCATCATGAATCAATTCTGAAGCTGCCACGTCAAGACCAATAGCAATATCTTCACCAGGATCATAGCCGGCATTCATAATTGCCTGGATAATTAATTCAAGTGCTTCAGCATTACCTTTTTGTACTTGTGGTGCATAACCACCTTCATCACCAACAGTTGTCGTATATCCTTTCTCTTTTAAAACTTTTCCTAGATGATGAAAGACCTCTGAACCTATTCGAAGCGCATCTGTAAATGTTTTCGCACCGACAGGTAAGATCATGAATTCCTGAATGTCTGTTGCAAAATTTGCATGTCTACCTCCATTGATAATATTCATCATAGGTAAGGGAAGAATATTATTTTGTAATGTTTGTTTCGAATCTTTTGTCGCTAATTTATTAAAATATTCGAATAATTTCATATTATATGTTTGTGCAACTGCTTTTGCAACGGCAAGTGAAACAGAAAGGATTGCATTGGCACCAAGTTTTGCTTTATTTGGTGTTCCGTCAAGTTCAATCATTTTTTTGTCGAGTTCACTTTGATTCTCTACTTCTATTCCTATAAGTTTTTTTGTGAGAATTGTATTTACATTTTCAACAGCTTTTAAGACACCCTTTCCAAGATATTTTGTATTATTTCCGTCTCGAAGTTCTATTGCTTCGCGTGATCCAGTTGATGCGCCTGAAGGTACAGATGCTCGTCCCATTATACCGTTTTCAAGTATAGCGTCACATTCAATTGTAGGATTACCACGTGAGTCAAGAATTTGCCGTGCATGGAGTGATTTGATCTTCATAGCCTTTATTGTAGACCAGATGAATGATAACTTCAAGACAGACGAATTATTAATAAGAAATTACTTTCATCTCAGCTTCAAAATTGATATAATAGATATGTTTTTGTTAGAACAATTAGAAATGGTGGTTGTAGCTCAGTGGTAGAGCGTCAGGTTGTGGACCTGAAAGTCGCGGGTTCGATCCCCGTCAGCCACCCACTATACTTTGGTTCGAACCTAAAAAGGCCTTTTGGCCTATGGAATCGGGCAAATCGTCGAATTTATACTTCTTATTTCCATTTATTTCCGCAACAACCTTTTGGATATAAATAAATGGCGTTCTTACCTCAATATCAAGCTTTTTGTCTTTTAAGACGAGGTTCGAACCGATGACCTTAAGAATTGTTTTTTTCTGCTCAATCGTTCCAAATTCAAATTTGTCTTGTGCTGTCTTAACAAAGTCAAACGTTTGAATTGTTAGGTTTGTCCACTCGGTTGCGTGAGCATCTATTTTAGAGAGTATCCCAAATAACTTATTCTTTTCCGCCTCAAGCTCCTGTTTTTTAACTGCTCCCTCTTTAGGAGTAACAATACCTGATATCATAAGATCTACAAGATTAGCTATTTTTTTGTCAGTTTCATTATATTCCTGTTGTATGGCTATAAGTTTGGATTCTTTAATCTCTTGCTGTTGGTGATGCATGACATTAAGCCATTTAATAGCCCATTCGACAAATGGAGTAGAAAGTTTAGTACTTTTTAGATAAATAATAGCCTGTTCATCTAATTTTTCTACAGAAATGTATGGCTGTAGACACTTTGTTCCCCTTCTTCTTTTTGTACAGCGATAATATGAGAATTCTTGCGTTTTTCCATTTTTGTATTTTTTTCTATGCACTTCGGCAGTAATCATACTGCCACATTCTCCACACCTTACAATACCGTTCAGAAATCCTTTATGAATATTCACTCGTGGCCGTGATCTTTTTAACAGAATTTCCTGGATAAGGTCAAACTGCTCATCATTGATCATTGGCTCATGTATTCCATTGGTATGTAGTTTTTTGCCATAAATAAAGCGTGTCCCAGTATAGAATGGGTCTCTAAGGGCTTTATAAAGTTGTGTACGGCTTACAATTTGATTTCTGCTATTCTTAATTTTCATTTCTTCCACCTTTTTATATAATTGCTCAACTGAATAATGACCTGTCAAGAAAATTTCGAATATTTGCTTCATTAGGGAGAAATATAGGGGATGAGGCTGGATATCTTTCTCTCCCTGTTTTTTCTCGACAGCATTTCGATAACCAGGAGGGGCAAGCATAGGAGCTATACCCTTATCAATTTTTGATTGCACACCTCTCGCAGTGTCTTTTCTCAGATCATTAATAAATCTCTGTGCCTGCGCTCCCTCAATTGCCATTATGAAATCCGAATCCACCATTTTATAGGTTTTCTCGGGGGTCACTATTTCTTCTATCTCTCCTGATTGTAAAAGCCACCTAATAGTACCTTCATCCTTTGGATTCCTTGAAAGACGGTTTAGCTTCCAGACAATTATCCCCTTAATATCCCTACGCTCATGTATGAGATCAATCATTCGGTTAAATTCAGTTCTGCCAGGCTTTTTTGCGGATTTTGATTCTGTGAAGGTTTCGAGCGTAATAAGATTTTTATATACCTTTAGTTCTTCTGCTGCATTAAGTTGGTCTCCAATACTTTGAACCTGTCTATCTTCTGACTCTTCAGATTTACGACAATAAATAAGATAATACTTTTTCTCCACCTCATTAGTCGAGTTCAAATTGTGATACATGTCTAACTCGTATAATTTCATTTTAAGCTGTGGAAGTCAACGCTGAAAATAGCTGCAGTAAGAACATTGCCTTATCTGCTGCTTGCTTATCAGTAAGTTTCACCCCAAACTCCTCAAAGTATATTTGCTTGAATTCTATTACTGCTTTTTTGAATAATTCTGACTTCATAAATTTTTATTTACCTTTCGTAAGGTCAATTTCAACAATTTTGAGATTTTCTAAATTCATTCCGAAGTAGAGGTCGCCTGTTTCTGTAGGGCGATCTTCACGACTTTTTAAAATACAAAGTAACATCCTACCTTTTTTATTGATATCCAGATCATCTTTCTGCCGGACAATTGCCCAAACGTCAGTTGCTTTGTTTGTTATCTTTGATGTACCTGTAAGATCGGAAATTGTGGGTATACGATATGACACAGATGTAGACTCTGAAACATTTGCTATTCGTTGGCTACTTGAACGGTCAGGTTTTTTGACATGATGGTTGATAATGATCGCTATATGAAGCTCTTGGGCAAGATTTTTGAAAAGCTCGACAACTCGTCCGGTAACATTGTAACTTTTATCTTCTGTCTCAAAATTTTCAAGTGGATCTATCACAACTACCCTAGTCTTTTTCTCCTTTACATCGCTACGGATAAGATCGCATATTGCTTCAGCAATCTGGACTCCTTGCAGATTACCAATATATGCTTCAAGCATTTGCTGATCACGGAAAGTTATCATACCTGCTAATGACTCACCGGTTGCTATAATATCTCCAATATTATCCGGATCATCAAAAAGAGATACAGGCTTCATGCTGGCAATGGCAATAAATCGTTTCAGCATAAGCAACTTTCCATTTTCTAAATCAAAATACGAAGTATGATAGCCTTTTTTTGCAATATTGATAAGCAGGTTAGTTGAGAAAACAGATTTTCCCATACCTGTTTCGCTTGCCAAAACGTAGAGGTGATCATGAAGTAGTCCGCCTGTCCGGTGGTCTAATTTTTTATATCCAGTTTCAATTCCTTTAAGTTCAGGATCGAGAAGTAGATCTATACTTTTCTCAAGAAGCTCTTTAACATCCGTGGGGGATATATCAACTTTTATTTTAAGCCGGGTTAGAAAATCATTTATAGGAATGGCTTTACCTTGCATGCAATTAGTACAGAAAAATGATCGCTCATTGAAAGCTGCCTTAGTGTTCCCTTTACATATCGGACAATCTGAAAAAACAAACTTATTTCCTTCTGCAGTGAATTTATATCCGTAATTTTTTAATATTAATGCTATATTATTCATTGGCTACCTCCTCCGGCCATAACTCAGCAATGTAGTCAGCAGTATCAGGTGGAGTGATTTTCTTTTGCGTATCAATAAAAGCCTTAACAGTTCTCTCGCTCGATGCTTTACCTTTTTCCATAAAAGCTTGGTGGGCTGCTTCTATAAAGGCTGGATCTGATATGCCAAGAGATTTAAAGTAAGTTAATGAATAATTTTCCCAAGCTTGTTTTTTCAAAGAAGAAAGAGCGCCGCTAGCTATATTCTCACTCTTATCATTATTAGATGTGGTCGTGTCTTGGTCGAATGTTGGTCGAATGTTGGACATTTGCTTGGTCATGTCAACAACCTGGTTATAGTTTTTGATTGTTACAACAGTATAATTCCGAGTTCTTTTGTTGGTCACCAACTTGTACACTTTCTCCAGCTTTATTAACGCTCGGTCACATGTTTTGTCATCCCATACTAAGTAAGAAGCAAATTTAATCCTCCCATAAAGAACTTCTCCCCGTTGCAAAATAACTGTTATAGAAACACCAGCACGTTTTTTTATACTTACGCTAGTACCGGAAGTATTATTGGCACGATAAATAAGCTCTTTATAAAGCTGCATGCATCTATAATCCTCACCAAAAATGCTCTCTAAACCAGTGAGGATTGGTTGTTTCCAGCTCACTTTTTTACCTCCTCAGCAGGTATTAAGATGTATCCTTTTCCATCACAAGCATGACATGTAACTTTCCCATAACGTAACGTTCCCCAGGAATTGCACACAGGACATGACTGTGCTACATGAGTAGGTATTATTTTAATACGATCAATACTAGTTATTGGTTTCTCGCTCATACTCAGTCAACGCCAGCCTCAATCTCAGCTAAAAAGGTATCAAGATACCTTTTATTAATTCCCCCGACAACGAAAGTCTGTTATAGGGCTTTATTTAAGTAAATATTAAAAACATTATATTGTCAAGTTTAATTGATATATCAAGCTAAACCCTATAAAACTCTATAAACTAACTCATAAACTATATAAAACTCTATAAATTAAGCGGGACAAGTTATTGGTGGAGAGAAAAGACACAATTTTTATACACTTACGTAGAAAAGATTCTCTGTTGAAGCTATAAATGTTTCACATTTTTATATGAGGTGGGGATTATTTAAATAATTCGGATAGCTCAACCTTTAAAGCTCTGGCAATTTTATCAACAGTTGCTATTGAAGGATTACGTACTCCTTGTTCAATAAAGCCAATATAAGTTGGAGTTACTCCCACTATTTCTGCCATTTTCACTTGAGATACCCCTCTCTTTTGGCGCAATCTCTTTATGTTCTCCCCTATATTTTTAGGAATTCTTGAGTACTTGCGCATACACTTATTATCGAAGCTATAAATGATTTTCGATACAAACTATCTGTTTGACTTTGTGCTATAATTGATCTCAAGCATTACTAACTATTTGTTAGGATAAAGATATATGAAAAAAAAGAATAATAATGAAACAATTTTGGGCATGAAAATATATAAAGACGGATTTGAACCTAAAAAATTAAATAAAAAGACTAAAAAAAATTTAGGTCAAGATGTGGCAGCTAAGGTCGGAGGCACTATTCTTGGAACTGCATTTGCACCTTTTCTTATCATATTTGGAATCTTACTCTTTGCCATTCCTATCATCGGCTGGATTCCTGGCATATTTTTAATAGGGATGGGTATAGTAGCTCCTTTTTCGGGAATATTTATGGATGCAGATGATTTCAAGAATTTTAAGGGAGAATGCCCACGCTGCGATACGCTTATAACAATAAAAGTGAAAGAAAAGGCAACAACCTGTAAGGTCTGTAAAAGGAGATTATTGGTAACAAAAAAGGGATTTGAATTGGCATAACAATAAAGATATATGAAAAGGGGGATTAACATCTCCTATTGGGCATAAGCATTTAACTGAGCGGAGAAGAATCTTTCTTTTCATCCAACATGGATGCTTCTTCAAGAGCTTCAAGCAACTCAACGGGACCAAGGTGGTCAAGATGTAATTGCTTTACCAGCTCGGATACCTCTTCGTAGCTTAAATTAACATAGGTATTTTTTTGATTATTCTGCTGAATGATCGTCTGACTCCCGTATATATCAGGTTGCTTTTTCTCAAGTAGCCAGCGAGCCATCGGCCCGGCATCCCTATCACTTCCTTTGACAAGAATTTGCGTTACTCTCTCTTTTGCTTTTAATTCTGTGAAAAGTTTGGCTCTCTCCATTTTTTCAGCAAATGAGGGATTCTTCTTCAAATGGCGATAATAGGTTGATGGGTTAATCCCAATATAGCTACAAGCCTCATCTACATTAAAGCCATTTTGAAAGGCAGCCGTTAGATCTGCAACATAATCGTCAATATTGACCTCGTGTACTCTTGCAGATTGGGGAACAAACTCCTTTTTCTGTAATTTCTCCAGGGCATTTTCTTGTGCCATCATCCGTTCCTCCTCAGATATTGGGATAATGGTTTGTTGATCTGATTGAATCGGGTCCATAGATATATTTTACCCCTAAACGGGAATATATACAAAAAATTGATGTCATTGGCCTCTGTGGCGAACGTGTGGCGACACAGCTATATTGCCAAAGAGTCCAAGTATCGCTTGATGTAATTCTGATAACAAATCAACTCAGATTTTTGATAAGATATCAAGAGAATTTAAATAGAAAGAAATAAGCTAACCATTTAAGAAATGAACATAATATCACCCAAAGACTTCATGAAGAATAGAAAACCAGATAAGTTTTCTGATTCTAAAATTACCAAGGAATCAAAACTAAATAGAACTTTACTTGAATATCAGCTTGACTCACTTACTAGTAGAAAGCAAGAATATGAGTTTGAAGAGTTTGTCAGAAAACTATGCCAATTTGAAATTTGTCCGGACTTAAGACCGCAAACAGGTCCCACTGGCGGTGGTGATGGGAAAGTTGATACAGAAACTACTCCTAAGTCAAAGGAGCTAGTCAACCTCTACTATCTGGGTAAAGAAAAATCTATAAATGAGGAGTGGGCATTTGCTTTCAGTGCAAAGAAAGGGTGGGTACAAAAGGTAAAAGACGATATTAAAAAAATCGCTGAGACCCAAAGAGGTTATAAAAAAATATTTTTTATAACAAACCAGTATGCCAAAGCAAGTAAAAGAGCTGAAATTGAAGATGATTTATCAAAGCAATATAAAATAAAGGTAACAATACATGACCGAACATGGTTACTTGATAAAGTATTTGAAAATAAGAGAGAGAAGCTCGCTATCAAAGAGCTAAATTTAGGTGATGGACTAGAAGAGAAGGTGGACGTGGGACCATTAGATTTCCAGAAAGAAAAAAAACTTAAAGAGCTAACTGAGTCCATAGAAACGGATGTTGTTAGTGGTCATGTAAGTATTAAAACCGTTGATGACGTTCTTTATTCAGCAATTTTAACTGCAGAATTAGAAAAACCAAAATCTGAGATATTAGGGAATTTTGATAGGGCTATAAGTTTTGCCAAAGACTCCGGTACAAGTGATCAGCTATTCACTGCCATGTATCAAAAAGCTTGGACTATCTTCTTCTGGCTAGAAGACTTTGACACCTTCTTGAAACTTTATGATGAGGTCGAGAGTAAAGCGTTAGGCTCCAACAATATTTTCTCGGTTGAAAGGCTGAGAAACCTTTGGACTCTGCTATCAACGCTAGCTAGAACTTCTGATCTAATTTCAACCAAAAATATGGAGCAAAAGACCAAAAATCTACAAAAGAAGCTTGAATTATTTAAGAATAATAGTTCTCATATAAGTGCTTCAGTTCAGGCAGAAGAGATGCTTTTATTTATGAATCTTATTTTAAACATAGGTAAAAAAGAGATAATATCTAAAACATTTAAACAGCTACTGAAAGTAATTGAGAAAGCAAACTTGTTAATTGGATTTCCTTTTGAACCCTCCTTCAAAATAATCAATGAGATGGAGGACATATTTAGTGGCAATGAGGAATATGAAAAATTACAAGAAAGAATAGTTGAGATAAATACACAAAGATATGGAGATGTTTCTACAGCTGAAATGTTATATAGCAGAGGACGACATTATTATGATTCGGGACAGTTTTACAAATCTATTAATTATCTGGGAAAAGCATTATATAAATTTTATAAAAAAGAAAGCAAAGAAGACCTTGTTTGTACACTCTTTTTATTGTCAATGGCTTATGAAGACGCTGGTCTCCTTTGGTCAGCTCGTGGTGCATTAATAAATGCCGCTTCTTATGCGACAAGTGATTTTTGGATATACAGCGAGATAAATAGAATGCAAATAATATGTTATGAGAGACTTAGAACTATTGAACTTCGCTTAGGTAATGTTGGTTATGCATTAGAGTGGCATCGTTTAAATCGTGTTATGGCCTCACAGTTAATTAAATCTGAAGAAGATAAAAAGAAGTTTCTTGAGGACAATCTACATTTTGGGTTAATCTTAGGATTATTACTTATTAAAACACCTGATGAGGAGCTAAAAAGTCTTGAACTTCTACCAGATTTATTATTTAGCCTAGACTTAGATTTTGCTGCGCTTGGTTTGATTTTTCGATTAGGTTGTCATGAGTTACTTCCTTCAGAGTTTGTTAAGGATCAAACTCCCGAAGACATTCAGAGCTTTTTCGATTCCTACTTAACTCAACCCGCACAAGAAGCTTTACCTCAGAAACCATTTCTTTATGAAGGTGAAGTAATAAAGATGAAGTCAAAAATTTTAGGGTCTGAGTTTATTGTGGAAGTACCAAATAGTAGTCCCGAAATTGAACTTGGAGAATACTTTTTAGCAGCTCTCGAAAGTTTTCTTGCTACTTCAATGTCGTATGATGCTGTTTCAAGAGATAGACAGGTATTCATATATATAAAAAGGGATAATGCTCAGAAAAAAAAGATTAAATATGAAATTAGAACTGATAGCAAACTTGGTATAGATTTAATCTGTAAAAAATTTAATCCTCACAAACTTACCCTGAAAGAACAAAAAGAAATAGCTGGTAGCTTTTCTGAAGCAGTATTACAGTTAATTGCTCATTCAATACTATTTAGAGATCCAAAAGCAGATTTACTAAAACTTTTTCGAGATGAGGAGGTCTCTTACAGAGCTTTTAATTTCTCAAGTTCTCTAATTACCCTTGGAAATTTATTAGGGTATACTCCAAAAAGTTCCATTACTAAATGGATATCAGAAGAATATAAGAAATATCCCTACATCTCCAAAAAAAGCGGTAAGCCTATTACTAACGAAAAATCCAAGTCTAATGAACCAGTTAGACGTGAACAACTAAGACATGATGAGATAGAGAATGTTTCTATTATTCGACAGCATTTATGGGATCAAGCAGGCTGGAGAGGAGTTATGTATTGTGTTCCGTCTGATAGCCCGCCCATATTGGCTCTAATGTTTGATAATAAAAATATGGCAGAAGCAATTTTTAAAGACTGGATAGAGACTTTTTCTAGAGAGGATAAAGATGAGTTAATAAGAATAGCCATGTTAAGAGGAATTTCTAGAAAGAATCCATCCTGGTATAGAGCTATCATTGGAATAAATCTAAAGAATAAAAAATTAAGTACTGACAATATTATTACCGTTTCAAGAGTTCACACTCTGGAGCCTGATTCCACAAGGAACCTTGATGGATTTTCAAAAAGCTTTAATAGATTTGGTGTTTATCTGTTAGCTCCTGTCATTGTGAAGCCGTCTAAGCAGAATCCTAATCCTGAAATTAATACTGATCTGGGAATAGTAAAAAAAAGCTTTGAGGATCGTCATGCTTGGGAGGTAGGACCGAATGATTTAGACCTAGGTGGTATTAATGAAAAAGACGATATTATTATTCCAGAAGGTACTGAAAATCCTCCCGTTCTAAAGCTAATAAAGTGGAGGTTAGCAAAGAAAGGGTCAATTTAGCTTATATTTCCATGTTATTGAATTTGATTTTATAATAACTCAGTCAAAAATGACAATAGCAGAAGCAAGAAAGACATTAGGAGAAAGAGGTAAAAAATACACAGATAAACAGGTACAAGATCTGATTAACCATTTAGCTCTTATAGCTAATATTGCCATTGATAGCGTGGTGAAAATGAATGATGAATAAGAAAAATTTGAATAAGATTACAAAACAAGAAGAAAGAGCAAATAATGTTAAAGAATTCATAGAGATTTTACAATTAGCCCATGAGGAGGAGAAAAATGTCAGAGCAAAAAAAGAAAGATAATGCAATCAAAATGGGAGATATTTATTTTTAGGACTGCTTAAATGAGTAATAATGATTTTTTAGAAAAAATAAAGGGAGTAAATAAAGATTATAAAGGGCAAATGAAATCCCTAACATTTATTGTGCAACGAGGGAAGGAAGAAAAAAAGATTTTTAAATGGATATTTACGCCCGATAACATTGATTTTTATATTACTTTTCCGTATTATCAGACTAAGAACTACCACTGTGGGACTGTTGAAATCCCTCAATCTCCCATTAAGGACGGCGTGTTTAATGCTGTAAAGAATGGACTAGCTAGCCAAATACCTGTAAAATTTTCATATCACAAAGACGGTAATGTTCATTTTAAACCAACAAACTATGGAGCCGGTACTAAGAATAAAGGTTATAAACTGGCAGCAATTAAGGTTGATCCCCTAAGCCAAGCAAACGGAAGCCACCTTTTTACAATCAGGTTTGAGGGATTAAGTAAGTTTAAAGATTTAAAAAAACACAGAAACTCAAACGGTGAACTTGAAACAATTTTACTTGTCCCAGAAGATATTATAAATTTTGAGATACAAGCATTTGCTGGATCCAGCCAAAAAAGCATTGATGGGCAAATTAAAAAAGGAGCTGTTCCCTGGTTCCAGATAGATGGAAGAACGGCAGAAGGTAAACCTATTTTCATAGGCGTTTATGCCATTCTCTCTAGAAAATCGCATATCGTAGATGGAAACAAAAATGCTTTAAATGTGCTTGTGGGATTTGACCGGACGCAGTTAAATAAAACTGGAAATATAAAAAGTTTATATTTATTCGCCAGATGATGAATGAAAGAATGATTTAATATGCCTCATAATTGTCAGATAGTTAGCTTTGCAGACATCATTAAATACTTCGTTGTAGATGTAGATGGCATGGGAATACTTGATGGACACTTCAGGAATGAATTCACCCCTTTTGTACTCAATAAGTGGAATGATTGGAAACTTTGCGAACTAACTGAAGATGAGTTTATGCGGCTGATTATCCCTGAAGAATCCAAACCACTTCTCAAAGATAAAGATATAGCAAGTGTCGAAGGTGACGATAGCATAGCTACAATGCAAAGGTATGCAAAAAAACTAGAGCTTGGAGAAAGTTTATCCCCACTAATTATTAGGAGTGTCTTGCCTGGAGATACCGAAAATGCATCATATTATATTGAAGATGGTGCGCATCGCACACTCGGATATAAAATTTATTTTCAAACAAACCCTTATACTCCTGTAAAGGCTTACATTGGTAAAAACAAATAATTCGGGTTTCCTTCACGAAATAATACTAAAGACAACTATACGCAACTTTATAAAATTCTCTATCAGTCATAGATAACCCGCTAAAATAGGTTCGAACATCGTTCGGTAGTCTACCCAAAAAATTTAACCTCAACAAGGATTTTGAACTAGCTTCGATTCCTCAAAACCACTGAAGAGAATCGAACCTTTATAGAAGTATTATCTCATCTATGATAATATATTATTTATATGGAAGGAAATATATCTGAAGAACAAAGTAATACCGAGTTATTTTCTCCAAAACCATCAGTAAATCAGAATCAGACACATGTACCAGCATGGATAATCATCATTCTACTGCTTATAAACCTAACAACTCCTGTTGCATTATTTTTTATGTTTCGAGAGAAGAGGTATCATAGTTGGTTTCCGATCCTTTTATGGGTCTGTGCTGGATTTTGGTTATTATTCCTCGCAGTATTTGGCATTTTTGTTTTACCTCAAATATCAACTCTCTCTAGTAGTTTGGGTATATCTAGTACCTCTGTATATATTCCGTTTATATTGGGTGTATTGTTAGTCATTGTGCAAATTGCAAGTGGATTTATTTTGAAAAAAAAGCTCGTAAGCGGTGTCGGCTTATCAAAAAAGTCTTTATGGTTAGCAGTCATAATACTCGTTATCGGTTGGTGTGGTATCGCAATTTCTATTATCACTTCTATATCTCAAATTTTAAAAATAGTCTCCAGCATACAATAGACAAAAGAAATTATTTAAATGGTTGAAAGGTTTGGAATTGCATACTGAAACTTGGTTTGTTCCACTGAGGTACGAAAATTCTCCAGCCAGCCACCCCAAGAAAATTAGCTTTAACAAATATTTTGTTAACCTCAAAAAGTTAAAACTACTGAATGGATTTGAACCTTTTATGGTTAATGTAAATGTGCTATCTTTGTATTAATGATTGATAATAAGGAACTCTTATATATTGTTGATGCAGATAATAATCCTCTTGAACCACAAGAAAGACATGTAGCTCACAAAAATGGTTTATGGCATAGAACAACTGGTATTTGGGTTATAAACAGAAAAGGGCAAATTCTTTGTCAAAAACGTTCACTTCAAAAAGATGTAAGGCCTGGATTTTGGGAGGCATTTTTTGGAGGACATTTAGCTCCTAAGGAAGAATATATACATAATGCAATTCAAGAAAGTAATGAAGAACTTGGAGTAAAAGTAACCCAAAACGATTTAATTCCATACAAAGTTTTCAAAAGTGATAAACCTACACATAAAGAATTTCAGCATGTATTTGCACTTATATTAAATAAAGAAATTTCTGAATTTCATTTTGAAAAAGAAGAAATTGACCAACTTAAATGGGTTGCATTAAAAGAGGTGAAGAAAATTCTAACAGACTCTAAAACTGAAAATTGGATAAAAAAAACTTGGGATGAGGAAGTCCTTCTATGGTTAGAAGCTTTATATGTGAGCCGAGTTTAAGCTCTCTTGAAAATCAAATAGGAAATATATATAAACTATGTTTAGTATAAAGCAGAATGTATTAAAATATGATGTTATTTTTGAAGAACAATCAGTTGGCGGTTATACTGTAATAGTTCCATCCTTACCTGGATGTATAAGTGAAGGTGATACCTTTGAAGAAACAAAAGAAAACATTGCAGATGCCATAAAGCTGTATGTTGAAGATTTAGCGGCAGATGGAGAAGAAATCCCTGTAGGTGATACAAGCGTATTTATGGGGCAAGTAACTATTAATAACCCACTTATTCATTAATTATGCCTAGCATAACTTCAAAAAGCTTCTTAAATTTTTACAGAAGATAGGATTTTATTTTTATATTAGTCGACAAAGCGGCAGTCATATTTCAGGTGATATCTTGAGAGAGGGGTGAATACGAGATTTATTGTAATAAAGGATTGTTTGATGAATACCTTCAATTAATTTTTAACTTTTTGTAAAAAATATCCATCAAAGGAATGTTTGAAAGACTCAACAGATGAAGCTGAG
>DATMOG010000034.1:0-8824 GCA_035568375.1 Candidatus Sulfotelmatobacter sp.
TTCTTGCCCATGTCAATGCTTCTTCAACCGGAGGTGCAGGAAACGTACTTCACGACTATTATATTACCCGAAATAAGATGCTCTTTGGGATGACATATGCTCCACTGAGAACGAAAATTGCACTGATCCGTGAAAGTCTAAGGCTACTTCGATCCGGCAGGCCATTTCAAAAACAAGCTATCCGTGACTTTTATTTAAGAAGATTTAACAAAGGGACCTTTCAAGCTCCTAAACCCCAAAAAGAAAGAGCGTAAGCAGTGTACCTAACACAATAATCAGAATATATTCTATGACGATACGCGGATGAAGTTGATGATGGACATAATGATGCACCATCGCCCATACAAAATAAATAAATGCAGTCATGATAATCATTGTTGCTTCCAAATTTGTATTACCTTTAGAAAATAAGACCAAAGATAGACCCCCGCAAAAAATGACAAGATAAATAAGATAATGCCAAAAGTGTTTGCGAAGATTCTTCATCATAAGATAACCCCTCTCCCGATAATAATACCTGCAAGGAGAATAAACAGCAAGAAGAGCATATGATCAACATTATGAGAAAATATCCGAACGATATTTTTACGTTCTACAATGATTGCATCAATTGCTAAAATTACCAGAAAAAACCCGAGAATAACAAAGGCTATATTCCGTTTAAGTAAATTTGCATCAAATATTGGAGCATTTGCTACTGCAGCCTGTCCTGCCAACGCTGATGGTTGACCAATATTGATATTGCCAGATGGCGATGCAGACTTTGTTCCAGCAAGAATTTTTGGTACCGAATTTGTATTTGTTGTTACATCAGATTGGTACGGACTCCCAAATTCCTGTACAACGAGCGTTGTACTGGTACCGGTGAGTGTTCCCGATTGCACTGAAAAACCAATATCCGTGTAGTTTGGGGAAAGCATATTTGCCCGATGTTCAGGGCTATTCATCCATGCGGTCACTACATCTGAACTTGTATTAAAACCGCGTGCTAAATTCTCTCCCGCATAAAGATATTCATATCCTGAATTTTTAATAAATACCCATGGCGTTGTCCCATCTGGTGAGACATGCGCCCAATAATTCTTGGCAAACATATCTTTTGCCTTCATCTGGGCAGCCTGTGTCAGCTCAGGATTGAGATTGAGAGGAGCAAGTCCATTTGTTTCACGTTGAATATTGGTGTATCGCAACAAATCTTGCACGGTAATAGAAGCTGTTGCATCTCCCAAAACTGCAGGATATTGTCGTTGCATTCCTTGAAAAACAAGAAGGGCTGAAAAAAGAAGTGTAATAACAATCAGCAAACTATCATGATGCAGAACACGAGCACGATGCTTATTCGACTCATGAGGAATAAAAAAATGCTGCAATAGCCGCTTCATTACTCAAGTATATCACGCTTTTTATCAAAGTTGCTTCAATAAATTTAGTCGAAGAATAGTGTCAACTTTAGCGTTATTATAGATGATTATCACTTGGAATCACCAGGCTCTGGTTGATCAGTATGTCTAGGTTGTGGTAATTTTTGATCATCACTACCAGGATACTTCTTTGTCATTGGACGGTTCCTCAAGCTTTTTGCCAATACTGATAGGGTCGACAACTCTTGAGTCGTCGGTACAGAATTCTGTCCAGCACTTTGATTGCCTGGCTGTGCCTGTACTGAGTCTCGTCCAGTAAAAATATCTCCGGATGAGGGTACTCCACCGACGCCTGGCTCTTTCTCCTGAGGGCCTTGTTTCTTTGACCCGGCATCTACTCTATCATCTTTTACCTTTCCCCCGGATTCCGTTGGGGAATCTGTTGCTGGAGCCTCTGGTGGACGAGTAGAAGGTCTGGCATCATCTCTACCAGGTGCAGGCTCATGAGTTCCTCTACCTTGTTGAGTAGGTTCTTTATCTTGCTTATTAGCTTTATCTCTTGATGCTTGTTCCCTTTCACTCTTCTTATCAGTAATTTGTTTTCGAGCAGCATCTGTAAGTCTCAGGCCAGCTCTGGTAGCCGCTCTGGTTGTATCACCTAAAACATTCTTTGTCGCCTTCACGACAACTTTTACTCCTTCTGTAAGTGCAATCGCAGCATCTGCTAAATCTTCTTCAGGATATTGACCTGTCGTTCTTCGATGACTTACTGCTCCAACGCTACGAGGTGCATATTCCTTATGTTTCCGCAAACCATCGTTAAGTGGTTTCACTGGCTTTTTGACTCCAAGATCTGTAAGCTTTGATTCTATCTTAGCTAAGTCACGCTGTACATTTTTCACCTCCGCAACAGTTTCATTCCAGCCTCGATCAGTAAGTCCCATTTGTTCAGCATAAGCTTTTCTTGTTCTGCTGTTTGGTCGATTTTGTAAAGTTCTAAGCACATTTAGCCGACGCTGAGCCGCAATGTAATCCTGAACAGTTGTTTCTGCAGGGGAAAGACGTCGTGGTTGTGGAGCACCTTGTTCAGCTCGTCGTCTGTCTTGTGCTGTTGGGATTACTACAACTCTTGCTGCTGCACGTCGTTCAGAGCCAGTTGTGGCACTCCATAGTCTTAATCTTCTTAGTGGTCGTCTTTCACTCATAATATATAGTTTATCAATGTATACCTATGGGATTCTATACCTCTCATGCTGACTTGTCAAGAAGATATTATCTAATGACCATGTTATAAAACATTTAAGCTATAAATTAGCAATATAATCAATATTTTTTCTTAACTAAGATCGGCCGATTTTATAATTCTTGCACATTATGTTATACTATAGTACTTAATTTAAGTATGGCACGACTAGAAGGAAATCACAGTGGACCAGGAAATATGGAAGGTTGGGACTTTTCAAGAGTTAAAACGTCTCAAGAATCTATGTTTGGACATGAAGGCAAAGTGGCAACTATTGAAACACTTCTTGCCGCAGGGTTAGTGGTACGTAGAAATTCACCAACAATTGGTAACAGGACGATTATAGGAGTACCTCTTGATCCCCATACTGGCAAAGAATATAGCGGTTGGGTGATGGTTGCTCCACCTAAATACAATACGTTAGTCATGGGACGTTCAGGAAACGGAAAAACAAACAGTTTTGTTGTACCAAATGCGCTTGCCAGTGAGACTGCAACTGTTGCCACCTCAACAAGACCTGACATTATAAGGGAGACAGCGCCTGAATTAATAGCAAGAGGAAGACCTGTTTGGGTCTTCGATCCTTCAGGACTATTCGCCAAACAAAACAGAGAACTAATTAATGAACAAGGAATCAAAATTTGCACCTGGTCGCCACTTAACGGAGATGGTTCATTTAGGTGGGCAACACAACAGGCCAGGTTATTAATAGGTGCCAGCGATTTACAAAAGGATACAGGAGACAATACAAATTATTGGAATAGTTATGTCAGGCTCGTTCTAGGACCGCTAATCCAAGTTAGTGCAAACGCCGATGCTGAGACATTACATGATCATGGGGTTAGAACAAAGATACAGCTCCTGATGAAGTTAGCAGATGTAACTGAACAAAATTTAGTAGTAGCACAACAGGCAATTACTGACAACCTCGACCAATTACAAGGAAGAATGGATGCCTTGAGAGATTATGCTGACGCGATTAGACCTTTGGAAACATCTGATGCTGCACAAGACAATCGAAACAAAATTCTAAAAGAACAATTCACCACGATACAACAACGCTATGAAGCAGCAATTCCTGCAGCAGAAGCAACATTAACAAAGCTTACTACAGCAGAAGAGGAAGGGAGACCCGATGAAATAGCAAAGCGCTATGAAGCATTCGATAAAGCAGAATCAGAAAAAATGCGACTTGCAGGAGCAGTGAGAGAGTTATATGAAATGGCTATATCCGAAAACAATTTAACCGCTGGTGATGCAATGAAACGAGAAGATGACCTTTTTAAAGAACGTTTATTGATAAAAAGACACGCGGCTAAACTTAAAAAAGCCTCTCGTCAGATCGATAGAACAGATACAAGAACAGCTGATGCCTACGATCAGATGCTTCAAATGGTTCTCGAACCATGGGAAAATAAAGCAGCACTCAACTCAGCTGAAATAGAAAATAAATCTGATATTGAGATTTTTGATCCTGCACGTTTTCTCAGTGATGGTAAAAACGGTATACTTTATGTATTTATTCCATTAAAAGATGCAGATGTATTAGCACCAATAGGGAATTCAATCGTTTCTGCAGTTTTCCGTGAAGCCATTGAACAACGGGATTCTGAAAACCCTCCAAAAATTCCGCGTATCATTCTGGATGAACAAGCAACTGCTGCGCCTATGGAAAATTTTGATATATTTATGACTGCTGTACGCGATCGTGTAGAGCTTATTACTGTAGTACAAACACCTAGTTTATTAAGAACAGTTTATGGAAATGATGCAGCTGAAACAATAATGGAAAATCACCAAGTTCACATTATCATGCCGCAGGGATCCCGTGGGAGTCTTCTTCCGGAGCTGAGCGGATTAATAGGAAATACTTTTAGTAAAGAAGTTGCGACAAGTACAGGAAATGGTCAGACTATTCGTACAACAAGCCAAAGAGTAGATCAAATTGCAGGACCTGATGCTCTCCATGGCATGGCGCCACATACAGGTATCGTCATAATAGATAATGTTATTTCTGTTGTGGCTTTTAAAGAAGCCCATGACTTAGGTGTAGACAAACGTGAAAGCGTCTTAACTGATGCACCAAATTTATTACAAGAAGTAGCAAATGGCAGGAAGCATAATTTCTGGGGTCAACAAGAAATTATGAATGACAATCTATTAAGAGTGGGAGAAACAATTACCGCATTAAATAACGCACGAGATGGAATACTTTCGGATACAGCTTTACCTCCAGAGATAGATGAATTTTTAACAAGATTTAATATTCCGCACCAACAAGCTCCTGAAGTAATAATTAGACTTATATCTGATCTCAGATATCATGGGACTGACATTGCATTACGGCTAGGAATAAACCCCGCAATAATACCTGAATTAGATGCGCAAGATTCATCTGAAACAAGTCGTTCAGCGAAGAGAAAGAGGTTATTTGGTAAAAAAAAACTATCTAAGAAAGATTCTGCAATTCCTGAACAGAGTGCTCGAGTTACAGATGCTACCACATTAGCCCAACAACATCCGACTACAGGTACAGAATTGAACCATAGCACGAGAGAAATACCCGCCGCACTTGATGATGAAGCACTGCAACCATCTGAACATACACAAGAGCAAGTACAAGCTGGGCCAAAAACACTGATAATCATTCCACTATCAGCATCTCCAGATCAATTATCCGCAGCTATATCACTCAACGAACGTTTACATGGGACACAAGATGTTTTTACTGCTAAACAAATTGGCGATGCAAACTCTCAACCAGCTGTTCAGCACCAACACGATAACGAACCGTTAGATACTAAAACGAAGCCCTCTGAACCTGAAAGAATTACTATTATTAAACAACCGGGAGGTAGCTTTATTATTGAGAATCCTGTAGATGTAAAATTTTCACAAAAACAACCATCTCAAGTTGAATTTGATTCTGAATCTGAAACTGCAAGAATCACTGCTTATCAATTTCCATGGGGATGTGCTGTTTCGGATGAAGACTTTCACAGATTAAGCCCTCCGGATCAGGGAGAAAAGAAACCTATTATGATTAGACTCGAGCGGCAAGAGGATGGATCATTTGCTCTTCCGAAACCAAAAGATGATGAAGAACTCACTGAAGCCGGACCGAGAAAAGAGCAAGCTAATCAAAAAGCATTACTCCCTGGCGCATCTGCCGATGCAGAACAGATACCAGCAGCAACACAACCTCAACACTTAAGAGCAGTACCTACTGATCTTGCTAAGAAAGCTCTTACTCTTGCTAATCCTGACATAAATACAGCTCATGAACCAGCAAATTCACCTAAAATTGAAAAATAGGCTCAGAGGAATATAAACGCATCAATAAATAGCCTCTACTGACTCGCCTACTTTATTCTCATTCACTGGAATATGGAGTAGAAAACCAAGAGTATTGGCAATACTCAATCCCACACGAATGCCGGTAAATGAACCGGGACCAGGATTTACCTCTATCGCCGTTATCTCTTTCAAATTCAATTTATGTGTTTTTAATAATCCTTCAAGCATGGGTAATACAACCTGTGCTTTTCTCGTATCAAGCGACTGCTTTTTGATAATTTCTTTGTTATCAATCCGCAAACCCACTGTCATTTCCTTATTATTTGTTGTATCAATTATTAAAATTACCTTTTTCATTTCAAACTTCTACTTTTACTGCTCCTTGTCGTAAAATTTTCCATGGTTCATTTGTACAATCAATTACTGTTGATGAGAGCCTCGTATGGCATTCTCCTGGAACAACAAAATCAACTAAGGTAATTAATTTTTTATCTATATCTTCAAAGGTATATGGTGTCTTCTCTCCTGCAAAATTTGCCGATGTACCTACCATCGGAATACCAACACCATTGATAAGAGCAAGTGTTGTCAGATGATCAGGCATCCTAACTCCAAGCGTTTTTGTCCCTCCTCGGACTAATGAAGTAACTTTTTCTGTCCTACAAGGAAGAACAATTGTCAACGCTCCCGGCCAGTACGGCTTCACTAATCTCTCTATAACCTCAGTTGATACTTCTTGCAAATACTGCTGTGCCATAGAAAGACTTGAAACAAGAACAGGAACTGCTTTTGTCTCTGCTCTTTTTCGGATGGTAAATAACCGTCTCACAGCAGCCTCATCATCAATCCTGCAACCCATACCAAATGCAGTATCTGTTGGAAAAATAACAATCCCTCCATTTTTTATAATGTGAATTGCTTTTGTAATGTCATCCATGAAAGCATTTTAACATAAACAGGTACAGATATTTCTTGACTTTCCCTTGCCGCCCATCTATTCTAGATATAACGTTTCATGGAATCTACACAAACCGCATCAGAATATTACAACAAAACTCGTAAACGATCATTTTTATTTTCACGTCTTACTGTCATTACATCAATGTTCCTCCTTGTCATCGCACTGACAATCAATATCCTAGCACTTAATGCACATGATAATGCAACCGCTAAATCACATGCAGCAACAGCTGAAAATCAACAAAAACTGTTACCATCACTTCCTACAGGGTGTATGTATCAACAGGTAAGAGGAGGTTTTATAGTAGTATGCCCTACGCCTACACTCACATCAACAGTTTCTATCAATGTCGTCCTTCCAAAATTGCCACCGCAATGCAATCTTGAAACAGCAACGAGAGGAAATACTATTCACTGTGCCACACCAAATACTCCAATTCCTACTGTAGCGGTAACGTTACCGACAACATGTGTGACAACGGCTCATCCTAAGGAAGTTAGCTGCAAAAATAAGGTTAATCAGGACATTACAGTACCGCTTCCATCACTTCCGATAGGATGTGGCTATACATTAGAAGCAAACAACTATTATGTTGTCTGTAAATCAAATTGAGTGATCAACCCGAATCTGCCTTTTGTCATCTCCAAGATATTCAAAAAAGAGATTAATCCTCTTCTCTGGCAAAATATTCTCAATTTTATCTGGCCATTCAATTGCAACAATATTTTCAGGATTACCCATCAATTCTTCCAATCCTAAATCGATAGCTTGTGACTCCTCTTCAATACGATATAGATCCAAATGATACAAAGTTCTTACTCCTGTATCTTTTATATTACTTTTCATTTCATACGTTCGCATAATAATAAAGGTTGGTGAAATAATACTCCTTGTTATCCCCAGTCCCTTTGCCAAGCCCTGCATAAAGGTTGTTTTACCTGAACCTAAATCACCATATAAAGCAAGCACTTCGCCACCTTTAAGATCATGAGCAAACGATTCTCCGAACTCTTGTGTTTTTTGGAAACTTGTAGTAATTATTTGTTTCATTGTGGTATATTTTGCCAACTACTTCTGTTATTTTAACATATGATTACCGCCTCTTGGCATTCCGGATATATATCTGAAATATAAGAGCAAGGAAAAAATAGCCTCAAATAAGGGGATAAAATGTTAATTAAGAGCAACTTTATCTTCTTCAAAAATACTTCCCATTGAATAGTGGTCAGTGAAACTAATGTCATGACCGTTAGGGATATACGGATCATCCATAACATAATTGCCGCCGGAGCCGCTCTTAATCACTACAAAATGAGTGCCGCCATAAGCGTAGATACCGACAATAACCGGTCCACTTTGTAAGGCACTATCCAAAGAGACACCAACACGAGTTAGCGAGACTCCTTTCACAGTAATCGATTTCGCAAGCATCGCTGTATCAACAGCAAAATTATTACCACCACTTGTTGCAATATCAGCAGGAGAAATATCATTATGACCCATATGACTTAAAACCATTGCAAGAGAAGTAATCAAGCATCCATATCCTGCCATTGAATAACCGCCTTGTCCATTAATAGCCAAAGAACCCCATTGGCTATCCCGTTGGTTATAATAACAGCCCCATCCATCACAACTTGTTTGTCCACCTAATAATGATGCTCCTCCTTGACTTGTCGTAAAGCGACTAAACCCTGATAATGCAGCACGTGCTTGTGCGAGCATGCTTTCATATGTCTGTTCATCACCTTGTGTTTGTGTAAGAAGATTCTTTTTAGCAGCTTTTTGTGAAGTAAGATCCTGTGTATATTGTTGCAACTGTGTATTAAGCGCTTCTACTTGTCTCTTCTGATCTTCCAGGAGTGCCTTTTGATGAGCATAATCATTACGCGCCTGCTGAGTATCATAGAGTAGTTGTCTATCATGTTCCTGCACGAAACGCAGATAGTTTGCTTTTGTAAT
>DATMOG010000035.1:0-8566 GCA_035568375.1 Candidatus Sulfotelmatobacter sp.
AGGTCTGCTGCTTGTGTTGCTGTAAAATTCCTTTGTGAGGCTAACAAAAATTGGCAATACAAATCTTTTGTCCATCTTTTATTCATGGACATTTAATTTACACCGAAACCCTATATCTTGTCAAAATGCGTAAGTCGTATAGAATTGAAGAAAAATATGAAGAGATTATAGTGTTAGACAATCCTCGTAAAAGGAATAGTGGTGTGAGGTTTGTTTAAAACTCTTACTTTTGAGGGAGCGTTTCCTTGCTTATGAAGTAATTATTAATTTCATCAACGATTTGCTGCGGAGAAACTTGTGATTTAAGAATATAACCGTCCATACCTAATTTAAATGCCTCTTCAATAACATTTTGTTGTCCTAGATTTGTAATGATAAAAATAGGAATATCTTTGGCAGGAGTAGTTAATGCTCTGACATTTTTTAGTACATCAATGCCGGTCATGCGTGGCATCATAATATCCAAAAGAACCATGTCATATTTTTGTGAGGTTATTTTTTCAAGAGCATCGGTACCATCGACAGCAACTTGTACATCATAGCCTGACAATGAAAAAACCTTGCTATAAATGTCACGAATAAAAAAATCATCTTCAGCGATGAGTATTTTTCTCATAGGAATTATTTTGTTTGAACTTGACCTGAGTTTCTCTTAATTATGATACCCTGTCCATTTTTGACTGTCAAGAAAGCATTGGTTGAGGTATGTTGTTCGTATTGTGCCTTTTGTTCGCTGGTAGCAAAGGGAAGCGTAAAGATAAATGTTGATCCTTTTCCAAAAGTACTTTGAGCCCAAATTTTACCTTTATGCATTTCAACAATTGATTTTGTAATATATAAGCCCAGTCCCGTTCCTTTAGATCCTTGTTCCAGAGAGCCTGAAACTCTAAAGAATTTGGTAAATAATCTAGGTAACGCCTCAGGTGGAATCCCTTCTCCCGTATCTTGTACTGTTACTTCTAAATGGTCAGTTCTATCTGCAACAGTAACAGTAATTGTACCACCGTCAGGAGTATAATTGAGTGCATTGCTAATAAGATTAATAAAAACCTGCCCTATTCGAAATGGATCAGCCATAACCTGTGGCAAGTTATCAGGGAGATTAAGAGTAAAATGCTGATTTTTGGTATGAGCTTGCTGTTCAAAGCTAGAAAAAATATCTTTGATGATAATTCCTAAATCGAGTGGTTTTGCCTCTATTATTAAGCTATTCCGTTCAATTCTTGATACACTTAATAAATTATCAATAAGATTTGTAAGATTTGTTGTACTAACAATGAGACGGGTGAGTAGTTCTTTTGCAGATTGATCTAATTGAGTTGCATAATGCATTTGGAGTAAGGATGTATATCCACGGATTGCTGTTAAAGGCGTACGAAGTTCATGAGCAGCCATAGAAACGAAATCTACTTTCATTTCTTCAAGTTGTTTTTCTTTTGAAGTATCCATAAGGGTTATTAATGTATAGTCAGATCCAATTGCATGCTTTGCAATTGTTACGATTATTTGTGTCATTGCTTCATTAGTGTTATGCAGTGTCAGAGTACTACTATGTCGTTCTTCTGGAGAATCACTGTATGTTTTATAAAGGACTGGGGTTTGTTCAACGGATAATCGCAATATTTTATCAATAGGTTGTCCGATAGCATCTTTTACAGAAACACCGGTTATGTTTTCAGCAGCCGTATTAAACAGGATGATGCAATTTTTTGTATTAATGGCAATGGCCGCTTCATTCAAGGCAGCAATACTATCATTTTGCGCTTTTTTTACCGCACGGATATAGCTAGTGTTTATGATATAAACAATAAGAATAAGTAAAATGAGAGCAACCAGAAAGGTCAAGATTAACATGCCGCATAATAATCTTGGTTAATAACGAACTATTTGTCAAGCGAAAGAAATGCAAAAGGAGAATGGATTCCAATATGCTGCAGGAATACCATAATAGATATAGCAAGAAAAGTACCAAAAAAGATCTTTATTTGGTGGGGTGTTAGCTCAAAGGAGTCGAGTAGTTTTTTTAACATGACAGGAAGTTTACTATACTGTACTTAAATTTATTCTGTCAAGACCTATATAAAAATCAAGTTACAAGATCGTAAGAATACGGTAAAGAGCGGAAGGGATTTTTCTTATGAGCTATTAATAAACAGTGGTACATTTTTAATTTGAACTTATTTAGCGATAATAATTAATTATTTGTTAATACTATGGTATATGTTTATTTTCTTACTATTTAATACTCTTTTTTAGTTTTATCAGTTGTGTGTTCTTACATAAATTGTTATAATAACTCATAATATGACTCAAACGATTCTTGTTGTCGAAGATGATCGGGGCCTACAAAAATACCTCAAAGAATTGCTTTTAGATAATGGCTACTCAGTACAAACGGTGTCTGACGGGATCGCCGCGCTTGATTACTTTAAGAAAACTGTTCCAGATCTTGTTGTGCTTGATCTAGGTTTACCAGTGATGTCAGGTGAGGCAGTATGCCGAGAAATTAGGAAAAAATATAAAGATATACCAATTGTTATCCTGACTGCAAAGGATTCGATAAATGATATTGTTGAAGGCTTGAATCTGGGGGCGGATGATTATATGACCAAGCCTTTTGTTGCCGATGAATTTCTTGCAAGAATCAAAGCACGACTTCGTAAGCAGATTAATAATGAAAGCATATTGAAAATTGCTGATCTTGAATTAGATAGTAAAACAATGGAGGTAAAAAGAGATGGTCAGCAAATTCAACTTACTCCTCAAGAGTTTAAACTCTTACAATATTTAATGAGTAATAAAGGACGTATTCTTACACGGGAAATGATTCTTTCTCGGATTTGGCTTTATTCAAGCGATGTAGAAACTCGTGTTGTGGATGTCTATATGGGATATCTCAGAAAGAAAATTGATACAAATGCCGAAAAAAAACTGCTGCATTCTGTGCGCGGATTTGGTTATGTTATTAAGGAATAGTAATTTGTCGTTTAATTGATGGCAAACTTACAAGTACTGATGTTCCCTTATTCTCTTTAGAGGTTATTTTAAGCTTACCACGATGATTGTCAATAATATGTTTGGCTAGCAATAATCCGACTCCCATACCTTCAATATGACTTGCATGATTAGACTTATAAAATCCGTTTAAAATAGTATCAAGGTCTTGTTTAGAAATTCCTTTTCCGGTATCTTTTACTTCTAATAGGATCATCCCTCGGTTATATTTAAGGATCAATATAATTTCTTCACCTGGTTTTGAAAATTTTACTGCATTTCCTAAAAGACCAGAAACCATTTCTACTAATTTATCAAAATCACCAATTACCATAGTTTCCTTGTTGGTTAGTTTCGATTGAAAATGAAAAGGATGATTTGCATTTGTAAGCCGATAACGATCAATAGCTCTCGTTACTATTTCTTGCATCGGTACTTCACCGAATACAAAGGCAAATTGACCTTGTTTAATACGATTTACATCAAGTAATTCCTTCACTAATTGAGTCATACGAATACTTTCAATATAGAGTTCTTTTATCCATCTAGATTCAATAGTGTCATTATTTTTCATGCGGTCATACAGGAGTTGCACATAGCCATGAATCGAAGTGAGTGGGGTACGAAGCTCATGTGATGCAAGTGAGACAAATCGATCTCGAAGCTCCAATGCTTTGAGAGATTCTTCTTGTAGTTTTGATTTCGTTAATGCAAGAACAGCGTAATGGCTATAGAGTGTTAGCAGTTTTTTTTCAGTCACTGTAATGTGCGTTTTTTCTTTATGGAAATATAAGATTAGAAAACCAAGTGTTTGTTTGTATTGTATGTGGCGAAGGGGTACTAAAATGACAAATGTAATCTCTTTTGGAAAATCTCCAATTTTCTTATTTGTTAATTCCTTTTGTGTTAGATAACAGAGTTTATTTTTAGAAAGTAAATGCGTAACGTACTTATTTTGTAAAAGTACATTTTTTTTGACGCGTTCATCAGAATAATAAATTTTTTTAATTCGATCTTTATTACTCAAAAACAATGTGCCAAAATCTGCATTAATAAGTTTTATGGCAATCTCTACTATTTGTGTAGTAAGTTGCTTATCTGATTTGGTATCTATCAGTGCAAGGATTGCTTGATTGACTTGTTCGAAATGAATATTGTTCATTATGGGTTAATCTTACCAAAAAAATAAAAAGATACAAGCATATCAAAGGTATTCTTATTTTATTCTTACATTTTTTGCAAAATTATAACTAAATGGTTGTCTTTCCTAATTGAATCTATTACTATTCGGGTTGAGAGAAGGAGAACAGCTGTATACTCTTATTTGTTGATTGGTTCATCTTTTATATACGGTGCATTGGTTCTTTCAGTTTTTTCTTTGAGTTCTTCATAAGTATCACTTGTATTGAGTTTTTTAGTGCTCCATTTTTGAAGCTCGTCTGTTACCTTTTTAGCTTTTTTTAGAGCTTTTTCCCTAATTGCTTTGTCTGATAGTGCTAGTACGCTTACTGCTGTCGCGCCAGCTATAATTCCTGCCAAACTTGCAACAAATGGACTCATTTTGTGGCTGCACCGATAACATATGCATCACCTCCTTTTTTATGTCAATTTTCGTTTTTCAGCTTATGCTACCTACAAAATATTTTTTGACTACGCTTTTCTCATTGTTTTTCCAAAGAAAAGTAAGAGTAATGAGCCTGCAATTGCTACTAAAAATGCAATTAAATTAAATTCAGCAACAGATATACCAAAGATAAGATTTGCTACAAAACCTCCCACAAGTGCACCGACAACTCCTAAAAGAATAGATCCTAGAATTCCATTTCTTTTAGGCGAAGAATCTATAGCATTTGCTACAAGACCTACAATTAACCCGAATAAAATCCATGAAAGTATATTCATTACATTCACCTCCCTTCCTGGTATAGTACCTTATGCTCAATTTTACTGAGTTCTTTTTTGACGTACTCTGCCCCCGAGCTGTCCTGCTTTTCTTGCTTCTTCACTTGTCCATGTGTGAGCTGTTCCTTTTTTGTGTGCTGCTTGACCACCTTTACTTGCAATCATGCGTTGTTTGCTTTTGTCCATGGATGCAAATCCTCGACCCTTACTCTTTGTTGCCATAATTTTTTCACCTCCTCTCTCTTATCATTTAGCATATGTTGTTAACATAAGAGATTAACCAAAAACGTGTAAGGAATAAGCAAGAGTTATTTTGTCCTTGAGTGCATCTAATTATTAGTATATAAAAAGACAACCTACTACATAAAATATTTCGCCTTATTAGATTTTATTTGGGGACAAGCCTCTTAGACAAAGAGGAGCTTTATGCTGATAGAGCAAAAGAGCACTTGTTACATCTAAGAGATTGGTTTAAACGAAAAACATTGTTTTAAATACGCTATTTTTGCTTGAAATCCCTTGCTATTCGGTGAGATGAAGTGGAGTTATCGATGAATATTTGGATAGAGTAACCAGGCACCGGTAGTTTTTGAAATTTGAAAGAAGTTGCGTCAGGTGATATTATAACTATAATCAATAATATAGTAAAAATATACGTTTGTCATCAGTTTTGTCTTATAAGGATTTTTTAATTAAAGAAGTTTTTGCGACATCTGATAGCGCGTATGAGATAAAAATGCAAAGAATTATTCTGATCAACTTGTGGTATATTCTATGTTAGTTTCAATTCATTAGAATTTATTATATGAAGAAAAAGATTCTCGTCGCTGAAGATGATAAAGCCATTATAGAGGTAGTAAAGATTATCTTAGAGAATGAGGGATATGATGTTTCTACTGCCGATCAGGGTGAAACAGTTCATAAAACGATTCAACAAAATCGACCAGACATGATCCTTTTGGATATTTGGCTCTTTGGAGAAGATGGTGGACAAATTGCTAAGACGATAAAAGCACAATCTCATACCAAAGATATTCCATTAGTACTTATGTCAGCAAATAATGAAACTGAAAAAATTACTAAAACTGTTGGTGCTGATGATTTTCTTTTAAAGCCATTTAATATCGATGATCTTTTGTATATTGTAAGAAAATATGTAAAGAGTTGACAGCCGCAAACTTCCTTGTTACATTGTATCAACAAAGGGTAGTTGACAATTAGCAGAATGTATGATAGATTGCTAATTACAAATAAATGGTTCGAAGAATCACCGTTTAATTTACTAAAAAATATTTATGGAAAAAGTAGTACCAATTATCCCAATTAGAGATGGCATAATATTCCCCAGTACAGATTCAGTCCTTACGTTTGGACGTCCAAAGAGTCTTGCAGCATTGGAATCAGCTTTTCAAAAAGAACGAGTAGTCTGTTTTGTTCTCCAGAAAAATGCACGGTTAAATGATCCGACAACAGATGATTTATATGAAATCGGTACATTATCACGGATCGAGCGTATGATCAGAACAGATGGCGAAATTAATGCACAGGTAAAAGGTTTGTCACGCGTCAAAATCCTTTCATATGAAAGACACGATTCATACTTTATGGCTAAAGTTGTTGAACTGCCTGATTCAGTTGAAAATAATGAAGAAATAAAAGCTCTTTGCAATCATCTCACCAATGAATTTAGAAAAGCGATGAATTATGGAAAAGCTGCAGACTTTTTGCTTTTCATGAATATTATGTCAGAAACCTCGCCAGCGGAATTATCAGATCTTATTGCCTCAGCACTAGATCTCAAACCTCATGAGCGGCAAGAGCTCCTTGAAATGAACGATGTTAAAGCTCGTTTACAGAAACTTTCGGAATTGTTGGCAAAAGAAGTAAAGATTCTTGAATTAGAGCGAAGAATTGCTTCAAAGACACAGGAACGGTTTGAAAAGGGAGCACGTGAAGCAATGTTGCGAGAGCGTTTGCGAACAATTGAAGAAGAACTTGGAGATAAAGAAGAAAACTCAGAAATTCGTGTTTTACTCAATAAAATAAAAGAAGCTAAAATGTCAACCGAAGTTGAAGAAAAAGCAAAGAAGGAGCTTAGTAAACTCCAAAATATGAACCAATTTAATCCTGAAGCAGGGTATATTCGTAATTACCTTGATCTCATGGTCTCATTGCCATGGAGCAAGGAAAGTAAAGATAATGCAAATATTGCTTCTGCAGAAAAGATATTGGATGAAGATCATTATGGTTTGAAAAAAGCAAAAGAACGTATCGTAGAATATCTCGCTGTACATAAATTATCAGGTAAAATGAAAGGTCCTATTCTTTGTTTTTCAGGGCCTCCTGGTGTTGGTAAAACTTCAATTGGGAAATCAATTGCTCGTGCACTTGGGCGCAAATTTGTAAGAGTTTCACTTGGCGGTATCCGTGATGAAGCTGAAATTCGTGGCCACAGAAGGACATATGTCGGTGCTTTACCAGGACGCATTATTCAAGGCATCAAAGATGCAGGTACAAAAAATCCTGTCTTCATGCTTGATGAAATTGATAAAGTTGGTTCAGATTTTCGTGGTGATCCATCAAGCGCATTGCTTGAGGCATTAGATCCTGAACAAAATGGTCAATTTTCAGATCACTACTTGGAAGTTCCGTTTGATCTCTCAAACGTTATGTTTATTACAACTGCCAATGTACTGGATACTATTCCACCAGCACTTCGTGATCGTCTTGAAATTATTTCTTTTTCAGGATACACGCATGATGAAAAATTCAAGATAGCACATGATTTTCTTATTAAAAAACAGCTTGAAAATCATGGTTTAAAGACAACAAACGTTGATTTGACTGATAAAGCAGTACAATTTATTATTGAGCACTATACACGTGAAGCAGGAGTGCGTAATTTAGAGCGAAAAATTGCGACAGTTTTTCGAAAGATAGCAAAGAAAGTTGCAGAAGGTAATAAAGAAAAAATTGTTGTAACGGAAAAAGATATTACGAAATATTTGGGTCCTGAGAGAATTCATGGCAATATGATGGAAAAGAAAGATGAAATAGGACAGACAACAGGTCTTGCTTGGACTGAAGCAGGTGGAGACATTCTCTTTATTGAAGTCGCTTTAATGCCTGGAAGAGGACAATTGATTTTGACAGGACAACTAGGTGATGTTATGAAAGAATCTTGTCAGGCGGCAATGTCTTATATTCGTGCACGGGCAGTAGATTTAGGCATTCCAGAGAAATTCTATCAAAAAATTGATGTCCATGTTCATGTCCCTGAAGGTGCTGTTCCAAAGGATGGCCCGTCAGCAGGTTTGGCAATAACTACAGCTATTGTTTCAGCTTTAACAAAGATTCCGGTCAATCGAAAAGTTGCCATGACAGGTGAGGTTACTCTTCGTGGAAGAGCACTTGAAATCGGTGGTGTCAAAGAAAAAGTTATTGCAGCACATCGGGCAGGTTTAAAGACCATTATTCTTCCAAAAGATAATAAGAAGGATCTTGAAGACGTACCGAAGGAGGTATTGAAGGATTTACAGTTTGAATTCGTCTCACATATGGATGACGTATTGAAGATTGCATTGACAAAACCTCTTAAGAAGACTGAGGTAACAAAAAAAGAGAAAGAGACAGTATCTGTGCAACCCGTGATGCCAATTCCCCAGGCGTA
>DATMOG010000036.1:0-15329 GCA_035568375.1 Candidatus Sulfotelmatobacter sp.
AATAGAATACTTATCCTAATTGCTCTCAGTCATTACCTCTAAATCCTTTTTCATATCTCTTTACCTATTTGAGGCCATCAAATTAAAAAAACTATTCTAAATATGTATATAGTGTATCACTTTTGTAGATTCTTATATCAATTTACCAATCTACTTCTATATAATAATAGTAATCGGGTTCTTAATTAAGAATAGATAAAAATTAACTAAACCCCTCTAAATAATACACATTATTACTAATATAACAATATAAAATAAAAGATATACTTCCTAGCATACTCTAACGTCTTTTGCCAACTTGATCTCTTTCATCTATTTTATCTTAAATATTCCTACATTAGGAAAATTATAGAGATATATTATATATTTCTTTTAAACAATCAGGGATTAGCCCTATAAGAATCATTGTAAATAAAAGAGAATCCTCATCTACTCATTAATAATGCCCCATTTTTAGATTAGCCTTAAATTTTCCTTATTTTATCGAAAAATACCAATAAGTGTACCGTTTTTATATATTGCAGATATATTTTTACAACCTTTTCACAAATTTAAACTCAATTTATTTAAATTATTACTAGTATAAAATATATAAATATATATCAACAAGTGCTTTTACTGTATTGACAACCTATCCATTATTTTTCTATCCTAGAATTAACCTTATAAAATATCGTAATAATCAGTATAATCGGTATAATCTCAAAGCTAAATGATATTTTAAGCTACCAAGCAATAAAAGGTTTTCACGATATTTGAATTATGGATATAGTAAACAATTTTAAAATATATTTATTTTCACAAAAAAATCCTCCAAGTGCTATAACGATAAAAAACTATATTGCAGATATTAGAAAATTTATTAATTGGTATCAAACTATTTTTGAAATAACCTTTATTCCTAGTAACTTAACAGCTGAAGTCATAACACAATACAAAAAAACTATCCGATTAGGAAATGAGACCTCGCTGCCAGCGGCTCGTTCGGCAAAAAGATATCTTTCTTCTCTCCGCAAATTCAGCAGCTTCTTGGAAACAACAGGAGTGATTGTAGAGAACCCCTTTACAACTGACGAATCCAAACTTGTAGACATAGATCCTTACTTCCTTAAAGAGTTTAAAAATTATCTTTATACTGAACAGGCAAGCAGACTTACAATAAAGAATTACCTTACAGATATAAAACAATTTCTCAATTGGCTTGAGCTTGTAACTATCCAGGAAATGCCAATAAAAAATAGCAATCTTATTCTTATGATTGATAATAATATCTTGGAACAATATAAAATGAGACTCTATAATGAGGCAAAGTTATCTCCCATCTCAATAAATAGAAAATTATCTTCTTTGCGACGATATATCCGATGGCTCGGTGAAAAAGGAATTTTAAATATGGCAATGGTTGAATCGACTCTTGATGAGCCAGAGATAAAAGCAACTCTAGAAGAGTCAAAACCCATTACATCCGATGTGCCACTCATTGCTCTACAAGGCTTGGCTGAGAACAAAATAGAGAACGAACAACCTTCCTATTCTCGTTTTGCACCACTCAGATTATTTCAAAAAATAACAAAATTTATCAATTTAGGAACTGATTTATTACTTTTTAATCCTCTAGCTCATTCAGCTGAAGCTATTCAATATCTCTTATGGAAAAAAAGTGGAAGAAAAATTTTTGCACCAGTTACTACAATTATTGAAACCTCCTCATATATGCCAAAAAATGTTTCAATCAAAACGATTATACCAAAAAGCTCTAGCACCCAAGCACCGAGATCTGCTAATTTAAGCTCAGTTTTAAAAAAAATACGGAGTTATAATATAGAAACTAACCCAAATACTGTACATAATTTTGCTAAAGCACTCTATGCTCCTTTGGATATCTCAACCAAGCATATGCATTGGAGTAATAAATTATTACATAATCTACGCTATATACGACCCAATTGGTATAAAAAATATCATACTTATGCATTTGCACACTATCTCCATCTTTCAATTCTATTAATCGCGACCATTATTACAGGCACTACTCTCTATAAAACCTGGAATATCAATAGTATTAAACAACATGAAGCAGTACTTTCTGCTCAAACAGTTGCTCCACCGAGAAAGCTTTCCTTTCAGGGAAAACTACTTGATAATACAAATACACCAATAACCGCAGAGACACCTCTGCGGTTCGCACTTTATAATAATCCCACAGCTTCAGGAGAAGCACTCCTTTGGCAAGAAAGACAAGACATCAAACCAGATCAAAACGGATATTTTTCAGCAACACTTGGAAAAATCACGCGGCTTGACCAGAATCTCTTTACAGATAATCAAAGCTTATATATAGGCATTAGTGTTAATGGCAAACAAGAACTATCTCCTCGGCAACAAATCCCTACAGCTAATTTTGCTGCTAATTCACAGTCTGTGGAAGGACTTAAACCTATCACCAATTCACCTGATTTGGCACAAAATGTCTTACTTGCACTTGACTCAGCAGGTAATTTAACTATAGGGGGAACAGAAAGCCATACTTTTCAGGCCACAGGAGGCAAATTTAATGTTTCAGGTCAAGCACTATTACTTACTACAAACCAAGGCTCTAACGGAAATATAAAAATCGCTCCTGATGGATCGGGAATTATTGATATCCAGAAACCACTACAAAATACATCAAACTATAGCAGTCCTGGCGGAATACCAGGAGCTGTTGAGATCAAAGACATCCTTTCTATCTTAGCCACCTCAAGCAGTCAATCAGCCCTTGTTGTCAATCAAATCGGAACTGGCGATATCATTAGCAGTCGCTATAATGGAATTGACAAATTCAGGCTTGACCATATGGGAAACGCCTTTCTTGGAGGAGATATAATCTTAAATGGTGATACTATAGGAACTACTTCGAGAATGTTTGATATAGGAGGTAGTAACGTTTCTGAATTAAATCTTGGCAACAGTGCTTCTGTCGTTTCTATTGGAGGGAATACAGGAATGACCTCTATTAATAATAATATAACTGTGCATGGAGAAAGTACTTTCACTGGTAATGTAGTTGTAAATAGCGGTATCACTATTCCGGACGGTCAAAAGATAACACTTGCGAATTATCCTACCGGCGCAATCCCTTTTGTTAATGACAGTAAACAAGTTGTACAAAATGCAGGTAATTTTTCTTGGAATGATACACTTAAACAGCTACGGATTGATGGATCAATCTGTCTCTATACAAGCACTGCCTGTGATTCTGCCCATGCAACTACAGGAACAATCTATTTTAATAACGCAAACGCTTTCTCAGGAGACATTGCTGAAGAATATGTTTCTTCACAAAATCTTGAACCAGGTGATGTAGTTGTATTAGAAGGCTCAAATAATAATAATGCTATTATAAAATCGTCATCACCATACCAACACCAGCTTGTCGGCATTATTTCCACAAAACCTGGATTCACTCTCAATTCTGAAGCGCAAACTGACCAACAACACCCTAACATGTACCCACTTGCATTGCAAGGACGTGTACCTGTAAAAGTTTCCAACAAAAATGGTCCTATTCTTGCAGGTGATGATCTGACTTCATCCACGATTCCAGGGGTTGCCATGAAGGCAACTGAATCAGGTCAAATTATCGGAAAAGCTCTTGAAGCATATAATAATTCCGATCCAACCACAGTTGGAAAAATCATGATCTTTGTTAATCTTTCCTATCAAAACTCTCCTACATCCATTACTAACAATGGCAATCTTACAATGGCAACTAAAACCGTTTTTATACAAAACAAAATCAATTCCATACAAACATCATCAATAAACATATCTCAATTATTAGGTAATATTGCTAATACAATTTCTCTGGGGGCAATCCAAGCACAAACGATAACAACGCAATCTCTCCAAGTAGCAACTGATAACATAATGATTGGAGAGCAGACTCTTAAACAATATATTACTATAATAGCAAAACAGTTAATTAATCAAGAACTCGATAAGAGGCTATCACAGTTGCATCAGAATCAACCCTCGCTTAATCTCATTGCCAGCAATTCAGCAAATATAGCTGATCAAAAAGCATCATCTTCTGCCTCTCTCATACCTATAAGTACTAGAAGTGCAATTGTACAAATTACTAATAATAAAACTGCTTCAGTATCTTCTCCTATATATAATAGTATAGCAAGCACAAGCGCTACGACTTCATTAGAGGGATTACCAATAACAAATATCATAGATGTAGGACATATAGCAAGTGATTCAGGAGCACTCAATGAATATATAAAGAAAAATCAATCAACGACACCTCTTGATGCTCGAGATGTCACGAATACTCATTACTTACCTATAGCCAGCCTAAGCGGACAATTAAATTACATACCTAATCTGAAATCAGATTTTGCTACATTTAATCAGGGACTCATAGCCCTAGGACCGACGAGTCTCACAGATGTTTCAATAAGTAATAGCTTAAACATTAATAATAATTTAAAAATAACAGCCAATTCATTTGATACTATTGCCTCTGACCTTAATATTCAGCCTCTAAAACAAGGGAACATTCTCTTTATGGGAGGACTTGTAGCAATAGATACACAAGGAAATCTCAATATGAAGGGCAATGCTACATTTTCACATAATATAACTGTAAACGGGCAACTTGCTGCAGGAATCATCGCGCCTATTCCAAACCAAGATATTATTATTAATTTGAAAAATAAAACTAATAATTCAGACTCTAATCTTATTGTAACAAGCGCAACTGGCAGTGCTGTTATACAAATTAATCAGTCGGGAGATATCACTTCCTCAGGCGAAGCTCGATTTAACACTGTAACAAGCAATGGGTTTTCAATAATCCGTGGCGTTGAGGCTGATACATCGATGACTGAGACAATTGCAAATGAATCTGCAGGTAAAGGGGTAATCACAGCCTATGAAAATGAAAGAACGATTATCACCCCATACGTTACGAATCACTCTCTCATTTACGTGACAGCTACATCTGATACTAGAGGTGTAACACCATATCTAACTCGACAAACTGTTGAAAGTCCAACGGGAGGAATAAAGGGCTCTTTCACTGTCGCCATACCTGTAACTGTTACAAAAGATATTAGCTTTAACTGGTGGATTGTGAATTAGCAAGAAGAGAAATCAAATGCTATATGAAAATTTTCCTTATAGGGTTCAAATAGAACAGAAAACTAGCTTATAGAATAATTATGCTTGACATTATACAAATAGAATTGTTACAGTTGGTCTAATGTCTCAAATTCCTATGCCAGAAAAAAAGAAAGAAATTCTCTCCTATTTCGAAAATCTAAGTCTATTGATGATAGGGATATTGTTTATTCTCTTCCCTATCTTCTTTTTGAATACGACTACCGATGCTTTTGTCTTGCCAAAGCAGCTTATATTAATCATACTAAGCTCGCTCAGTTTGCTTATCTTTGGTGTCAGAACACTTATTAATGGCAAACTTCAAATGAGAACATCACCTTTTGACATCCCTGTAACATTATTAATAATAATTACATTTATTTCTGCAGGATTCAGTATCAATAGTTATGATTCATTCATTGCCGTAACCCCATTATTATTTGTCGGTTTTCTCTATTTTGTAATCGTAAACACGGTAAAAACACAAAAACAGTTACTTTTCCTTCTTGGAACTCTTACACTAGGCACTGGGATATCAGCATTATTAACCATTCTTTCCTTTTCTAAGTTCTATCCATTGCCATTTTTATATACACACGTAACATTCTTTACCACTTTTGGATCTTTACTTGATCAGGCATTATATTACGCACTTGTGTTGCCAATTGCCGGCTACTTTGGCTACGGATACCTTAATAATGCAAAGCATTCAAAGAATGCGCCTTTTACAGCTAATGACGCTGAGACACATCGTAAAAAGTCAACAGGAGTAATGGGCGGATTTGGAATTGCATTTATTGTCATTGCTATTGCGTTAGGACTTACGGTCTATATGTTATTCACCAACCAAAAACCATTAATTTTGCCATTCTCTACCGGCCTATCAACAGCTTTTGCTGCGATTTCGCAAAGCAATAACGTTTTCCGAAGTTTGCTATTAGGAAGTGGTTTTGGCACATACCTTAATGACTTTACTCAATTCAAACCTGCCAGTTATAATGCTAACCAGACACTTTGGGCATTTACCTTCTTTCGCTCAAGCAGTTTTGCATTAGAACTGATGGCGACAACAGGCTTGTTGGGTATTGCTACTTTTGCTTTTCTTGTATTCAGGATCATCAGAGAAAAAAATTTCTTTCTACCATTAATGATAGCAATTCTTGCAGCTTTGATACTACCTTTTTCTTTTACTTTAGTTGCTCTTTTTTTCATATTACTTGCACTTTTTGCAACCGTCTGTATCCAAAACAACCCACAAAGGTTTGGTGAAGCAGAATTCTCGCTTCTTGCATTAAAGAGAGGTCTTTTTGCAGTCACCCCCGAGCATGAAAAAATCCCACAAAATGCATCCGAACGAAGATTCAGTAAAATCCTTCCTAGCATCTTTCTTATTGTTCTAGTAATTATTATAAGTGTACCTTTATATTTTGTGACACGCTTCATGATGTCAGACTTCACCTTTCAGCAATCACTCGTGGCTGAATCGCAAAATAATGGTTTACAAACATATCAATTACAAACTGCTGCTATCTCAGAATTCCCTTATCGAGATATATATTATCGTGCTTTCTCACAAACAAACATCGCCTTAGCTAATGCAATTGCAGTAAACCAACCAAAAGGGTCCTCACCAAGTGCTCAAACACAACAGAATATCTTAACATTGATCCAACAGTCAATTAATGCAGGACGCGCAGCTGTTACAATTGCTCCCGCAACTTCTTTCAATTGGAATAATCTTTCATCAATTTATCGAAGTTTGATTGGTTTTGGGCAACATGCAGACCAATTCACAATCTTAACATTAAATCAGGCAATTGCACTTGATCCTAACAATCCTCAACAATACATTGATCTTGGCGGTGTATATTATCAACTTGGTCAATATGATAATGCTATCAGGGAGTTCCAAATTTCTGCCAATCTCAAGCCCGACTATGCAAACGCCTATTATAATTTAGGCCATGCGTACCAACAGCAAGGTATATATAACCAGGCATTGGCAGCATATGAAACTGTTAAACAACTAGTAGCTGATAGCTCAACAAACACACAAAAGATTAACGCAGATATTGACACTATAAATAAATTAGCTGTTGCAAAAAATAATGGGCAACAACAACCATTACCACAAGCAAGTCCTTCAGCGCAAATAACTCCTATTCCACAGCAACAACAACAACCAATTGATGTCAACAAACCTGGAACAGTATTGCCAGAAAGAAATCCAAAAGCAAGCATTCCTGCACCAACTGTCTCAGCTTCCCCATCAAACACTCCATAGCAATAACTCCATTAAAAAAACTTATTAAATATAACTAGTAGTATAGTATGAAAATATACATAAAATATCTATGACTTGTATATATATCAAGTAAATCATAAATGGTATTTAAGATATATTAATATATAACAACAGGTAATTATATATCAAGCTTTTGCCATTTCTCTTTTATACGAAAAACGCCCCGCTAAGCGAGGCGTTCCAATAAATCTTAAACAAATGTTATAAAAATTATTGTTCCCGTTGCTTCCTGAAGCAATCACGGCAAAGTACCGGACGATCGCCTTTCGGCTCAAATGGTACTGTGTCTTGCTTGCCACAATTAGAACAGGTTATCGGAAATGATCGACGTTCTCCTCCGCCACTATGACCGCCGTTATTAAAGTTTGCGCGAGCTTTTACTCGGCAATCTTTACAACGCAGTGGTGGATTAAAGCCTTTTTCCTGATAGAATGCTTGTTCGTCTGCAGTCCAGGTAAAGTCCTTACCACAGTCCTTGCATTGAATAGTTTTATCTTGTTGTGCCACTAGGATTCACCCCCTTTTTTTTTATACATTTTACTTACCCCTCAGCGGGGCTGTATTACGAATCCTAAGTGATTGCGAGGTTAAATGACCCGATTTAGCTTAGAATACCGAATGACTCCCTACTCTTTAATAATTAAAGATTATGAGTCTTCCTATATTATACCACATTTTGTTATTTTCCTAAAATAATTAGTATATCGGCATTTTTAGGTGCTTTTTCTCCTATAGGGAGGTTCTCAACATTTCCGTTGAGTTTTTTAGCTATGATAGATGCTTGAGATGCATTTTTTCCCGTAAGATCAACAATAACTATTGAGCCGTAGGATGCGTTTTGAGCGCTGTCTCGAGAGATAACCGTAACATTAGGCATCTTTTTTTTAAGCTCTTTCGCCATTGTAGCCGTTAAACCAACGGTAGTTGTTCCATTATATAAGGCAACTTTTATAGGAGCAAGCGTAGGCGTTATAACCATTGTTGGTGTTGCTTGCGTCATAGCAACAGGCCCAACTTCAACAATTTTACTGATCATTGGATCATATAATATCGCCTCTTGAGCCTTGGGATAAACCAAAACTTTATCACCATTTCGAGCATGCAGAAAAAATGGTTGCCTTTGCAACTTTGTAATATCAGAAACAGTCGCAATATTAGGTTGTTCCCCTGTTGGTAAGACAATTAACTTGCCTACTTCAATAATTAGCGCTGCCTGATCGTCTGCTTGAGTAGACTTGTTAAGCTGATCTTGTGTATGTTGATATTGGATATAAAAATAAATTGTCCCAAAGATTGCTGAAAGAAAGATGATTCCGAATGCCACAATAATGATGAGTAATTGTGAACTAAAACCAAGCAATGCTGGCAAATTTCCCATCATAAATAGATTTCTCTTGACAAGGGGCATAGTTGCATTATGAGGTCAACGAAAATACTTGTCAAGTAAAGCGATCTATACGGAAAGGCTTCTTTTTGCTCAATCCTGCACGTTTTGTTTTTTATGGAACTACGAAACAAAACTTCAGCAAACTATTAGAAAATGCTTATATATCTAATAAACCGGCGCTGCAAATAATATCCTGATATCCTCAAACATTTGTTGTAATCTGCTCTTAACTATTGTCATGATCTTTCACCTCCTCCCTTAAAAAATACATTGACTGAATTTCGTCATGAGTGAAAGAGCGCTCGCCCAGAGATCCCCTCTTCTCATGAGTCTTAAAAAAGAAAAAAGAATATTTTTCTAATATAAATCCTGTAGTTGTAGCGTTAGTTAGTCCTTGAATTGATGTTGATAAATTCTTGTATATTAAAGTCGACGAAAGAGATGTTTTACCTGTCTCAACAGCATATTCTCGCATAGAGATTCCAATTAGCACAATTAGAGTGTTTTTGCTAATCGTGACTAATTGTGTTTCTTTTCCAGCTTCATCTAATAAAAAATTTTGTAAGCCTACTCCTTTATATTGAGATATAGTACACGTTCCAGTAATGCTTGAAAGTGCAAAATAATTGTTATTTTGAAAAATTATAGATTTCTGGATGTTTATAAGCTGAGGCTTAGGAACTTTTAGACTCATAGCAAATCGAATATGGATACCATAAGGATTATCATTATAAAGAGTGCTCAGAATAAATTCTCTCCACGGTTGCAAAAAGGGTTTTATGATTTTCATACATGAAACATTATTTCTAAGTATTTCTTTCAAAAGCATAGTACCTATTTACTATAGTAGTTTTCCATGATTTTCGTCAACTATTTTAAAATTTTGTATACTATTGCATACTTCTGTTAATTATTGTATATTTATTTGTGGTAGTAAAAATAACTCTTTACACTTTTTTACAGACACTTTATTCTATAATTGTCTATGAATAATTTACTCAGCGTCAAACAAGTAGCTTTTATTTTACACGTCCATCCTTTGACAGTCCGGCGTTATATCCGAGAAAAGAGACTTAAAGCGGTAAAAATCGGTGGCAATATCCGAATTGATGAAAACGCTTTACAAGATTTTCACAAAGAAATTACGATTACAGAACAAAAACCGAAAATTTTTAAAAATGCCAAACAGTTGGACAAACAATTTACTCAGGACGATCCTTTTCTTCGACTTCAAGGAAGAGGTGCCGGACTGGAGCTAAAATAGAAAATAATATTAAAAGTGAGGGAGACAAATGTTTACGAAGATGCTTGCTGCCTTACAAACAAAATACAAATCTAGTGATACTCAAAAGAGGAAGCACCAAGCGCTAATGGCGGATCCAGATAAATTTATTGAGCCAGAAAGTAACAAATCAAAATATGATCAGTAAGAAAATCTATATCGCACCTGATGCACTCATCGCTTTTGTCGATAGAGCTCATAAAAAACATATACAAACAACAGCGTTCTTCCGCTATTTCGCTCAGGAGAAATGCCAGCTGTATACCAATGTTGTAAGCATTAATGAAACATATATGACCATCTATAATATTATTAGTCCTTCACTCGCCCGAGATTTCCTACGCGTGCTAATACTAAGTAATATCAATATTCTTAATCCTGAATCAGGAGATATAAAAGCAGCAATAAAAATTCTTGAGACCAGTAATTCCGTTGAGCTTACTTTTGCAAAAGCGCTAATGGCAGTATTATGCAATAAAAAAAATATTCCTCAAATTATGACCTATGAATTCTTTCATGCACTTTACGGTCTGCAATTATTCTATCTACCTGTATAGGATAACCTTTTTTATGATTTCAACTATTACCTTATTGTATCGTAATAAGTATAAAAGTATCATTGATGATTCAAGTGTGTGACTATAGAAACTATAACTCCCCGACTCAACAATGCGATGCCTTCTACCAGATAAAATAACGGCATATGATGCTCAAACCACTTACCCTACAAAATTAAAATATAGCATTAATAATTAGTCTGTTATTAATTTTTAAGTTATCAGTTCTTATTTAAAATATACTGTGTGGACTCGACCGGATTCGAACCGGCGACCTCATCTATGCCATAGATGTGCTCTACCAACTAAGCTACGAGCCCAAAATGTAGTAGTTAGTATATAACATTTAGTAGTTAGTATAAAGCGACAACCCATCTATCAATAAACAATTACACATACTAAGGGCTGACATATGTCAAAGGATTGATAAGTGCACCATTGACCTGAACTTCAAAATGAGTATGTGGGCCAGTCGATCTGCCAGTATTTCCACGGTAACCAATAATCGTCTGTCCACCAAGAACCCGCTGCCCTACAGATACAGCAACACTATTCAAATGAGCATAATGCGTTTTAATTCCATCACCATCATCAATCCAAACATTATTCCCATATCCTGTATCAAAAGTGCCAACACTCACTCGATCAATTGTTCCACTATGGGCAGCATACACAGGAGAGCCAATAGGACCAGCAATATCAAGCGCCATGTGATACCAAATCGGATATTGCGTAATTTCACCTTGTACAGGGAAATACCAGCCACCTGTTGCTACTGCAACAGGACCTTGAGCGATATATACTTGAGGTTTGACTGTTTGTTGTGCTGATGGCTCAATACCATCAGGCACTATCAATACTTCCCCTGTAACCAAAGCAAAACTTGTTCCATCACCAGCGAACTCATTGAAAGGAAAATCAGCAATTTTCTGTGCATCGGTGTTATATTTCTTTGCGATAGTATAAATTGTATCTCCTGATTGAACCTTATATGCAATACCAGTAACAGGCAAAATTTGCAAGGTGTCCCCGACACTTAAATCATCATTTTTGAGATTGTTTACCCAGCGGACTGTATCTTCAGAGATATCAAATTTCTTTGCAATTGTTGCTAAAGTATCTCCCCGTTCGACTTGATAATCAATAATTGAATCGCGGGGTTTTGCTGAAACATTTGTTTGGAAGACTTGCTCGCCTATTAGCGCAGATTGTTTTGTCGCGGAAGTAGATGCTAAAGCTGGAGGAGTATTTTGTGAAGCAAAAATTGGATAAGTATTTGCTAAAAATGGAGCAATCAGCACCCCCACTCCCAACACCCCCATCGTGGTAAGATGCAAAAATGGTCTGTTATAGCGACCACGTTTCATTAGGAAGAACTTTACAAGCCTATTTTTATTCTTTTCAAAACGGACAGAGAAATTGATCAGCTTTTTTTTGCCATAATAAAAAAGAAACTCAAAAAATGTCTTTGCCTCGCTACTAACAAAAGTAATCCATAAGGCAAACTTATGAGAAGATCGTCTATGCATACGCAGATTCCGGCGATACACAGTAAAAGCTTATATGCTGGTTCCAACTTGAATTGGAAAATGGGACAGCGCCGGGTTCAAGGCAGATAGTAACAAATATTTCAGGTATTTGTCAACTTTTGAGGCTAAAAAATTAAGCTATCACACTACTTCCGAAATGAAACTTACTCGCTATACAGTGAAGACTGCTACATTTCTATGAATATAAATAAATAAACACTTAACGATCAATAAAAAAACTCTCAGGATTTGCCGAGGTTTTCGAGGAATTCATCGTTTGATTTTGTTTTTCCAAGGCGCTCAACAAAAATACTGGTCCTTTCATCAGGTCCTAGCATGTCCATCATACGACGCATAGTAACAATCTTCTTGTAGGCAGTTTCTTCAAGAATTCGCTCTTCTCCACGGGTACCAGATCGCTCTATATTGATAGATGGAAAAATACGTCTTTCTGCTAATCGTCGATCAAGATGCAACTCCATATTACCAGTACCTTTAAACTCTTCATAAATTAAATCATCCATTCGCGAACCGGTTTCAATAAGCGCAGTACCAATGATAGTCAATGATCCGCCTTCCTGGCAATTTCGTGCTGCTCCGAAAAATCGCTTGGCTGGATGCAATGCTGCAGGATCAAATCCACCTGAAAGAGTTCGGCCGCTTGGTTCAACTGCCAAGTTATATGCACGAGCCAACCGAGTAATTGAATCAAGTAAGATTACCACATCTTTACCCATCTCGACTAACCGTTTTGCCCTATCAAGAGTAATTTCTGCAACTCGAGTTTGATTCTCAGGTGGTTCATCAAAGTTGGAAGCAACAACTTCACCCCTAACAGACATACTGATATCTGTTACCTCTTCTGGTCGCTCACCAATTAACGCAGCCATTAAATGTACATCAGGAAAATTCTTTGAAATACCCGCAGCAATTTCTTTGAGAATCGTGGTCTTTCCGGCTTTTGGTGGTGAAACAATCATTCCACGTTGACCAAAACCAATTGGAGCAATTAGATCAATCATTCTTGTTGACAAAGGTGTAGTATCGGTTGCCAACATTATTTGCTTGTTTGGATAAATTGGAGTCAGATCATCAAAATATGGCCTTCGCAATGCATCGTCTGCAGGAATACCATTTACTTTTTCAACTTTGAGCAAACCATAGTATCGTTCGGTATCTTTAGGCGGACGAGCAATCCCCTCAACTAAATCACCTGGTCTGAGCATAAAACGCCTTATCTGAGATTGAGAAATATAAATGTCGCGATTTGAATGCAAAAATTTTGGTCTAAGGAACCCATGTCCTTCAGGCTGTGTATCTAAAAAGCCTTTAACTTCTTCTGTTGGTGTGTTTTGCTGTTGTTGATAATGACCATTATTATATGATGAAGCATGTGCCGAACTAATATCTCCACCCCTGTCACCACCGATATGAATACGGTGTGACCGAGCTGGTGCTTCATTTTGTACTTGTATTTCTGCGTGCACTGATACTGCTTGTTCTTCTTTCAGAGCAACAGGAGAAGCTTCTGCTTCAGGTTTCGTTTCCTCAGCACTTGTTTTTGGTTTGCCAACGAGTTCGTCAACAGCCAATGTTTTTGTTATTTTTTTATTTACCATAGGAATTTCAGCTTAACTTACCGGTAACAATTAACTGCAATTATCAAAACTTTGAAAATAATGAGAAGTCAATTATTATCTATTAATCAATCATGCGTGTACGGAAAAAGCGTTACCGAAGAATCAGTGCGTGTAATCCTGTATATTACACCATATTTCATCATCATTGTCAATATGTAAACTCTCTTTAGATTAATTTCGGGATTGACATGCCTGAAATACCCTGACCTGTAAGGAATACTAAAACAATATTAACGATAAAAAATGCTACTAATGCAATGATTAATCCAATAACCGCAGCCGTGAGTGTACCTCGTGCTTGATCAATTTTGCCTTTGTCCCCTCCTGAAGTAATCCAACGAACTCCACCATATATTAAAAAAAATAAAGCTGCAAGAATAGCAATAATCAGAAGCAGTTGGATTATGCTTCCTACAATTCCTCCTGCTTTATTCACATTCAAATTACAAAGGCTATTAAAGTCTCCCGGACAAAGAGATTGATTTGATGCTGCATAGATAGGCGAAGGATATGCAAACACCAAAATAAACGCCCAAACAAATAATAAATAAAGTAGCTTCATCATTTTACGTATATACATAATAGTTACTCCCAACAAAGAATGTCAAGAATCGACTTCCAAAAAAATCTGATAATGCAATTTATTTACACAAACTCATTTTTGAAGCAAATAACTTAAATGAATGTATTTTTTGTAGTTATGGGATATACTATCTAATTATAGCCTCTTTTTATAAAATTCTTGTCTTAATTTAATTGTCTAAAAGATCTTTTGCCTTTTATACTAATACCGCGCATATCTATACTATTGACATTTTCTATATCCAAGTGATATTGTACCGACAACCTATTATGCATAAGAAATATATACTATGTCTTACCTTTATAGTAATGTTCTCGTTCAATATAATGCTTCCAATGCAATCAGAGGCATCAGGAAGTTGCTTCTCTTTATATAACGGTGGGATGACAGATCAACAGTACTGCCCGACACCTGTTCCTTCAACAAAATTAGCATTTACAGAATCTACTCCAACAAAAACTCCTCATCAAACCACAGGTGGACAAACGATCTATCCTCCATCGAAAACAAAATCAACGCCCAAAACTGGTCCTGAAGACTTGTCATTAGTAGGATTACTCATCGCAGGTGGAGCTGGCCTTTTTTTACAAAAGAAAGCTAAGTCAGTATAGTTTTTTCAAATAAAAAAACGGGATCTCGACAGTTTGCAATTCGTTAAAGAACCTTGACATGAATCATTCCATATCCTCTCCATTAGCAGAATCATTTATAGAATGCTTTTGCATAACTGGACCCATGTTGATTTATCAAGGCTAAAGCTGTCGGACAAGAATAGAAATGTCACCCCCCCCATTATTCCTTAGCTTTGTAAAGTTTTCTCCATGGATGATCAATTGGAGATTTCCAGTTAAGTTTGTGCCTTGTTAGAATTATTGGCGGTTTGTTAACTTTTTTTGGT
>DATMOG010000037.1:0-6891 GCA_035568375.1 Candidatus Sulfotelmatobacter sp.
AACCGCGCCGTCTCTTTTTACCGTTAAAAGAAGTGGAATTGCAACTTCCCCAAGTAGATTTGTGGTTGTGGTTTTTTTCAAACTATTTGAAGGTTGTGAGAGACGAATTGCATAGTAATAGCCAAATGCTGCATCTTTTGGAATAGAGAGTGTTATTGTTCTCTCAGTCCATTCTTGAGGAAGAGCAGTAAACGATTGTTTATCAAATGTTATCCACGAAACGGACTGATCTCCCGCTTGAGCAGGTGCTGGAATAACCTGTCCATTGATGTCTGAGCCATTTAGTTTATCAACAAAAATAGTAAGTGATAATGGTTGAGAGAGATTATTTCTAATACGAAATTTTTGATGGATGGTTGTACCAGGAAGACTAGTAACTTCTATAATTGCTGGACTAACAGTTACATCTAATGTTTGTGTTTCTTGCGCATACAGTTGCTGAGGACTACTAAAAAAAAGTATCAATGGACTTAGCAACAAAAGAGATAGTTTTCTTATCATTCTGCAAAGAGCACACTAGAATTGGCCGGCAGCAGTTACCGTTAGTGTATCAGCATAATCAGTTGCAGCTTTATTTGTTGCTGTCGCTCGTGCCCGAACGGCCATTGTAAAGGTATTACTTGCAGAAGGAATACTTTTGGTTGCAATTTGCTTAAATGAAGTTGCAAGATTACCTCCTGATGTTGTACCATTACCTAAATATTCCGTGGCAATTGTCGGTGCGCCACTCCCCGCTTGTACATCTAACACATACCCATTTGTTGAGGCAAGATCAACAATATTACCAGCGCCAGAAGTAAATGCTGCGCTTGCGATACTGTCCCCTGTTAACGTTGATAATAACCCGGCATTAAGACTTTTTACCCATCCGATCCAACCGTTATTTGCATTTGTACTTACTGTCGCTGTTATTGCTGTCGCTGAGGTTGCGCCTGTTGTTGTAATTTGTCCAAGTGCAGCAGTATTTGATCCAAGAGAAAAGCTAAAAGTAGATGGCACTGTTGCAGTCACAGTAATTTGATCGTTTGATATATCTGCAATTGCATAATTAACCGTTTCATTTGAAAGTGTGGTTCCTCCACTGTTTTTTACAGTAATAGTTCCTGTTAAGCTGCTGTTCGCGCTTGTTGGTGTTGTTAAGGTATTTGTTCCGGTAAAATGGAAACAGTACATCGTTCCTGTATTTAAGCTTTGGTCAGCTGTTACGATAAAGGTTACGGTACCAGTTGCAACTGTCGATGTTGTTGCTGTACCGGGAAAAGCTGTCGCTCCTGGTGGGAGATTGTTTGCAGTTGTATCCCATGTCCAATTAGCAGCTGTTGCATTGACACCAAAACTTGTCGCGCCGCCAGTTCCACTGCCATCAGCAAATGAAACAGCTACTTGTCTTACTGTAGTTTCATTTGCGGTTGGATTAAAACAAACAGCACCACCAGTTGTCGTACTCGCTTTCATTCTATCAAGACGTACATATCCCGTTGCGGAAGCAGCATATGCTTGCTGTATGAAAAGAGGTTCAGAAAATCCGAGCAATAAAACGGCAAAGATTAAAAGATAATTAAAAATCTTTTTTAAATTGATCACAGATTCAGCTTATATAATAAGCACTCTAATGTCAATGTCTCATCTGTTAAAACGTTGCTGCAGTAACGAGAGTAATCGTATCGGTATAGTCAGTTGCAGCCTTTGTAATATTGGAAGCTTTCGCTTTAATTTCAAATAGTGCTTGACCTGTGGTTATCGGTTGATTACTTGAATCAAAAATTGCTTGTTTCGTTGTTGTCACATTTCCAACGGTTGTTCCAATACCATTATAAGGAGAAAGTATTTCCATTGGTCCTCCTGATGTTTGTGATGTTGAGGCTCCCCGAATTCCATATCCTTCGCTTAAACTTCCTAAATCTCCATTAACTGCTGCAATGGTGTAATTAGTAGCAGTACTGAAGAGCCCATTACTACTATCGTTAAGATAGACAACAGTTCCGTTTGTTCCATTACTACTCACTGTTACTGTCACGGTTGCTGGTGCAGTAACAACCGTTGCTGGATTTAATTGTCCAATAGAAACAGAATTTTGAGAAAGACTGAAGGAAAGTGTCGGGCTTACGGTTGTTGCTTGAGCAGTTGGTCCAAAGGCTGATTGCGTAAAATTTCCTTGCAGAGCCGAAATTTTTGCTGTGTATGTTGTACCGGGAGTAAGTCCAATAATCGTAAATCCTGTTGCACCCCATGTGGCTTTTGTTTGCCAGATAGCCGTACCACCAAGGGTATAATCTGTCTGTATGTATTTTGTCGTTGCGGTGAAATTATCTGGCGAAACGGCAATAGCAAATTTAGTATCGGTTGCATTAGAACCTGCATTAATAACCAAATTAAGCTTATTGTAATAATTTGCGGGGTTAGTAATTGTTGGAGCAGGAGGCACATATGCGTTTAGGGTAAACGCAAGTCCGTCGCCCAGAGAGTAATTAGGAGAATTTGTTTTTCCCGCAACACCTTCACCAACAGTTCCCAATAATGAATAATTTGTTGAATTGGCAGCACCATTACTGCCACCAAAATTATAATCTTTAAAAATATAATGTGGACTCGTTGGATCAGCAAAAACAAGCGAAGGGGCAAAATAGCTTATACAGATAAGTAGGAAAAACGCGAAATTTACTATTTTTTTCATAATTAGCCCTTGCTCTTCTTCTAGAATATACTATATTATGGTAACAAGACAACATGTGTCACTTCACATGAATAAAATTAGAAAAACAGCATTCCTTATTGGTACTACTCTCTCCCTCTTTTTTTTCTTCCCTCACACGTTTGCATATGCTGCAACAGGAATTAATAAAACAATCAATTTCCAAAGTAAAGTAGTTAATACAGATGGAACAAATGTTGCTGATGGTACGTATGATTTTGTTTTCACGATCTATAATGGAGCAGGATCAGCTGCAACAAATCTCTTTAGTGAATCATGGACGTCTGCAGCTCTTTGGTCATCAACGATGACAACATCGCCTGCTGCAGCTGGTGAGTCGCTCGTATATGTTTCAAATACAAATGTATCGAGTCTTAAAATAGGACAAATTTTGACTAATACTACAAAAGGTGAATCAGTTGTTATCACTTCAGTAAATACCGGCACGAATACTCTTGGTATTTCGCCTACTGCACAAGCATGGGCAACGAGTGACACAATTACGAATAAAATATATGTAAAAAATGGCATTTTTCGCGTTGCAATTAATTCGTTAAATCAAAATATTAGTGGAGTGGATTTTAATACTGACACGCTCTTTTTAGGAGTTAACTTCAATGCAGATGGTGAAGCAAAACCAAGAATGCAAATGGCTGCTGCTCCTTATGCGCTGAATGCAGATAAAATAAATGGTATAAATTTTTCAGGAACAAGTGGTAATACGTATTCATTCCCTGCAACAAATAATGGTGTAGTACTTACCAGTAATGCCCCAACCCAAACAATTACCGCAATACAAACATCAGGAACTGTTTTAGGAGTGACTGATGCAACAACGCAAACTGGTGCTGAAACGGGACTAGCAATAGCATTATCTGGCACAGGTGCATTTGACCAAACCGGATTATCCTTTAATCTCTCAAATGCAACAGGCACAAACCTTAATGATATTGTTGGCACTGGAGCAACATGGAAAGTCGCAAAAACCGGAGCAGTAACGCTCACTCCAAGTACAAATACAGCAGGAATTACTGTTACCGGTACGAATATTTCTTCAGCAAATCTGCTTACCTTGAACAGTAGCAACACTTCAGGAGTACAATTAAATCAAGCATACACGGGAGCAATAAGTCTTGCGGGAGCAATAACCGGACATACTATTGATCTTTCTACGAATCTGACCGCAACTAATCAATCTGCAACAGGCCTTAATATTATCCTTCCAGGAGCAATTGCACTTAGCAATAACACAACGCAAAATTATAAAGGGCTCGTGCTGACAGCGGGTGGATCATTGACACAAACAGGTGCAGCTACTAATACCTTTAATGGACTGGATATTACCTCTCCAACTCTTATCTCAAACACAAATGCTAGTGCGATAGCAACGGGGAATGGCATCAAAATTGTAACAGGTAATCTCACACAAACCACTGGAACCGTCACACAAAATGGATTAAATATAGACATGTCAGGAACAACGATAACAACTGGTGGCACCTTAACCGGTTTGCGAATCTTGCCTCCAACAACTGCACAAGCAGCGGGTACAACAAATGCAATATTTTTAGGAACAAGCACAAATGCGGTTGCCAATACAGGTGATTCCGCTACGATTAGTGTTGGAAATATCGCTTCCACAGCAACACAAAACTTTTCAACACTAAATATTCAAAATGGAGGAACAGGCTATCTAGATGTAGAACTTATCCGTGGCATGATCGATTTTCAAAATATGAATACACTATCCGATGATTTTACCGGGAAAGCCATTGATGCGAATAAATGGACACCAACAGCAGTCGGTACTGGAACCTGTCAGTTACTTGCCGGTGGATTAAATGGCATGGTACGAATGGCAACACTGACAGCTGCAGCTGGAAACGGTTGTAAGTTTACGTCACAAACAACAATGTCAAACGGTATATTCCAAGCAGGAAACAATCCTATTTTTGAAACTAAATGGCGGATAACTACAGCAACGACAGATTACCGCATGTTTGCAGGATTTGCCAACGCCTTAACTGCAAATTCCGATACTAATACCAGTGTACATGCCTATCTTTTTAAAAGAGCTGCAGATACCACATTTCAATGCGGTACGAGTGGAGGAACAGAAACAGTAACTAATACCGGAGTTACTATTACACAAAATAAATTATATCGACTCCGTGTTGAGGTTAGATCAGGAACGACTCCTGAAGTAATTTGTACTGTTGATGATGGAACAACGGTAACCAAAACAGTAGTGACGACAAATCAACCAACAACAGCAACAGCCGAGGATGTGTTAGTTGATTTGCAAACAAGTGATGCCGTGAATGCTGAAACAGCAGATATGGATTATCTGCGTGCATGGCAAGATGATCCCCAACCCGGAGTCACTGTTACTAATCCGAATCAGTTAACACAAAATTCTTCCGAAAGTCTCCCCTCCCCTACACCGATAGATGTGTCATCTACTCTTTCACCTGCTCCAACGGATATAGCAACAATGTCTGCACTCAATGTAAAAGGTCACAGTATTTTTGATGGATTAGTAACGGTTACTTCACAATTGCTTGCACATAATTTTATTGTGAATGGGATAGCTGATTTTTTTGACTCGGTTATTTTTCATAAGAATGTTACGTTTTTAGTAAAACCAACATTCCCGAATGATCTTGGTGGTAATGCAATAATTAAAAAAGGAGATGTATCTGTAGCGATACATTTTACCAATGATTTTGAACAAATACCAATTATTAATACAACCATAGTCGATACGGTAGCAGAAACACAAAATCAAACTGCCAATAGTATCTTAACGCAAGCGTATACATTTATTGTTATAAAACGAACGAAGCATGGCTTTATCATTCAACTAAATAAGCCAGCAAGTTCTGATATAACATTTAGTTGGAGTGCCTTAAGTATTAAAGATCCAAATACCACGCAATCAGATGGAAATAACAATAGTATTCCTAGCGATTCGCCGACAATAGATATAACACCTTTACTGCCAAGTGTAACCATTAATCCTAGTAAAATAATTCCTGAAAGCCTCACTACTTCTTCAAGCGCAACGATCTTTCAGAACTAGTGTCCTTATGGTATTATTAAGCAATGAAAAATGTTGTGCTCGTGCGTATTTTTTTTATTATCATAGCGAGTGTTGCACTTATTGGCATCATTGGAACATATTATTTTTATAATAAATACCAACAATCACTCCAAAATTCATCTATACAACAAGCAAATGAAACACAAGATCTGATTAATAAAGTAAATAAACATATTGTGCTTCCATCTGGTATACCTACTGTTGGTACGGTGACAGACCCACAAAAATTAACGAGTCAAAAATTCTTTGCAAATGCAAAAAAGGGTGATAAAGTGCTTATTTATGCGAGTGAACGAAAGGCAATTTTATATGACCCACAACTGGATAAAATTATTGAAGTTGGACCAGTAAATATAAACTCTGGATCGACGATAAAAAGTGATACTCTTTCAACTCAAAATACGCAACTGCGAATAGCAATCTATTATGGAAGTGCTGAATTACAAACAGCAAAGCAAGTAGAAGCACTAGTCAAAAGTAGATTGACAAACATTGCAATAGTCACTGAACAAAAAGTAGTTCAAGAAGAGTCCACAACACTCGTAGTCGATTATACCAATGGTCATACCGATGTGGTTAAACAAGTAGCATCTCTGATAAATGGAACGATTACGCAGCTTCCTACTAATGAAGTGAAACCAAATGCAGATATGCTTATTATTATAGGAAAAAATAGTTTCAAGAAATAAGTTTTTCTGTTGTTAACTATAGTAATATGAGCTTTCCTATGAAAGGAGGCTCTTGTTAGAGATCTACCATGAATAAAAAGTATTTATATATCGGGTTTATCATTATTCTCCTTGTTTCAGGATTTGTCATTTGGAAAACTATCCATCATGCTCAACAATCAACTAGCACCTCTCAAAAGAGTATCAGAAGAGCATTACCAAAAGAAGTTACGGTAACTTTGAATAAAGATGGTTTTATACCTCAAGTGGTTACCATCAACACTGGCAGCGCTGTGCGATGGAAGAATGAAAGTGGTTCACAACAAACAGTTAATTCAGATAACTACCCTACTAATCAGCTTCATCGGGAATTGAATTTTGGCGTGTTCTCAAACGGTTCTTCAGTTACGTATACCTTCACTAAAACT
>DATMOG010000038.1:0-26555 GCA_035568375.1 Candidatus Sulfotelmatobacter sp.
TAATTGCAATATCTGCTGTTTCTTCATCACGAATTTCTCCTACAAAAATAATGTCGGGATCTTGACGAAGAATAGATCGGAGGCCCGCAGCAAATGTTAAGTTGGTTTTTGTATTAACTTGAATTTGATTAATTCCTTTTATTTCATATTCAACAGGGTCTTCAATTGTTGCAATATTTTTTTCTCGTATATTAAGAATTTTAAGAATGGAATAAATTGTAGTTGTTTTTCCACTTCCTGTTGGTCCGGTTACCAATATCATTCCATAAGGCCTTTGATAATTTTTCTTCATTTTTTCCAGATCATCAGATGCCATACCTAAATCTGATAAAGAAAATTTTTGTGATTTTGATGAAAGTAACCTTAATACAGCATCTTCTCCTTGCACTACAGGGACGATAGAAACACGAACGTCCAGATCTTCTTGTTCTAATTTTATTTGCATTTTTCCATCTTGTGCACTTAAGTATTCATCTGTTCGTAGTTTGGACAATACTTTTATACGGCGAATGATTTGAGAATGTAGTTCTTTCGGGAGCACAAGTACATCATGTAAGACACCATCGATACGAAATCTTGTGAGAGAATTGATGGCTTTTGGTTCGATATGAACGTCAGACGCTTGATTAAAATAGGCATATTCGATGAGAAGATCGACGAGTTTTGTTATCGGGGCATCTTTGAGTTCGGATTTTTCCGCAATTTGTAACTGCTCTTTTAGAAGATCGTCAAATTTTTCTTGAAGTTGTTTTTTATAAAAACGAAATGTGTTAGAAATATCTTTTTCTGTTGCATAGTAGAGTTTAAATCCCATTCCAGTTTTTTGAGTAATAAAACGAAAAATATCACTATTTTCCGGATGAGTTGTCGCGATTTTTATTATATTTTTCTCTTCTCCAAAAGCCACAAGCAAATATTTTCTTGCAAGCTCTTCTGGAATAATAATAAGCGTGTCTTGTGGAATAGAAATTTTTGCAAGAGAGATAAAAGGAATTTTGAGAAAATCTGCAATAATCTCACCTAAATTTTCATCGGTAAGAAAATCTTTTTCGATAAGTGCATCATAAAGAGATATCTTTTCTTCTTTTGCTATCTGTTTTGCACTTAGTAGTTGTTTTTCTGAGGCATATTCGTTTTCTTTAAGAATCGAATATAATTGATCATCTGCTATAACGGGCATATACTTAAAGAATAGAGAATTGTGAGTGAAGAAGCAAGTTTAAAAATATGGTAACGGATTATACACCAATGAGGTTATGAATTTTTTCAATGATAGTATTTAATGATAAATCACTTTTTACAAAATAATCAGATGCACCGATTTTTAATGCTCGGTCCGTATCTTCTTTTTGACCAAGATTTGAAGCAACAATAACAGGAATGGCTTTTAAGGTAGGATCATTTTTAATTTCTTCCAGAACGGTAAATCCATCTTTTATCGGCATAACGAGATCAAGCAGAATAAGATCAGGCGTAAAAGTTCTTACCATGGCCATTGCTTCTTGTCCATCTCTTGCTATTTGAATTTCAAATCCCGCTTTTGTTAGTTTGGCACGATAAGCACTTCCTAAAAATTTGTCATCTTCTGCAACGAGAATTTTTTTCATTTTTTTTCTTCAGAGGTAGGTTCATTACCAATGAAATCTCTAATCATAGTGATAATTTCGTCCAAGCGATATTCAGCTTTTAGTATGTATTTTTTTGCTCCAAGACCAAGCATCGTAGTTACTTTATCAGGACTTGCCGAGTTACTGACAACAAGTACTGGAATATTCGCCCATTTCGGATTGGCTTTTAATTCTTGCATAAAAGCAAGACCATTCATATCTTTTAAATAATAGTCTAGCCATACAGCATCAGGAAGTTCATCAATACTGTTTAGATAATCAATTGCTTGTTTTCCGCTTGAGCAAGAAAGGACATCCATATTGCTTAATTTTATTTTTTTTGTAATTGCTTGCAAAAGAAGTGTTTCATCTTCAACAACCATAATTGTAGGGTTTTGTACTGACATGCTTTTAGTCTAACATAAAAGAATTATTATATACAAGACTTTATTGAGGTAACTTGTTCCAAAAAGATGTGTTATCTATATGAGCTTGTAAGTTAAATTTTTCAACAATTTTTTTTCTTAGTTCTGCTCTTGTTATTTTTTTAAGAGGTTCTTTCTCAATTAGAAACGTTTCTACGTTTGTATAAAGATCAACTAAATCTAATTGATTTTCTAAAGAGAGTTTCTTTTCTTCAGGTTTTATTCTTGCTGTTATTTCGCGAAGTCTTTCTTGATAAGGCAAAATTGCTAGTTGGTTTGAAGATAAACTTAGTGCGTAAAGTATAATATCTATCGAAGAATTCTCTTCTTGATAGGTTGTTCTTTGTGGTGGTATAAAAAATGATTTGATTGATGAAATTCCTAGCATAAATATGTTGAGTAATTAGTAAATATTTATTTTGTTGAACGCATGTCCCGATTTGAGAAGAGTTAATCCAGAAAACATATATACCAATTGAAAGAAACCTTGATTAACCCAAAAAGTATCAAATCCGATTATTGAAAATAATACAATTTGCCATTGTGCAATGCTAAGGGTTGCCATACCCATAAAAAACCATGCTAAAGCATTGGTATAACTAGAGCTAGCTTTTTGTTTAATTTTAAGAATAAGTATGGTAACAAGAGTCAAAATTATTGGAGGGAATAAAACAAAAACGAACGGTATACCAAGTGTAATATTTCTACCCGGTCTGTATGGATAAAGGAAATCTCTCATAACAAAAATGAATAATGTTATGACAACCACAATAAAACTAAAGATTAACCATGAGTTTAAAGGTGTTTTAAGAGCAATGAGTTTTGAAAATTTACGAACTCCGGCGTAAATAATAATTCCGCCAACAATATAGGGAATTTGAATACCTTCCTTTAATACCCACGGATTATTCCAAAAATTTAATGCTTGGAAAATAGGCAGTTGGATTTGCGCAACTGCTAAAAATAAAAATCCTATACAAATTAAGAAATAAGTAATTTTAAATTGTGCGGTAAATCTTTTGAGACCAAGCAAAAAGAGCACAACATCACCGATGTAAAGAATGCCCATAATAATTGCTACTGCTAACTGTACATGGAAAGCTATCGAGGGCACTGCACTTTGTGGAATAGGCATGCCAAAAGAAATTATTGCAATAGTGAGAGCAATAAATATAGTAAGAAAAGATATTAGAGTAATTTTTTTCATCGCCTGATCTTTATATCATTATGATTCTTTTTTTTGGCATACGTCAATGATCAGATTTGCTTTTCTGTTATTCATCAAGCGTTACTTCACCTTTTTTTGCTTGCATACCCGTTATTGGCAGGCTAAACCAAAAAGTAGTTCCTTTATTCTCTTCACTTTCAAACCAAATTTTGCCGTTAGAGGAATCAATAATAGCCTTGATGAGGTATAAACCAAGTCCTGTCCCGTCTGTTTCAATTTTTATAATATTTTCTGCCCTGAAGAATTTCTTGAATATTTTTGTTTGTTCAGTTTTTGGAATTCCATAGCCATTATCGGTAACCTGAGAGACAACTTCTTCACCTTTTTTTGAAATAAAGATAGTAATATCTCCTCCTTTTGGAGTATATTTAATAGCATTTGTTAAAAGATTCATATAAACTTGGCGAATAAGCTTTGGATCAAGATTAACCTTAGGCAAATCGGCATGGACGCTAATAATTAGATTTTGCTGTCGTTGAGTAATTTTTATTTGTAATTCTTTAACAATATTTTCAACAAGTTCTTTTAAATCTGTCGGTTTCGGATCAACAAGAATTCTCCCAGATTCAATTCTTGAGATATTTAAAAGAGAATTCACTAGTTCAATCATCCTTTGTGTAGAATCACTGATATTTTGGGCAAAATCTTGTTGTTCGTCTGTTAGTTTTCCTGCATCACCACCAACAAGCATTTCACTAAACCACTTAATTGCTGAAAGTGGCGTGCGGAGTTGGTGAGAAGCTAAAGAGATGAATTCTGTTTTCATACGGTCAATTTCTTTTTCTTTAGTTATATCCCGAAAAATCTCAACGACACCAATAGTTTGATTTTGTTCAATGACAGGCGTAGCGGTAATGCTCACAACAAGATTTTTTTGATTATTTCCAACAAAATTAAATGTTTCTATAACTTTATTTCTAGTTTGTAAAGCTACAGAAATTGGTCGTTTTTCTTGAGGAACGGGATCATTATCTAATTGCTGCAATTGAAAAAGTGTATAGGCGGATTTCCCGATAAAAGAATTATTTTGCAAATTGAACATCTGTTGGGCGACAGTATTCATTAGCAAAATTATTCCATTATTGTCAGTGACGATCATACCATCCCCAATGCTTTCTAAAATTGCTTCATCTTTTGTTTTTTCTTGTCCAAGTATTGTGACTGTTTCTGTAAGTTCTTTTGTTTTTTCTTGAATTTTTCCTTCTAAGTTATTGTATAACTGTTGTAATTGTTTTGCCATTGAGTTAAATGAAACAGCAAGTTTTCCTATTTCATCCTGTGATGAGATCTCTACCCTTGTAGATAAATCACCTGCTGCAATTTTATTAACACTAAGTAATAATTTTTTTATCGATTTTTCAATTAGTAAAGAAAAATAATAACCAATTAGAAGCGATAGCAGAATTACAAAAAATAGCATCACTCCTAAAATGACTTTTCCTTGATTAATTATTATATTATTTTTAGAAAGTGTTACATCAAAATTGTGGGCTGCATTTGTAGATAAGTCATTACTTAATGTTTCTAAATGTGCTTGTTGCGATATGTAGTAAGTGTCAAACAGTTTTAAGGCTCCGGAAGAATCTCCTTCACTTGTCTTTGCTAAAATTAGTAATTCTACACCTTGGAGCTTTGTAAGTATTAGCTTAAATTCTGTAAGTTTTTCAGTTTCCACTTGATCAGTGGTAGAATTTACATTTGAAAGACTATTTTGGAGTTGAATAGAAGTATTATCGTATACTTTTTCCCATTTTGGATCCTTTGTAAGCATATATGATTTAACAGCATCAGAAAGTTGAGTAGTATTTGTATATAATGCTGAATATAATATTCGTTTGTCTGTTTGATCAGCAAGTGTCACGAATGATTGATAAAAATTATTAGCTGAAAAGAGTAAGTAGATGGAAAAACAAATAAATACAATAAAAATAAGTAAAAATCCACTATATAATTTATATCTAATAGGAAGATTGGCAAAAAAGCTCATAGAGATTTCTTTAAGAAATTTTTATATAGTTGTTGAGAGGCAAAAAATAAGTTATTATTGTTTAATTATTTCGTCTTCAACAATGCTCGAGAGATCTTTGATAACACCATAAGAGGTATCATTGTTTGCAACAGAAGTGAATTTTGCTGTGGCAGCAAATGCACTGAGTGTGTTACGTCCTTGTTTTGTTTGGTCCAATGTGAATAAGATACTTTTTATTGAGTTAATTTGTTTTATATCCATATCCCCTCTTGTTGCAACCAAGAAACGCGATATATCCGGTGATCTGCTAACAATACGATAATTTTTTATCTTGTCACCAAAATAACCATCAATTTCTAATTCACTTTCAGCGCCAGCAGGAACGACACCTTTTGCAACAGTTTCATAAACACTACCATGAACAAATGTGTAGCAAATTTCATTACTAGTACAGAGATCGGTCGGTTTTGTTTTTTGTGTCAATGTATATCCTTCTTTGATAAGTTCTGCTTTAGGTAAAAAATATCCAACAGTTGAGGTATTACTATCAAATGCAAGCATTTTTCCCTTTAAATCACTAGTTGTATTAATAGTGCTTTCTTTTTTGACAAATATTGCGCTATGGTATGTTCCAACACCACCTTTCCATCGATCTGCAATAACTTGTGCACCTGCTAACTTCCCTACAACATATACGGGAAATGCACTATCGATAACAATATCAATTTTGTGTTCACGTACTAATTGAGCCATTTCAGAGACAGAGTGAGTACCAACAAATACACCTTTCGTATATCCATATTGATGCAAATTTGCAACTAAATAGTCAATAAATGGTTGAAATTCTTTTGTATCCTCTGCAAGGCCAGCTTCATCAATATTTTCACCTACTCGTAATATACCTTTTTCTGTTGAAGGAAGCGTAGCCTGAGTCTTTTGGGATGATTGTGAACGCTTGGTATAGATGTACCATGAGAAACCAACAACAACTATTATCAGTAGTATTATGAAAATTAATAAAAAAGACTTTTTTTTGATAGGTTTAGTTGTTTGTTGTATTGAATCACTCTGTGGTTGTAGGTTTTGTATTGCTTGGTTTTGATCTGTTTTTATTTCTTCCATAATTTGAGTCTAATTTTTTTGGGATAAAGCTAACAACTGAATTTACTCTCTATCTTAAGTATTCATAATAGATTGTTTATTGTCAAGGAGAAATTGCATAGCGTTAATGAGTAGTCAAAAATGTTCAAGAATCGTAATCAATGGTGATATGTATACTTTTGGAATCTTTTTAATTGTTTATTAGTTTAATCTCTCTAAAAAAGTGGGTATTCGTCATTATTATGTAATTCAATTAATTTTGGGAGAAGTGCTAAGTCATCAATTATACGGAGTGCACCTGCTTCTTTTAAATCTGCAGGAGTTCCAAAGCCATGAGAGATGCCAACTGAATGTATATTAGCTGCTTTGGCGGCAGCCATGTCTACAGGATGATCACCTAATAGGATAACTTCTTCAGAAGTAACCATAAGCATATCCATTAGTTTTAAAATTCCTTCAGGGTCTGGTTTTGTCTTAGTCACATCTTCACATGTCACCACAGCAAATTTCGACATTCCATAAACTGCTTTGATACGTTCTATGAATGCTTGAAAGCGTATTTTGATAGGAATACTATCTAAGTGAAATAAATCCATATATCCTAAAACAGGCAGACTTATTCCAAAATTGCGAATAATCATTCGGCGGTTGCCACTGGTGAAAATACCAATATTTATTGCATTTTTTCCTGTCCAAGTGAATAGTTCGGTAAGTCCATGGAATGGATGAACATATAGAGGAGCTAAGTGATCTTGAACAGGAGCAAGACGATTATCCAATTCATCAAAGTTTATTTTACTCAAATGATTCTCTTGGACATCGCTAAATAATAATTCAAGGGTCTTTTTAAATGTTTCGCGTGTAGGACCGCCTACTGATTTATTAATAAAGCTTTCATAAAATTCGTAAGGTGGAATATCATGAGGTGGTATTCCTTTTTCTTTTAAATATGTTACTGTTGTTTCATATTGACCATGACGAATAAGATATACAGTATTTACAAACGTTCCATCTGCATCGGAAATAATTGCTTTTATCACAAAAGGATTGTATCAGATATCCGTATTGCAGCGTATTCCGGAAGTTCTACAATCTATAATATAGTCAATCTCCCAAATAGTGTGTTTGTAAAGAGCAAGTAAGTACTAATTTAGTATCATTCGGACTTAACAGTATTTTCCTATCATATCTTTTTAGACACAAAGCATCTATCAACATAACATTATGCTGTTCTTCATCCATTTTTCCCAGTACCGCTATGACCGTAATGGTGTATACGGTTTATTCGTCCGTAAAATAGATCCGATAACAAAGGTTAGCTTCTTTGCTACATGAGATAACGCAACTCCATGATGTTTTCCTGCAGATTTATGCTTTTCATAAATCTGTTTAAAACCGCCATCTGTTTTCACTGCGATTAGAGCTGCTTGAAGAATAGTTGTCCTCAAGAAGCTAGACCCTCTTTTGCTCATCTTTGTTTTCCCTTGATACAGACCAGAGCTTTTCATTTTTGGTTCAAGTCCTGCAAATGCAAGAAGAGGGCGTGGATCACTTGAACCTTTCTTACAAAAGTCTACAGTTTCACCAAGGATTACCCCTGCTGTTACGTATGATATCCCCGGTATGGTGAGCAAATTAACATTTTGTTTACTAACGAGAGATACGATTTCTTTATCTACTGTGATAATTTGTTTTTGTAAATGTGTCACCTGTGATAACAGAAGCTTCAGTTGCAATGAGAAAGCATCTATGCCAAATCTCAAACCAAAGGTATGTTTTGCCTTCTTTTGTACTTCTTCTGCTGTCTCTTTTGAAAAATATTTTCTGCTGTTTGTTTCAAGCAGCTTTGTTAACTTAGTCACATCGAGACATGCAATCTCCTCAGGCGTAGTATGCGCGGTAAGAAGCGCTATAGAAGTCTTGCCAAAAAGACTTTTAAATATGGTATCATACTCCGGAAATACACTATCTAAAACTGCAATAATTTTTAACTTTATGGAAGAAAGATAGTGTACAAGAGAAAGTCTAAAACGGGTTAATTCTTTTAACTGAAAAAGGTCTTCATCTGGAAGGCCTTTTTCATTCCCAACTCCAAATTTAAGCACTCTTGCGATAAGGATACAGTCAAGTTCATCTGTTTTAGATCCTCGAATCTTTTCATTACGAAATGATTGAACCTGTAAGGGATTAAGCACAAAAACTTTAAATCCGTCCTCTTTTAATTTTTGAAAAAGTGTTAACCAATAGTGTCCTGTTGCTTCAAGACCAAGAACAACCGCCTGTTTCTCATTGCCATTTTCACTTTGAATGAAAGAAATTAACTTTTCATATCCTTCTCGAAGATTGTTAAATTTTACTTGTCTTGAAGCAGTTTGTTCCTCTTTAAGGATACAAGCAACATGGAATCTTTTACCAATATCAATGCCTACATAATTCATTCTTTTCACCTCCATTCCTACAGAAAAAACTGTTATTGTTGACAACCACACTATTTGGGAGATGACCAAGCTGTTGTCACCTGCCGTGTTTACGTGTTTAGATCACTGGATATACCATGTCAATCTGATTACCGGATGAGATGTGCAAACTTGGTTGATGAGTAGAACTAATTGGACAATGCCAAGAGAAACGAAAACTCAAACCCAAATGTGTCATCCTCAGAAAGGACTTTCGATAGCCCTTCGGTTACCAACAACCATATTATACGTAGAAACTTGCTTTTCTTAAAAGTAGATAACAATTGTTGTAAATGAGCATCGTTGACAGAGATAAGGCATTTTTTATTACATACAAGTTGTAAGTTATGTATGAAGAATGGATTTTCAACTGAATTATCAGAACCTATGCAATAGTAATTAAATATTTTTATCCATTCTTCATCCAGAGAAATTTTTTAGAAAAGAACGATAACGTAAAGTGTGCCTATTGTCACAATGATCAATATTTTCTGTTATTATTAATATATGAGAAATTTAGATAAAGATACACACGATGATGCTGATTTGAATATGGTCGAGGGATTATCTACTTCACGGATAGAGACGCTTGGAGATGGAGTTTTTGCGATCGCTATGACACTTTTAGTTTTAAATCTTGAGACGCCAGGAAATCTTAAAGCAGAGCACCTTCTAACAATTCTTCTTAATTTGTGGCCGCAACTTATTGCCTATTTTTTAAGTTTTATTGCATTAGGTTCTCTTTGGGTTGCGCATCATAATCAATATCATTGGATACAATTTTCAAATCGGAAATTTCTCTGGATTAATATTTTCTTTTTAAGTTTTGTTGCACTCATTCCATTTTCCACTATCCTTCTGCAGACTCATCAAAACCAACAGCTTGCAGTTTTTGAATATGGTACAAATTTTATTATTTGTTTAGTTCTTTTATATTTTCATTGGTGGTATGCGACACATAAACATAGACTGATTGCAGAGAATTTGAAGCATCGAGTAATCAGACTCGTAAAAATCAGATTACTCTTTTCGATTGTCATGTATCTTATTGGAATACTTTTATCCTACTTCAGTCCTGCAGTAAGTCTTATTATATTCGTTATCATTCAACTTCTTTCTGTCATCCCTTCCTATTATGACAACTTTTTTGCAGCAAGAATAAAAGTTTAGTTTGCATTGTTATTAATTAACTATATGTATGTGTGAAGTTATTATCCCTCTGCAAATTTCAAGTTTTTTATCTCAGGCATAAATTTTGTATACCTGTATCGCGAATTGTTTTGAGATGGATGGCATTATTAAGCAGAGTTTAGAAATAGATCCAATGAGTAATCAATTGCAGCAACAAATGATCTACAAAAATTATTCTCCCTAATTTTAAAATAGTAAATGATATATAGGAACAGGTTTTTTTACTATTTATTATTTACAATAATATGGCTGATAGTTGCATTATATCCAACTGAATTTTTATCAGGATTAGCATGTCCTTCATTATTGCCACCTATAGGGGCATCTTCTATCTGTGTAGAAAATTCTTTGCGTAGATCACTTTCTGCTTTTAGATCATAAACAACGCTATCTTTTGCCTGATTTTTTGGACGAAGGAATACCATTTTTATGTTCTTTTCATGTGTGGTATTATATTGATTAACAAAATCTACTAGCGCTTTAACATGCCGTTTACCATCGCGGAGAGTTTTCGTTTCATCCCAGTAAAGACCTGGAGGAGCTGCATTTTCAGAAATATAACATTCAAGAGGATTTCCATATACGATCCATTCATTGAGTGCAGTTGGAATTGCTCCACCAGCATAAGCATAGTCATTTGAGAGTTGTTGAGCTACTTTACCGAAATGAACGTCCGTAAAATCCATAGGAGAACAATCCATAAAAATATAATCAATATCAAATTTCTTTCCAATAAGTGGAAGGAGCTCAGCTGCTACTTGCAGTCCAAGACTTTGGCAATAAACTGATAGCGTTTTCATGCCGGTCTCTTTATGTATTTTCTTGAGGTCTTGAGCAAGAGACGGGACATCAATGCTATTATTCCCATATTTTGCGTACATAACAGGCCCTCCCAATAATTTAAGTGATGTGAGAGCCTCTGCCATATTTTTTGCACTTTTCCCTGGTATCCCACTTAAAACTAAAGCTCCCGCTTCTATCGGAGGATAAAGCCTTTGTCCTTCTACAAATCCTATTGAAGCATGAGTATTAAAGAATAACTGTTCGGCCCATCGTGGTACTTGGTCTATACCTAATGCACCACCACCAAATATAAGAGTTCTTTTTATAAACTGTCTTCTACTCATTGATTTTGCATTTGGTTTATTAGCAGTATTTTCAGCATGTTCCAACATAATAACTATAGGATTATAGCATAGAGGATTTATAAAGAGAGTGTTTTTTATCTCAAGAGATGTAGTAGAAAACAAGACAGAAAATTTTATTAACGATGGTAATAATCAGTAAAGAAAATTGTAGCGTAAAATGTACTAATTGTTATCTTGTAAAAAGAAAATAACTTCATTTTGACTGACAAATATGCATCAATTGTGTTATAATCTTTTTAGGTTTCGTGGCTAATTATTTATAATTGTTAGAACATTTTGCTGAGGTAGCCAAGGTGGTCACGGCGGGTGTCTGAAGAACATCAGATCGCAGTTCAACTCTGCGCCTCAGCACAAAACAATAGTATTTATAAACGGTAAAGGGTATCGTTTAATTACGCCGCTCTTGATACTTTGGCTTCTTTAATTTCACTCGGTGGTAATGCTAGAACTCTTGCTTCTAATTCAGCTCTTGTAGGTATATGATCATGAGCACTAATCTCTTCAACAGCCATAGCACCATTGACACTTCCCCAAGTGAGACTATCAGCAATATCTTCCGATTCAAAGTATTTTATTGCAGCTGCAGAAATAAAAGCATCACCTGCTCCTAAGGTGCCTTTTACGTTACCCTTAACAGGTGCTGCGGATACATGCCATACTTTACCTTTTTTGTCTATTCCAAATGCACCATTTTTCCCATCAGTTATTAAGAGAGCATGTGATTTTAGTTCTTGGTGCGCCTTTTTTATTAGATTTGGAATATGATTTCTATCTGTTATAACTCCTTTTACTCTCATCAGTAACATAAGTTCATCTAAATTGACACTTAAGATATAGGATCCCTCAATTGCATCAAAAACTGCATTTAATTTATCAAGTCTGTTTTCAGTTTCGGTATTTTTAAAAGCGTTAAGTTGAGTTGAACCAGGCGTATAAATATAAGGAGTTTTATTATTTTTCAGTTTTTTTGTACCTTCTTTTAATTGTTTAGGCCAATCTGATCCACTCAATGAATTAACAATAGCAAAGTTAATTTGTGAAGGTATATTATCAGCAAATCCTGAAGGTATTTGTTCTGGTTTATAACTAAAAATTGTTCTATCTAACTTACCTTCATGGGTATATCTTGGTACCACTAATCCATGGGGAGTTATGCCTTCTGTGATTTCGATAATATCTGTTACAATACCGTCGGCAGTAAGGTCTTCTTTTATAATTTTTCCATATCTATCATTACCCGTCCATGTACGAATTGTATAAGCACTATTAGGAAGTAATTTTGCCATGCGTTTTACAATGCTTAGCGCATTTCCTCCTGAAGTTTCTAATAGAGGTGTTACTCCAGCATTTTGCAGATCTAATCGATGAGAGCTTATTATATCGATATTCGATGTTGGCACCTTATCACCAATTGGTGCTTGATGTACAAATATTGGAAGCTGTTCTTCAGGGCATAATGGATAATGTACATCTACAGTACTAGTACCTGCAAGATATATCTGAGGACCAGTTCGTTCTGACATATGTTTAGATAATCGCTAAATAATAATGTTTATTTTTATTCATTTGTTTTAAAGATTTTAATATTGCATTTTATTGTAAGAGTTTTGTAATAATTTATGATTCAAAAGTATTGTATGTCCAGTATTATTAGAAGTCAAGGAGTAAACAAATAGCTGACAAAAAATAGACTGTAGATAGAAATATTTTTAACGCATATTTTACTATAGGGTTGACAATCAGAAAAATTTCGTATATAATCCGCGGATGGATGAATCAACCATGCAAATGGCCGATTTTCCTTTTTAAAACTATGATACAGACAATACTATTAACAGCGTTGTCCTCACAGTTAACATTTATACAACCTGCACTTACTTCACGCTCCTCTAATCCTAAAGTTATTCTGACACGGGTTCTTCCTGAAGAGAACTACGTAAGTTATATTGTTGGAAAAAACGATACGCTTAAATCCATCTCTCTTGTTTATTATGGATCTGAAGATCATTGGATAATTCTTTCTAAAGATAATCCAGAGATTAGTGATCCTAATAATCTTATTGAGGGATCTTTGGTTAAAATTCGAGTAGAAACTAGTATTTTAAATCAAGGGTTACCTTTACAAGAATCCCAAAAAGAAAAAGCAATTGCTGATCAATTGCAGGAACCTACTGCCGGAGCTTCTGCTACCCCTACGGTTATAAATACGCCTGAGCTAACTATCATGCCTACTGCCATACCTACTTCTGAAGATCCTACACCATCTATAGCTCCGACAACAGCGCCTATTGTATCTGTAACACATGCGCCTCTGACAAATTTTGATGCTGTCTATCAGGCTGCAGGTGCTAAATATGGTATTCCATGGCAAATTCTCTATGGCATCCATATGACTGAAACTGGTGGTCGTGATGGTGCGATTTCAAGTGGACATGGTCCAGAAGGACCGATGCAATTTATGCCGGGGACATTTAGTGCTTATGCTGTTGATGGTGACGGTGATGGAAATGCAAATATTGATAATGCTACTGATGCTATTTATACTGCAGCTCATTTTATTGCAGCCCATGGCTCAGTGATGAATGGATTACACGCATATGGTGGAAATACTGCAGGTACATTAGCTCTTGCGCATGCTCGTGGTTTTACTCAATAAAGTATTTTTATAGAAATTCTTCGTAATATGTGGTTAGCATATGAAGATGATTATAAAATATTCCTGCTGAATGTAAGAAGAAAAAATAGACAACTTGACAATAGACCCATAGTATATTATAATACACAACTATAGGACTACTTATAGCTTCTTTAATAGTTTTCTCCATTTTCTTTTAAGAATCTAAAAGGATTACTTTGAAGAAAATGTGTACAAGTAGTCTTACTAAATTATGTTTAAGAAATTACTTATTTTAATACCCTTTGCACTTTCGATTGGTGCGATGCAGGCGCAAGCATTTAACGTTGCTCTTCCTGCTTTTGTTTCCGTTAACCAACAGAATAATGGCCAATTGCTTGCGCAGCATAGTATGTCACTTAGTGATCGATATGCCGTGCCGTCAGTGAATGATGTCTTTCGAGATAATATTCTTTTAACGCTCGCTTATTTATCTGGAACAGTTAAAAATCTGCAACAAATCAATTGGAATGTATTGCGTAAATCAACCACATATATGTTTACATTGCAACCTGGTGAAGTTTTCGCTTTCCATGATGATGTGTTACCAGAATTTGCTGGAAAGAAAATTATTACTACAAATGCTCATTTTGATGGCTCTGAAGGATTCCGTTCTGACGGCTATCTATATGGTGATGGTGTTTGCCATTTTGCTTCTCTTATTAATTGGGTTGCAACTGATGCAGGCTTGCATGTTGTAGCGCCTGTGAGACATGATTTCGCGAGAATTCCTGGAATTGATCCAAAATATGGTACAGCAATTTATGATGCAACTGGTGCAACTGCTACCAATCAGCAACAGAATCTATATGTAGAAAATACGCTTAATAAGCCTGTACGGTTAATTTTTACTTATGTGAATGATAACTTGACGGTAAGTGTGTATAAATAAAAAAGGTATGATTGAAGCGTTTAGGGCTAGTTTTACGATTTTTATACAATAAAACCGAGTATCTTTAACATTCTTTTTGTTACGTTTGCATTTTCTTCTTGGGAAGTTTTACTCAGGACCTTGAGTGCTTTTGGAATGTTAAGATCATCTGAAAGTGCATCGGAGAATGATTCAAGACTTTCCGCTTTTTGATTATTTGGTATTTTCCTAATTTCTTCTTCAATCATTTGTATTGTTTCAGCAGCTTTATCGAGTTCTTCTTGATAATATTCCCAAGGATCACGATAATGATGAGAGAGCAACAGATATCGAATGGCATTGGGAGAATATGTTTTCAATAAGTCAGACACCATCACAAGATTCCCTAATGATTTAGACATTTTTTCCCCTTGGTATCCTACCATTCCAACATGCATCCAAAATTGGCAAAATGGTTTCTCTCTAGTAAATTGTTCTGATTGGGCAATCTCACTTTCATGATGTGGATAGATAAGATCAGTCCCCCCACCATGAATGTCAATCTTTTTGCCAAGATATTTGTAAACCATTGCAGAACATTCTATATGCCAGCCAGGTCGTCCTTTGCCCCATGGTGATTCCCAAAAGGGCTCTTTAGGTTTACTCTTTTGCCAGAGAATAAAATCAAGTGGGTCCTTTTTATTTTGATCGTCAGGATTTGCTCCCCTTTCCTTTGAAAGTTGTATCATTTTTTCTCGGTTATATTTTGACAGTTTGCCGTAATCAGGATTTTTTTGAACTAAAAAGTATACATTTCCGTTTTTTTCATATGCGAAGCCATCAATCATGAGTTTTTTTATAATATCAATAATTGTAGGCATTGTTTCTGAAGCTTTGGCATAATGGGTAGGAGCTATATTATTGAGTATCCTCATATCATCTCTATATTTATCAGTCCAGAACGTGCCAAGTTTTTGCCAGTCCTTCCCTATTTGTTTTGCTTTTTTTAGGATGTCATCGTCGATATCCGTGACATTTTGGGTATAGTTTACTTGATAATTTTGAAATTTAAGGAAGCGGTATAACACATCAAATATGGTATAGGTAAATGCATGCCCAAGATGTGTTGTGTCATATGGTGTGATGCCGCAAACATACATTGTTACTTTGTTTGGTTGTAATGAGGCAAATGTTTCTTTTGTTTTTGTGAGGGAGTTAAAGAGTTTCATTATCTTATTTTATCATAGAGAAAACATTCCTTGTGTAATTAGGTAGTTATATTTGACTGAAAAACACTTTGGATTGAAAGTTTATTTTTATCATCTGCAGTTATTTGGTAGATCTCTCCATGTTTGATATATGGACCTTGTCTGAATATGGAAAATTCGAGTTGTTTATTTTCTATGCTTGCTTTAAGTGCCATTATCGGATCTCCATGACTGATAACTATAATATGTTCGCCTTTATGTTTTTCTACCAGCTTTTCAATAAAGGTTTTCATCCTTTGAGTAATTTGTTCTAGTGTTTCATCAGAGGGATCCAATGGTTTGAAATAGATTTCTGATTGCAAAGGGTCAAGTTCATTATATTTTCTTCCTTGATATGATGTTTTTACTTCAATAATATGTTCATCGAAGGTAATTTTTGGAATGCTGAGTTTTTTTTGTATGATCGTTGCTGATTGGTTAGTGCGAGTCAAGGGACTTGCATAAATTGCATCAATTTGTTTGTTTTTTAAGAATTCAGCTGCATTCTCGATTTCTTGCTTTCCTTTTTTAGTCAAACCATAGTTTGGCAACCTCCCATAGAGAATCCCTTGTGGGTTATGTACTTCTCCATGGCGAATCAGGTAGATTATTGTCTGCATATAAGGATTACTTGCAGTATAGTATAATGTATAGATGAATACAAAGCGTTTAGCTGTTATATCCTATCATACATGCCCTATCTCAGATGAAAAGGATGCTGAGATTGGAGGTATGAATATTTATGTATTAGAACTCTCAAAAGCGCTTGCGAAAAAAGGTTATTATATTGATATTTTTACTCGATCCCAAGATGCAAAGAGCCCACGAATTGTACAGGTGAATGAACGACTCAGAGTTATTCATATTCTTGCTGGTCCGCAAGAGCCGTTATCAAAAAAGGTAATCGAGCAATATATTCCGGAATTTTTGAAACATTTTTATGAATTCATCGAAAAGGAGAATATTGTTTATTGGAGTGTCAGTTGTCATTATTTTTTGTCTGGGATTATCGGCAGGGATATCAAAAAAAAACTTGGGAGACCACTTATTGTGACATTTCACACATTAGGTCTGATGAAGAATTTGGTTGCTAGAAGTGATGAAGAACGCGAAAGTAAGGAACGGATTGTAACGGAATTACAACTCGTGAAAGAAGCAGATTTAGTCATTGCAACAGGTGAAACTGATGCTCAGTATATTCAATATCTTTATGATGGTGATCCAGAGAAAATTACAGTTTTGACACCAGGAGTTGATCTCAATTTATTTAAACCAACAGATAAAATAACAGCAAAAAAGATAATTGGTGCGGCAACGGATAAAAAATTAATTTTGTTTGTTGGTAGGATAGAACCTCTCAAAGGTATTGATGTTCTTTTATATGCTTTAAAAATATTGTTGGGGATACATCCCAACTTGAAAGTTTGTGTATGGATTGTCGGTGGTGATATCTCTCAGGATACTGATGAATGGCCGAAAGAATTAAAAAAACTTTCAGAAATACGGCAGCTATTAGGTATGAATACGTCAGTTAAATTTATTGGAAGGAAAGAACAACAGAAATTGCCGAATTATTATAACGCTGCTGATCTTATGGTCATGCCTTCACATTATGAATCATTTGGTATTACAGCTGTTGAGGCAATGGCATGTGGTGTTCCTGTTATTACGACTGATGTCTCTGGTGTTTCAAAATTAATTGATAAGGAGCATTCTATTTTAATTACATCAGCTAACAATCCTATAATGCTTTCAGATCGTATTACTAAACTACTTTGTGACGACGATGAATATGCGAAAATGAGTTATACTGTCGCTGAAAATGTGCGAGATCTCAGTTGGGATAAATCTGCAGATCATTTTATCTCGCTTTGTAAATCTTGCTCAAAAGAAATTGATTCTGAATTTTGATTTATTGTTTCATTTATAAGTCCCCCACAGAGATACTCCAAAAAACCTTCCCCAATATTTTTACAATTTCCTTTTTGAAGGAGGTTATTTTGGTAGGAAAATGGTTGAGTAGCATATGTATGGATGTTTGTTGTTATAGTTTGCACTCCAAATGCTAAAGTAGTGATGGTCATGATCGTAAGCATCATTGAGAGGTACGGTTGAAAGGCATCAGATTGATATGAAGGTTGTAAAATTATATAAAAATCGGATAGTAATTCCGTTAGCATAAAAACAACCCTATTATGTCGTTAAATCAGCCTAAATGTCAAGTGCAATTTTTCTAGGACTCAGGGTGCTTGAGATAAAAGTGAAAAATTGGTACAATTCATTTATTGCGGGCGTAGTTCACTGGTAGAACGTCTCCTTGCCAAGGAGAAGGTAGTGGGTCCGATTCCCATCGCCCGCTCAAGATCAATTGAGCTTTCCGTATAAATTAGATTAACATTAACACTTACATATCTTAATTAAAAGATATTGCTGCAAGGATAAACTGCACGTAAGGAATTCAAAATTGATTTCTTATGTTGCAAAGTAAAAAGTTACAACAAGCCTACGATGATTACATTATTAATTATTCTGTAGAAAAAGGATTAGATTGTTATTTCTTAGCAATGAGATGTATATTAGAAGCGCCGAACAACGGTATGGTTGCTGAATCAATTGCTGAGATAAGATCTGAGAAGTTCCATTTTACGAATCTGAGAAATTTTCCTGCAATCGGATTAGTAAATAAAAAGTTTTTTATAATACCTTCATGTTGTCCTACTGATATTATTTTGTAACCATTTTCTTTAACTAAGGTTTTAAGTTCTTCCTCAGTGTATCTTCTTAAATGTCCCACTTCTTTATCAAAGCTAGTGAGTAGTCCCATTTTATAAAGAGGTGCACTGATGGAAGGTGTAGTTATTATAAGAAGTCCTCCAGGTTTTAGTACTGTTCTTATGTCTTGTAATACTTGTTGATCATTCTCTAAATGTTCTATCACCTCAGAAAAAATAACAAGGTCATAATTTTCACGGTGAACTTTATGGGGAAATTCCGCATTAATAAAATTGATATTTTTGTCCAATTCGAAAGATTTAGCATTTGCCTTTGCAATCTTCACTGCATTTTTAGAAATTTCAATACCAGTTACTTTTTTCCCTTTTGATGCAAGATAAAAGCCAATTGTTCCTACACCACTTCCGATATCAAGAACGGAAGTATATTGATCTGAGTATTCTTTAAATAGCTTAATTATTTCTCTGTAAGTAAAGTTGTTATCACTAATAATATGTTTTTGAAGTTTTCTATTTCCATGATAAGTTTCATACAGTTTCTTTTTCTTTTGTTTTTTCATATTGCAATAATAGCATATTTATTCAGTACTAGATTAGCTATAATTTGACGATTAATATAGTATTATTTAAGTTAAGTGAATTTTTGATTTTTGCGTGCTGGCAGTCTGTTATGTTATTAATACTTTATAAATTTTTGAATATCAAATGAAAGAGCGAATCATTTTTTTTCTATCTTGATATCCTTTCTGGTAAAGGCGAGGTAACTGACGAAAAGAATAATAAGAATGGTTAAAACAACGCTTGTGCGTCCCGTTCCAAATCCAATACCTCCTAAGTCTTTTGTTCTTCCAAACCAGTCCGCAAATGATGCACCAAATGGTCGAGTTACGATATAAGCAGCCCAAAACGTGAATACTTCGTTTGCATTAAATAATTTATATGCAACGAGTGGCAAAGTAAATAATATTGCAAAAAGAATTCCTGAGGTTATATATCCTAAATTAAGAGTTATTGCTGTCATATCACCTGTTGCTGTACCAAGGGCAAAAGTTGTGATAACGGTTACCCAATAAAATATTTCTCTGCGAGGTGTGGAAATGCTATGGATTGATATTGTTCCTTCAATTTTATACCAAACATAGATAATAATAGTAAGCGCTATTGCAAAACAGATTGTTGAGATGAGATATGGAACGCCCAAGACAATATGTACAACATCAGCTGCCATTGTGCCAAAAATAGCAATCATCGTGACGGCGAGCCAGTAAATCCAGGCAATATACTTTTTTACACAAAATTGTAAAACAATCGAAATAGCAAAACCAATAAATCCAATAATGACTGCGATAATAGGATCAAAATGATGTACCATAAAATCTGATGTTGATTCTCCCATTGCGGTCGTTAGAAGTTTAATAACCCAGAAGAAAAGAATTATTTCTGGAACTTTTCGTATAGATTTTATTGTAAAAAATTTTTGGAAAAACATTTCTTTTTATAATATCTATTTTTTGTCTATAATGGATGCTCTATTGTTAATTATTTTTTCTTAAAAAAGTTTTTTTTATCAAAAAAATAACAGTGGTTGCTACAATTGCGATAGCCGTCGCTCCAATAATATCAAATAGATGATGAACGTGGGCTAGTATACGCGCGGTTCCAGTAAGTAAAGAAATTGCAAATAAGGTTATTCCTAATTTTTTGTGGTATGCAAATATAATAGAAGCTATTGTCATTGTTAATAATGTATGGTCTGAGGGGAATCCATTATCTGCGGTATGAGCAATTAACGGCTTTATATGTTCAGTAACAAATGGACGTGGATCATAAATAAAATAACCAGCAACTTTGGCTAAGATAAATGCTAATGGAAGGGATAAGACAGATAAGGTGATAATACTAATCCGCACTTTTTTAGTAGTTTTCCACAGAATAAACAAGGAAAGTATTATGCTTAACAGATATAAATAATTTGCGCAAATAATGATAATAGTATTCATTAGTTCATTATCTCACATTTTTTTCATAAGAGAAACGAGAGTATGAACTTCCGCATCTCTTATCTCATTATTATATCAGCAAATAAATTGTCATTTTTTACCTCAGTGGTAGAGTTATTAGTATCTATCGCTGGAATTGGGTCTGTTGATGATCCAATACTTGCACATTATCGAGTAGATACTAAAAAGTATAGCGAAAAGCAATTAACAGGTATTTTTGAAACTGCAAGTCTGTTGGGAACAGTAGCCATGTATGAGGAAAAAATCGTTGTTGCATCTTCATATTACGCTTAGAGATGACATTTGCTGGACCTTTTGTAAAGGGCATTACTGCAGCTACTTTGGAGATCATTAATAACAGTTTTGTCGAGTTCTTTTAGGAAAAAAATTAAACGAAAAGATTGGTCTAAAATAGTATGAGTTTTTTTAATACTATAATGATAAAGTTTATAATTGTGCCACTTTTTTATTTTTATTTACTCCGATTCATACATATTTTTCTTACAAAATGCTTAGATATTAAGTGAAAAACAGAATGACAGGTTTTCGATATAGTAGTTAGCGCATATTTAAGGGTATTTGAGCTTACAAGTTTATATTAAAAATTCGACATTTTGTTTTGCGGTTATTATACTACGTATATCGACTCGAAAGATTCCTTCTGTTACAATAAAATAATCAAAAGAAAATCATATGACAATTTCTAGCCCAGCATTTGCAGATCACACAATAATTCCAACAAAATATACTTGCGATGGAGAAAGTATCAATCCTCAGCTTATATTGAGTGATGTTCCGGAAAAAGCAAAGAGTTTGGTATTGTTGATGGATGATCCTGATGTGCCAAAGACGATTAAGCCAGATGGTGTTTTTGATCATTGGGTGATTTATAATATGGACCCTGCTGTCAAAGAAATAGATGAGCATAGCACTCCTCCTGGCAAACAAGGACTTAATAGTATAGGACAAGAAGGATACACAGGTCCATGTCCGCCAGATCATGAACATCGGTATTTTTTCAAGTTATATGCGTTAGACATAACTTTAGATTTCCCAGATTCTTCAAAAGTGACCAAACAACTAGTGATAGACAGTATGCAGGGACATATTCTTGAAGAATCAGAACTTGTTGGTCTCTATAATCGTCTTCAAAATAAATAAGTTTCCTTAATGTTTCAAAAGTTTTCCTGTATAATGTTTGTATGATTAAACGACCGATTCATCGGATGAGATTTACCAAGTCTGGATATGAAAATCTAAAGAAAGAATATGCTGAACTTCTGTCGCAACGTCCTGCTGCTGTGGAAGATCTTAGAAAAGCACGTGAAATGGGAGATCTTAAAGAGAATGGTTATTATAAAGCTTCTCGGCAGAAGTTGAATGCTATTGATGGACGTTTGGTGAGAGTTACATATAATCTCAAAACGGCAAAAATCGTTGAAGACGAAACGACAGGTATTATTGGCATCGGAAGTACCGTAATTCTTGTTAATGGTGATAAAGAAACGATGTATCAATTTGTTGGTGATTTGGAAGCAGACCCAAGTGAAAAAAAATTGTCTCTCCTCTCACCTATTGGAAAAGCTGTTGAAGGAAAAAAAGAAGGAGATATTATTGGTGTACAGACTCCATCTGGACAAGCTTCTTATGTTATTAAAAAAGTGGTTTAAAGTTCATTATATTCTATATTTTAAAATGTACATTTTTTATTAGGATACTTATAATGACAAATAAGATAAACTTACTCATTACGAGGGGTACGCCACAATTGTTTCATTTATTAGTCTTGGAAGCGTGTGCTCTCTCCTAATAATGCCATTTATTGTCCGAATACATTGCATAATTGCTTATGTATTTCATACTATATATGCCATTATGAATTATTTGTGTGCAGGAATGGGCCATAATCTGTATATTTTGAATTTGATATAATTGACACATGAAAATTTTGTCTACCTCAGGGTGGGATGACTATGAACTATTAGATACTGGTAATGGAATGCGGCTTGAGCGATTTGGTCCTTATAAACTAATCCGACCTGATCCACAAATAATTTGGAGACCTCGATTAGAAAGACAATCATGGATAAATGTAGATGCTGTTTTTGATGCAGAAAAGAAAAAGTGGATTATCAAAAAGAAAATGCCTGAAAAATGGTTACTTTCTTATAAAAATATAGCCTTTTATGCGAAGCTTTCCCCGTTTAAACATACTGGTGTTTTTCCAGAACAAATTTTACAGTGGGAATGGATGAAGAGTAAGCTAAGAAATAACAACGAAGTACAAAAAAATTTAAAAGTATTAAATTTATTTGGCTATACTGGCATTGCTAGTCTATTATGTGCTGCTGAGGGCTCAACAGTGACTCACGTTGATGCTTCCCGTCCGACGATCAATTGGGCTCGTGAAAATCAGTCTGCCTCACAATTGATGGATAAACCGATTCGTTGGATTCTTGATGACGCGTTAAAATTTGTTCAACGTGAAGTAAAACGCGGTATTCGATATGACGGGATTATTATGGATCCTCCTGTGTATGGACATGGTCCCGATGGCGAGAAGTGGGATTTCAACGAGTCATTTTCTAAACTTTTGTCACTTTGCTGTTTAGTTTTATCAAATAAGCCGTTGTTTATATTAGTTAATGCCTATGCTATTTCTTCTTCTTCTTTAATGCTTGAAAATGTGCTTTCAGATTACGTTTCTGATTTATCTGGGACGCTAGAAGTAGGAGAATTGGCTCTTAAAGAAAAATCAGCTGGAAGACTTCTCTCAACTGGTATATTTGCTCGGTGGGCAAAAACATAATGAAATATAGGAATTCAGTTGTACTACTTATTACTCTGTAATCCCATTCTTTTAAAAATATAACGGAGGTTTTGTTTGTCAAGTTCAGTATTCGTGGGAGAGAAGAAAATTTTTTTGAGTAAGAAGAGCAGAAAATCTCTATTAAGTGTAGTTTTCGATTATACGTCAAAAAACAGATAAATATGTCTGCGATTGAGAGCAATTGAGTATAGCAAAAGAACGGAATATGATTTGCTTTAATTTTAAAAAAAACAACAAACAACACATATCTCTTTTATCAGCTGTGTTGCTTGTTGCTATATTATTATTTGTAATAAGATCTTATTTGGAATAAAAGATAGAATCCAATAAGAGCGCTGATAATTGAGTATAAGATAGATAACGATATCACACCTCCTATTAAATTTGCTGCTTGACTCCAAAATAATAGTTTCCACCCCTTATATTTTTTTGCTTTTGTTCCTGGGTAGGCAGCCAATAAAAGCAAATATCCTATAAGATAAATAATCATTGAAATAAAGCCTGTACCATATGATGATACTGCTGTTGCACCGCCTAGAAATGCCAATGGTGATGTTGCTGTGAATACTCCTAAACCAGCCACTGAAACAAAAATGCCTAGAATACCAAAAATCAGTGCAAAGATAGGAGTAATTTTGACTAAAGTTTCTCGCCAGTTCTTTGGTAAAACTGGGAATTTATCAAACCATATACCCATTGAATCAATGATGTCTGCTGTTGTTTTTGTACTCATTGTTACTCACCTCCTCGTATAATAGATTTACTACTTAAGGTAGTAATTCTGTAAGCGACTGGGGACTTCGATCAACCTCCTTAGAGCTTTTGACTCTGCGGGTAAGTCTGAAGTCCCAGTTGTCTCACTTGGTAATCCGCATCAGCTAGATGGAGATTACGGTTGCTTTTAACAACCTAATACTTCGTATCTCAAACGAGGCTGGATAAAGGGTGTACAATAAATAACTTGTCAGTTGCTATCTTACACAGAAGATTGAGAGGTGATTTTTATGATAAATAAACTCATTGTCGGTATCGATATTGGAAAACGAACTCACGTTGCCACCATCATTGATGAAAAGGGAAGAGTTGTTACGCGTCCTTTCTCTTTTGCGAATACTACTGCTGGCGGAGAAATTCTCGTGACTCGTATTAGTGCCATCAATACAGATGCATCAGTTGTTGTTTTTGGTCTTGAAGCAACTGGTCATTATTGGCTCGCCTTGTATTCCTTCCTGATTGGCAAAGGCTTTCCTGTTTCTGTTATTAATCCCTATCAGTCAGATGCTTTTCGAAAAGTCCATCTCTCAACGACAAAAACCGATAAAGAAGACTCCTTTTTGATTGCTGACCTTATGCGTTTTGGATCATTTCAAGAAACAAAAATGGCTTCGGAGACGATGGTATCTCTTCGTAATCTTTCCCGGTTTCGCGTAACGATGTCACAACAAATTACCGATACCAAACGCAGAATTGTGACAATTATGGATCAGGTCTTTCCTGAATTTGAAACGCTCTTTTCTGACTCATTTGGTAAAACAGCAAAAGCTCTTTTGGAAGAGTATCCAACACCGGACAGCTTAGAACAAATCACACTCAGAAAACTTACTAATCTTGTTACAAAGCTTTCACAAGGACACTTTAAAAAAGAGAAAGCAACAGAGATTAAAGAAAAAGCAACTACTTCCTTTGGCATAGATTTCGCTCTGGATAGTTTCAAATTGGAATTGTCTCTTCTCTTAAAACAACTCGATTTTCTCGTTGTTCAGATTGCTGTTGTTGAAAAAGAGATTGGTCAGATAATGAAAACTATTCCAACAACGCTTATGACACTTCCGGGAATTGATACTATTCTCGCGGCTGCAATCCTGTCTGAAATTGGTGATGTGAAACGCTTTAACACAAGTGCGCAACTGGTTTCCTTTGCTGGTATTAATCCTACTGTTCACCAGTCAGGACAGTTTATGGGAAACAAAAACCATATGAGCAAGAAGGGTTCACCCTACCTTCGTCTTGCTCTCTGAAAAGCATCCATAACTTCTGTGCGATTTAACCCTGTCTTAAAAGCGTATTACAAACAAAAAATAAAAGAGGGAAAAAAGCATATGACCGTTATTGGCGCTGTCTCTCGAAAGCTCACTGGTATTATCTTTGCGATGATGCGAGATAACAAAGCGTTTACAGAGTCCCCTGAGGGACTCGCTTGAGATAAGTATTAGATTGTCAAAGAGCAACTCACCTCGAAACGAGGTACTCGTTCCGAGTAGTATTTTTGTGGCTTTATCAAGCCTTGATTGTTTTCGTTTTTCATAGTTGACATTTGATAGCTAGTCTCTCTCTTGCTGAGTAGCATACTCTTTTGATGATTATTTTTCAAGATCGATTTTTTCATATGGTAGAGTATTTAAACCGTACCACAGTACCATTATTGAAGGATTGATTTCTTAATTGCAAGAGGTAGAACACTATCAAAAGCTTACATGTAGAGAAAGATTATTTTTGTTTTTCGATGACGGGTTCTTTTTTAAAAGATTTTTCTATATCTTTCAAATTTGTAGATTTGAGTTCTGTTTTATTAGACTTAGAACCATATTTATGTCTTAGATATTCAAAAATTGCCGGCAATAATGAAATAAAGACTACACCTAAAACTGCAACTTCAAAGTTATCCTTAATTATTTTTGTACCGCCAAAGAAATAGCCTGCGAAGGTAATACTCGTTACCCAAAGAAATCCACCAATAAAATTATAAATTAAAAATGGTTTATATTCCATGCTTCCCATTCCTGCTACGAATGGTGCAAAGCTACGGATAATTGGGATAAAACGAGTAATAATAATTGTTTTCCCTCCGTATTTTTCAAAGAAGTGATGAGTTTTTATCAAGTTTTCTTTATTAAACCAACGTGAATTTTTATGTGTAAATACTTTATGTCCCAATTTGTCACCGAGCCAGTAATTGACCATATTCCCTAGGATTGCTGCAAACAAAAAAAGGACATATGCTAGCCAAATATTAAGAAATCCACTGCCGGCAAGGGTGCCAACAATAAACAGTAATGAATCACCTGGTAAAAATGGAGTGAAGACAAATCCTGTTTCT
>DATMOG010000039.1:0-8337 GCA_035568375.1 Candidatus Sulfotelmatobacter sp.
AACAGACGGAACGGAGGGAAGTTACTGGAAAATCAATGCCGCGTATGAATTAGGACTTGATAATATAAATTATCCAAATAAACAACAGCAATTCAAAGGAGCTGATGGTGGAGGTAGGCTTGCAGAATATGCGATATCTCAAGTTACCGGTCTTCCGATTCAATATTTTGTCGGGATGGATTTTTCGGGATTTAAACATACGATTGATACATTAGGTGGTATTGCTATCAATGTTCAACCAGCATTTACCGACCCATCCTATCCGATTGATGGTAAAGAAGATGATCCCTGTGGTTTAACAACGGTACAAATTGCATCACTTTCAGCGCAAATTGCTACAGGAAGCGCAACTGAATCTAATTCATTTCCTTGTCGGTTTGAAACACTCCATTTTGACTCAGGAGATCAGCATATGGATGGAGAACGGGCGCTTTCCTATGTTCGCTCTCGGCATTCTGCAACAGACGGAACAGATTTTGGGAGAGCAAGAAGACAGAGGAATCTCTTAGTTGCTGTCAAAGCAAAAATTTTTTCAGCTGGATTTATTCCACAAATTGTTCCTTTCATAACATCTCTTGGTGATGACCTGAGAACTGATTTGTCACAGGATGATGTAAAAACGCTTTTGCAAAATGCAAACAGTTTAAATACCTATCATATTACAACACTTGCCTTAACAGATAAGAATTATTTGAAAGATATAGTATCTACTGATGGGCAAGATGTCCTTGAGTCAAAAGATGGTTTAGATAATTGGACGGGTGTCCATAATTACATATCCAATATGATAAGCGGGAAAACAGAGCCAGTATCGGCACTAGTACAAGTTGAGAATGGAACATCTATTTTAGGTCTTGGGGGACTTGCAGTTAATAGGTTGAAAAATGATACTATCCAAGTAGTAGATCCAATAAATGCAAAAAGTAAAACTATTCAAAAAACAACAATCACTGTTTATGATAAAAACGTTAATCAAACTGATATAGCAACGCTCAAAAAAGAATTTGGAGTAACAACCGTTTCATATGCGACATCTATACAGTCTACATATAATGTAGTTTTGATTGTTGGAGAAGATTATAATAGAAAAGAGGGAAAAAAGGTACTCAATGAACCATAATGAAAACATTTATTAAACCAACGGTACTAAAGATGCTTTTTTTTCTTATTATCAGCTATTTTATTGTTCCTGTATTTCAACAACCGTCTCTTTGTTTAGATATTCTTGCAAATAATCCTAATAAGAATTCGTTAGTAAATATTTTAGCATCACGAGTACCTTGTGTGAAACTGACGACTATACAGCAACACTTTTACCCAATTTCTATTACTCAAAATGCTATTATGTATCAACAAAATGCAACGTATGATTACGATTTAAGCGCGAGATATATAAGTCCCGTATTACAAGTATTCTTTGCCTATGTTGCCAGTTGTGGCATTGTTTTTTGTATTTATTATGCCATGCGATCTGCAAAAAAATTTGTATAAAGTAGACTTACCATTTTACACATAGTCCAAAAATGTAAGCGTTATGCTCTATTAAATAGGCAGAGAATTCCGTCACTGAGTCCTCAGGAGAAGGGCTTGCGTGAATGCCCATCTCAAGCAAGCGAAGCTGGGGGGTATCTATTTTGTAAATGAGTCGAGAAAATTGAAGAGGAAGTTATTCATTTCAGAATAATCATTTTTTCTTAATGTGTCCGCATTTTGTATATATGGTAAATCTTTGTATTCTTCAAGTTCTTTTTTGCTGTTTTCAATAAGTCCCTCTATCGCTTCAGGAGTAAATTCTAAATGACATTGAAATCCATATATTTTAGAAGAATATCTAATAATTTGTCTTGGGCAGCCATCACTTACTGCTAATATTTTTGTGTCAGGAGTAATCCCTGGCATATCACCATGCCAATGACCAACAGATAGAGTTTCTGGAAATGATGCAAAGTTTGGATCTTGTTTTCCATCTTTTGTAAGAATAATTGGAAATTTACCAATTTCTCGATTTGGACTATGTTCGAATTTTGCGCCTAATGCTTCACCAATCATTTGCGCACCTAAACAAACTCCTACCAAATACTTATCTGCATCAATTGCTTTTTTGATAAATGCTATTTCTTTCTTCGAATCAAAATGGGGATCTTCTTGTAGCGTTGTCGCCGGAGATTGTGGTCCTCCCATCACTATCAGAAAATCAAAACCATTCACATTTTCGGGGTAGACTTCACCAAGATAAATTCTTGTATAAGCAATCTCATATCCTTTGTTCTTTGCCCACAATTCAAACGCTGCCGGCGTTTCAAAACTCTCATGCATGATAATATGAATTTTCATAAGTTAATCTATTCTTGCAATTACTCTAACAGGTGCAGCGTCAGCATCAAATTTAGCCGGTAGTGCAATTACTTCAAATTGGGAAACGTTCAATAAACTCTCAAGATTGGTTAAATTCTCAAGAATTAAAATTTCATTTGGAAGCAAAATTCGATGAATTGTATATGGAGCAGCATCAGGTCCACAAGCATCAGTACCTACGAATTTAACTTTCAACTCTACCAATTTCCGTGCTAAATCATCAGTTAGAACAGGATAATTTTCAAAGTAGTTAGCGTTTCGAAAATCTTTACCAAACCCTGTATAAAATAAGACACAATCTCCTTCTTTTATATCCTTATTATGTAATACATCTGTTTCAATTTTTGATTTGCCTTGCACATCGATAACATGTCCATTTGCAATAAACCTCTCAAGATCTATCTCTGACAGTTTTTTTCCACCTTTTACCATATGTAATGGTCCATCCATATGAGTCCCTACATGTGTGCCTGTTGCAATAGCATAATGGGTAATATCACTTTGCGAATCGTATTCATATTTCAAAGAAGATTTCTTATCCCCTGGAAAAACAGGCATATCTTGAGTAAATAACTGAGTTAAATCGATTAGTTTCATAAAATAATTATATCAAAAAACGTAATGTAATCTGAGGCTAAAATTGATCAGCTGGCAAGCCTTGAAATTTTTTTGTTTACTAACCTCAGAAAACTTTCATACCAAAAAATCTGTTGCATTAATTAATCGGATTTAACTTGAAGAATAAGTGGATTAACGTTTGTATTTTGTTAAAGTAATCTTCCTGTTTTTTGGCATCGATTGGTAGTCTTGACAAGTATCTGGAATAATCATAACATGAGTTAGGAATCCATAAAAGAATATGAAAAAAAGAAGTCCTGCAGTTGTTTTTTTAGTCCCCTTTGTTACCTTTGGTTTTTATTCATGGTACTGGCTTATTGCAACAAAAAACGATATGAATAAGCTTGGAGAACAAATTCCAACAGCATGGATATGGCTTATCCCTTTCATTGGTGGGGTTTGGTGGTATTGGAAATACTCAGAAGGGGTAGAGCATATTACTAAAGAAAAACTTAATGGAGTTCTCGCCTTTATTTTATTAGTTTTATTAGGAAACATTGGGCATGCAATTATTCAGGATTATTTTAATAGAGTTGCTGCTGTAAAAACTGATTCTCCAGTTGTACCAAGTCAAACGACACCACCTGTCAACTCTGCTCCTCAAAATCCTCCGGCAGCAAAATAAGTGGAAATAATGCTTTCGATTTTTTGCGTATTCTGCCTGTTCGTAATAGCCTCTCAAAAAATGGATATATTGGGGTTTGATTCACGAAACAGAAGTACACCATGCCTATATCAATACAATTATATCGGGAAAGTTTAAAATCATAGTAATACTTCTGAAGAAATGAAAAAAGCTTTTGCCGATACTCGTCACGAATTCGATTATTTTGGATAAAAGTTCCTATATTTTTTTTAGTCCAGCAGCATATTAATGGATTGTAAAACTAGCAAGTATTTTTGCTAATATATCTTTTGTAATTTTGGGTTGTACTCCATCAAAGAAGCGAATTTGGTAAATTCTTTTATAAGGTTCTATCCACATTGTGGTAGTAGTGATTGGACCTGGAAGATCTGTTGTTTCCTTTCCTTGTATGCCATTATGATTGATGAAAGATTGATAGTGCCAAAATGTTTGGAAATAAAGGATGTTAATGGTATTCTCTGGGGGTTTTCATCTACAGCAACTTGCAGAAAAGAGGGATATCCAAGTATTTTATTTCCAACAGGTCCTGTTGTAAAGACAAAGATATCACCGGCAAAATTTTTTAGTTGATTTTGAACAGAAGGAGTCCATTCAGATGGATAGGTAATACTATAGCCTCCATCAGGGCTGGTATACATACGGAGCGTTGCACTAGTACTTGTACCGAGTGCGGCAGCCTTCTCATCAGGAATTAGAATAGTAATGGGTTTATTATTGGCTACAGTAGTCTTTGCTATTTTTTGTGTAAGCTGTTTATGTGGTTGTTGAAGCTTAGTATTTATCACAAAATTGATAATTATAAGAATGATAAAGAGAGCAACAATCATTTCGAGTTTTTTCATAGTATGAATATATCACGTACATTGATGATGAAAAGCTGATAATAAGAAAAGAAATGATGTAATTTTGATGGAGCATTACTTATTTTTTCTAACCATGCATGTGCATTATTCATTGAATGTTATTGACATTTGTGTTTATCTGCCGCATATTGATTATCATTCTCTTTCATTTCATCCTTAGCTTTTTTACATAAAGGATCACCTGGACCATTACAGTCTGACATAATATCAGAAATTTCTTGGTTCTTATCTACCCATTGTTGTTGAGCGCGTTGCTCACAGGTTCTTATTAAGGTAGGGAGATAGAAAAAAACGAATATGATAATGGTGATGCATAAAACAACAATACTTAATAGTATCCATTTGTTCATAGATATTTTTTGTTTGATACCACCTATTATACAAGCTAATAAATAAGTTATATAGATGCAATTCACGTTTTACGAACTATGTTCGTATAGCAATCTTTCGGCTTTTATTCTTAGTTTGCTGGGAGTATTTTTGTATTTTTTTATATATTTCTTGTTGTTCAGAATAGTTTTTGGATTGAGTAAATTGGATAAAATAATCTTTAGTTAAACATAATACCTTACTGTTACCGTACTAAGTAACATCATAAAAATGTTTTTCTCTAATGAAGGGAGTTTTAATGATAAATAAAGATCGACTATTCATATTCTCTATATAATAAATATACTTACGCTTTGCATTTTCAATCATACGGTCATGCCTAGTTTTATCCTTGAGTCGGTTTAAAAAAGGAATACTGTAAGATAAGGTTTTTCGAGGTAGCTTCTGATTGCCATTGTCTTTTTTGTAAACTTCCCTTATTATTAAGTAGCTGCTATTGTAAGCATTGGATTAACTATAGTAACAATAGTTATTTTTATGCATACATTTCAATAAAAGTTACTCTATGGAAGAAAAAATTGAAGAAGTCGTACATGCGCCTGTTGTTGCATTAGAAAAAGGATTTGATATCAGTAAAAAATTTAGCGAAAATATGGAGAGTGATATTCAAAAATTTGCAGAAGCACCAGCAATTGCTCTTGAAAAAGGTATTGCAATGGGTGAAAAAGCTGTTGCATTAAGTCAAGTAAAACACGCAAAAAGTTATTGGGCACTTTTAGGTCCCGGACTTGTAACGGGTGCAGCTGATGATGATCCTTCAGGTATTGCTACCTATTCTCAAACGGGAGCACAATATGGTTTTCAACTCCTTTGGCTTGCGTTATTTACTTTTCCGTTAATGGCAATTGTTCAAGAGATGTGTGCCCGCATTGGGTTAACAACTGGGCGGGGACTCGCTGGTAATATACGTATTCATTATCCAAAGTGGGTATTATATATTTGTGCTATTCTTCTTTTCGCAGCGAACACTTTAAATATTGGGGCAGATATAGGAGCAATGGCAAAAGCAGTACAACTTTTTTTCCCAACTGGAAATTTTGTAATACTCACCATTTTTTTTACATTCTTTATTTTACTTATCCAAGTGTATACTCCCTATGAGCAGTATGCAAAATATCTCAAATATCTTGTTCTTGTTCTTTTTTCTTATGTTGCAACAGCTCTTATTGTTCATCTTGATCCAGCAAAACTTCTTTATTATGCGGTTGTTCCTTCCATAACATTTTCTAAAAATCAGATTTTTCTTATTACCGGTATTTTAGGAACTACAATCTCACCTTATCTTTTCTTCTGGCAAACATCACATGAGGTAGAAGAAGATATTCTTCATGGAAAAACATCTATTCGATTAAGACAGGAAAATGTTACAAAAAAAGAGATTAAGAATATGAGAATTGATGTTTGGAGTGGTATGTTTCTTTCAAATCTTGTTATGTTTGCAATCGTGGCAACATGTGCTGCGGTTCTTTTTGCTCATGGTATTACGAATATCAATTCTGCTTCTGATGCTGCAGCTGCTCTTAAACCTCTTGCCGGGAAATATGCCTTTATACTCTTTGGTATAGGTATTATCGGTATGGGACTTTTAGCAATTCCAACGTTGGCGGGGTCTGCTGCATATACCGTTGCTGAAAGTTTTCGATGGAAACAGGGTCTTTATCGAAAATTAAAAGAAGCACGTGCGTTTTATGGAGTTATCATTCTCTCTATGTTACTAGGCTTATCGCTTAATTTTTTAGGAATTGATCCAATTAAAATGCTTATTTATTCAGCAGTCGGGAATGGTCTCGTTGCACCTGTTATCCTCTTTTTCATTGTTCGTTTGGCGAGTAGTAAAAAAGTTGTTAAAGAGCGAGTTAACCATCCTATGATTACGCTTGTTGGTTGGATTACAACAGGCTTTATGGGAATAGCAGGAATAGCTACGATTATTTCTCTATTCATGAGCTAAGTATTTCTACGCCAGTTGCATATAATGCAAATATATGGATCAAAAAAATAACGCTTCTCATTCATATATTGCTTTACTAAAACAGGTTAACTTGTTATTTATTAGTACCTGTTTTTTTTTAGGATTGCTCATTGCAATACCTTTTAGTATTGTAGGATATCGATTAGGATATATAAACGGTAAGCAACAGGTGAAAGTAACGTCAGTAATCAACAAGAGTAAAATAATTGCTAAACAACAAAGTTCGATGCCTGGGAATGCATCACCCACGCTGTATACGCTTTCATATACTATTCCTGTCGGTTGGCGTAGCATCATATGGAATCCAACCACAGTTAGCACATCTAGTGCCATTGTTTCTCCAGATTATATTGGAAATGATACTGCTCATAATGATCTAACTCCTCGGACGGGAATTGCTGTATTCATTTATCGATATCCAGAATTAATGAGTAGTTTGCAAGAATTGCGTGCTAAGACAGAAGAATCTGAAGATAATATGCAAAAAATTACTCAAACAGTTGTTAGTGGATTTCCTGCATACCATGCCATATTTGTCAGTACTGATAGTAATAGAGTTCTTGATCAGTATCATATTCTTAAAGGCACTGACCATTGGGTAATCAATTTTGTTCTTCCTGGGAATTCGTTACCTGCTGCGCAATATGAGGAACAACGCTATAGTGTTGCGTTTAACGAATTGCTTCAATCTGTTCAATTTCAAGAATACTATAATAGTATCCAACAATAAAAGTAAAAATAGTTTTGGCATCTGTGGTCATCAGTATTAGTTTTTTTTCGATCATTCTTTTTCACAAAAAAAGCTCATTATAGAAAATGAGCTTTTTTAATAGGATGTTAATGATTATCCTCGTGTTACATTTTTTGCACTTGGGCCTCTGTCTCCATTAACTACTTCAAAAGTGACTGTGTCACCAACTTGAATTTCATCAAAAGTTACGCCTCTTAAATCATTAGAATGAAAAAATAGATCTTTTGATTCGCCATCGCGACTAATGAACCCAAATCCTTTATCCATTTTAGTTTTTATTTTTCCGGTCATAAATTAAATACCTCCTTTCTTTAATATAGATTATACCAGAAATATAATAGAAATTTTATTGGATGTCAAGTTAGAGTAAAAGCCCCTTTGGCTCCTCTTTGTAAGGCGAGGTTGTAGCCTTGCATTTGCAAATTCACCTCCTGCTTTCCCTTTGGTTTCTATGTCAGCACAAGGCGCGCCAACATTACCAATTATGGAGAGCGAATAATAACAATGAGAGAAATGGAGAACAAGTCTATTTTGTTCTAAAATTATCGTAGTGTTTTCTAGTGATGTTAGGTCTCTTCTTGCATCTACTGGATAAGGTGAAAGTTTATACTGGGTTTCAAATTTTCTTCTCAACTGCTAATTATAGAGTTCTTTTACTGTTTTTATGCGGAAATTTTTAAATAGAATCGATTAGCAAATTACTTGACTAATTGATTAATATGATGTAAAAGTGGACAATATG
>DATMOG010000040.1:0-5857 GCA_035568375.1 Candidatus Sulfotelmatobacter sp.
TAATGGAAGAGGGCGCTTTCGTGGAAAACCATCGCTTGCCATGCACTTTGCAGTAAAGAATAAATTGCCACAAGCTGCTAGTAGTGATGCTCATGGGTATAGGGGGTTAGGATATACATCAAGTGCATTGACAGAGTTTCCTACGAAAAGGACCCTGAAGCAATTATTGACAACTGCTATTTTGGATAAGACTTATGCACCATTCTATACATTTTTTTATCCAGCGCTCAATAGGATAAAAAACAATATGCTTTTGTTGGGAGAAGATTAGTATGTCAAGAATGGATGAAGTGCTCTATGTTATCAATCCAAGATCGAATGAAGGTAATTCTGTACGGTTATGGCAAAAAACAATAAAAAGATATCCATTTCTTCCAATAAAACCAATAGATATCACGACTGTTTCTCTAGAAACAGTTATTAAAGAACGTAATCCGCGTTTGCTTGTGATTGCTGGCGGTGATGGAACGATAAACGCTGTTAGCCGAATTGTAGTTGGCTTGTCAAAGAAGCCTATTTTAGCAATTATACCTTTTGGTTTTGGTAATGCAATTTCCTATTGTCTTGGCGCTGAGACAATAGAGAAGGCACTTTCTATAATTCAACAAAGTAAACATACAGTAACAATTGATTTGCTTAAGACAAATATACCAAAGCATTCCGTGGGAGTTTTTAGCGTAAGTGTGGGTTTTGATGCTCGAACTGTATTCAATCGTCAACATTATCGTTATATTGGTTTTCGTTCATATATTTTATCGGCACTTCGAAGTTTCGTTTTGCATCCGGAACAGGAAATAACCTTTACGATTGATAAGAAAGTAACCTTGACGGCGTGGGCATCATCTTTGGTGATTGCGAATTGTCCAGTAATCGGGCAAAATTATATTGTTTCACCTAATGCTAAATTTAATGATGGATTGTTGGACTGCACGATGTTTTCGACGAAGTATGATTATATAACCAATCTCCGCTTTCGAGGATTCAAACATCCACTGTATTCTGAGTTAGGGAAAGTGCGATTTAAAGCAAGGCATATCAGAATTGAAGGGGAGCCTTATGTGCAGATTGATGGTGATCCAGTGGTGCAACGAGAAAGTGTTGAAATAGAGATTATGCCTTCACAGTTAACTTTTTTACGGAATACTGATGAGCAGATAAATCAGATGTATCTGCCATTTGTTACAAAATAATGTTTGCTAGTATTTTTTTTGTTTTATGGTTTTTTACACCGGCAGGATTTGCGAATCTCGCTGCTTTTATATCCGGGAAAATTAAAGTTTTAAAAAAACTCAATTACCCGGTTGATTGTTACATCAAATTTCATGGCAAAAGAGTGCTAGGGAGTCATAAAACAATACGAGGTTTTATAGTGGCAATAGTTGTTGGTGTAGTCATTTGTTATATCCAAACTGTGTTATATCATACGTTTTCTGGAATAAGAGCGCTTGTTTGGCTAAATTATGATATGGTGAATCCTGTTATATTTGGAGCATTGTTAGGATTTGGTGCGTTGACCGGTGATGCAGTGAAAAGTTTCTTTAAACGTCAAGCTGGTATTCAACCAGGCATGAGTTGGTTCCCTTTTGATCAAGTTGATTATATTATTGGGGGTGTTATTCTAAGTTTGTTCTATATTCATTTATCGATCGTAGATTATGTCGTTTTATTTATTGTGTGGTTCTTAGTGCATCCGTTGATGACATTTTTAGGTTACTTTTTTAAACTTCGCCGAAGACCTCTTTAATATTATTTATTTTTTAAGAAGGAAGTTTAGTAAATCTTCGAATTTGATAGTTGCAACACCAATAACTTTATCAGCACCTCCATAATAAACAAATAAGTTTTTATCAATTATCAATGCACCACAAGGAAATACGACATTAGGTATTTCACCTTCAATTTCATATGGCATTTCTGGCTCAAAAATTGGCTCATCCGTTCGAGCTAGTACTTTAGTAGGATCTTGTGCATCCAAAAGCATTGCGCCAACTTTATATTTGAATCCTGGTTCAGAGACTCCATGATAGAGAAGAAGAAAGCCATGTTCTGTTTCGATTGGCGGAGCTGATATTCCTATTTTGACATTATCCCATTTGTCCTGTCTCGGTTGTGCAATTACTTGACCATCGAGAAATTTAGAATCTCCCAAATTATCTATTTTATCTGAGATATCAACCCAAATATCGTTTCCCAGACGATGGAAGACGATATATTTGCCATTGCGATTTTTGATAATACAGGCATCTTTATCATCTACATTAGGAAGAGAAATAAGTTTTGGTTTTGCCCAGTTCCATTGTCTTCTCAGAAAATCTTCAACACCTATCCATGTCATCGCAACTCGTGGTGGATTTTCCCCATCGTAGGCAGTGTATGTCATATAGAATCTGTCTTCAAATTCAGTAATTCGTGGATCTTCACATCCTGCATTGCCCTCAGGTTTATTTCTTTTTTCAAAATCCTCTCGTGGAATATAAATGGGATAATCAAGGTTTTCTTCAATATGGAATCCATCTCTACTCATCACAGCATAACCAAATACTGACATGCCATCCCGTGCCTGTGCACGATAGATAAGATGTACTTTATCATCTTCATAAATTGCAGCGGGATTAAAGACAGCTTTAGATTGCCAATCCCATTCGATGATTGGTGTAAGAATTGGATTGCCTTCGTATCGGACAAGCTTTTTATTATTTGTCGGAGTTGAGGCGAGAGGAGTTGTGGCTTTGGGTCTTATTTCATCAAGGACATCCTTTATTTTGCAGGTTGCAAGCCCGACATGAGTATCTGCTGCTCCATAATAAACATATAACTCATCATCTTTAACTAATCCGCCAGATGGAAAAATGACATTTGGCACATCTCCCCGCAGTTCATATTCAGCCTGTGGAGTAAGTAATGACTCTTGGGTTCTTCCCAAAATATGACGGGGATGATCAATATCCAAAAGGACTGCTTCTATGCCAAATTTTTTTTCATTTGAGAGGTAATCAGTAATATAGGAATATAAGACAAGCCAGCCATCTTTCGTTTTTATCGGCGCAGAACCTAGTTCTACTTGGTCACGAATATCGCGAAGGAGATTGATGACATGAGATCCTGAGTTTTCATATAATTCATCCCAATAATAGGGAGACCACATATCTTCCTCCCGGTCAAAATAAGCAACACCTATCTTTGCAGGCGGTAGATCAGTATTCATTGTGATTAGTGCTCCCATTTTTCCTTTAACTAAATCAGGGAAAAGGGCCATAGCTTTTGCGTTAAAAGTACTGACAGGATGTTTATGAAATGTTTTAAAATCTTCTGTAATAGCAACCGCTGTTTTTATTCCATATGCACTGAAAGGGTACACAGAAAGTGCAGTATAAAAGATATAAAATTTTCCATTGAAATACGTGATTCTTGGATCTTCCACTCCATAAATTTCCCAGTCTTCTGTAGGTCCAAATAATAATCGTTGATTACTAAAATGTATGCCATCGGTACTTGTTGCATAGCCAACGGTTGAAACTCTCATAGTGACACCATTTTGTTGTTTATCAGAAGATAAAGCACGATAAACCATATGGAAGATACCGTCATGATAGGCAACACAACCATTAAATGCGCCATCATGTTCCCACTCATGAGACATGTTTGGCGAAAGAATAGGATTTTCAGAATGACGTTGTAGTTGTACCATAGTAATTTATCTCTTGTATTTAGTATAGAAAAGAATAAAAATTTCTATAAAATATTAGTTAAATACCGGACTAGTTACGCTACGGAGTTTTGGCTCTTTATTATATTTCATTTGTTCAAGGAAAGTGTCTAAATTCTCTTGTGCCGCACAAACTACCGTATCAGCACCTCCATAGTAAACCATTAGTGTATTATCTTTAATGACCGCGCCGCATGGATAAACAACGCCTGATTTAAAACCGGCATTTTCGTACGTTTCATCAGGTGAGATAATAGGATTATTCGTGCGATAGAGCACTTTTGAAGGATTATCTTTATCCAAAAGCATTGCACCTATTTTATATCGTGATGGATCTTGGTGTCCTACTGACTGATAGATAAGAAGCCAGCCATCTTTTGTTTTCATAGGAGGAGCACCTGCTCCAACTTTTTTACTATCCCAAAATCTTTTTCGCGGTGGAATAAAATAATGCCCTTGGAGATACTTGTCAAAGTTAAGATCGTCTAAATAGTCAACAAGTATATTAGGATATACCCGGTGGAGAACAACATATTTGCCATTTACTTTTTCAGGAAAGACAACTGCACTTTTATTGACCATTCCTGGAGCAGAAATAAGTTTTGGCGTTGCCCACTTATCCCATTTCCTATTAAGAAAGTCGTTTATAGAAATTGATGATAGTGCGGCTCTGGGAGGGGTAGCTCCATCAAAAGCAACGTATGTTAAATAAACTGTATCACCGACTTTGGTTACCCGTGGATCTTCAATCCCACCATAACCTCCTCCAGATGCAAAGTGATCTGCAAATTTTGTAAATGCATGTCCTCCCGGTGTCTCAAACGGTTCACGAGGAAAATAACAAGGCTCATCAGATCGCTCATCGATATGTATTCCATCTGAACTGGTAGCATATCCCAGTACTGAAAGATCGGTATCACCAAGCGCGCGGTAGAGAAAATGAACTTTTCCATCTTCGTATAATGCTGCGCTGTTAAATGTAGCACGTGATTCCCATTTATTTTGTGGGTTAGGTTCGATAATTGGATTTTTTTTGTGTTTTTTTAGAAGAATATTAATATCCTTATCTTTCAGATTGCCATTTGGTGGGATTGAACAGGATGTTGCATAGACAGTTGTACCGTTAATTTCCCAATAAAGGATACATTTATCTTGCAATATTTCAATTCCAAGTGGTTGTATTTTTTCTTTTTGTAAATGATCGGGAATTTCCCATAGTGGCTTATTAAGTCGCCACATGAGTTGTGTCGGGTCTTTTTTGTCAAATCCTGCAGCTCCGACAGCAAAATAATTGTTGTTTTTTTGTTTTGCCTTTACATAATAAAGTACGAGAATATGATCTGCTTGGTTATACACTTTTGCGATCTCTAAATCGCCATTATCAAACGAATCCTGACGTCCTGCTAACAATGGCGCGTTAAATGCTTTCCATTGTGTCAATTGTGCAGAATAAGCGACTTTGATATCATGTTCTCCAAAATACAATACATGTCGATTTTTGTATTGGAATTCAGGGACAAGTGCACCAAGTTCTTTTATTTCTTCTGTCTTTCCTACTTTTTTCCATCTGAGTGTTTCTTGTGATTCAACAATATTAAAATTACTTATGTTTGCTGCATTACCTTTGTATGTGGCGATATAACGTCCCTTCTGTTTTGTAATGAGAAGTCGTGACCAATCATACTTTGTTTCTTCACGTCCTTTTAAATCGGTAACAATAACATATTTTGAAGGGCCATTGAATTCAAAGCCATCATGGCTTGAGATCATCTTGAAGTAATTTTTATTATTTTTATCGTAAGAATAATAGAGGAAAACCTCACCATCTTTTGTAGTAGTGCCAACAAGTCTGATCATATATTAGGGCCTCAAATTGACAAAAAACGGCAAAATTTTACCGCCTATGATTAGGTTATCAGAATTAATTCAAACGTGTCAAGTTGAGGTTCTCTTTTTGTCAGTTCTATTATTACAGTGTCTGATATATTTTGTAGGAGTCTATATTGATTTGATAGTATTTTTCTTACTATTCTCTTACTTTTAATGTTTCACCTTTATAAATAATATTTATTGGGTTAATAATTACCTGCTTTTCACCGTTTGCAACATATCCTGCATCAAGTCCTTCAAAACCAAGCTTTTTGATAATGC
>DATMOG010000041.1:0-17127 GCA_035568375.1 Candidatus Sulfotelmatobacter sp.
CCGTATTTAACATAAGGCGACAGGTGCTTCTTAAACAGAAGAAATAATATGTTATTACAACCACCCTATCTCCTGAAAAAATGTAAGTGAGGGACGTGTCAGAGAAAGTTTTTTCACTTCCGATTTTGTAAACCATTGTACTTTCACAATATCATCTGCGGCTTTGGCATCAGTCGTTTTAGGTATAACTTTGTAAACGAGAAAAACATAATGAGTCATCTCACCATTCTTGTTAGGTTCATAATCTTCACTAAAACTTACCCGTTCCATTTCCGCAACTTCTAAACTTGTCTCTTCTTTAAGCTCCCGCTTTACTGCATCTGCAACTGATTCATCTTCAAGATTCACTCCTCCTCCTGGAAAATGCCAGGTGTTAGGATATGGTCCGACATTATCTGGCTTTCTGCCCAAGAGTATCTTTTTCTCTTTTTCAACAAGTATGGCAACTATGACTCGTGCTTTCATGGCTACTTTTTAAGTTTATTAGCAATAAACGCTTTTATTTCATGAATAAACCGTTCTTTTGAGAAATTTTCTGCCTGTTTCTTACATATTTTTGGGTCAAATTTCATTTTTTCAAACTGATTAATAGCTGCAGTCAATGATGCTACTGTAGATTCATAAAAAAAGACGCCGGTCTTACCATCAATGATAGTTTCTTTGTAGCCTCCACCATAATACGCAATCACAGGAGTACCGCAAAGCATTGCTTCAACCGGAGTAATGCCAAAATCTTCATCTGTTGCGAGTGCCAAGAACGCTTTTGCACCTGAGTAAAGCGAGACTAATGCTTCATCTGAAACCCGACCGAGGAACTCAATATTATTTGTTGCCTCTTCTTGAAGCTGCTTATGCCCAGTATAATAGCCTGCTGGAGCACCTGCAATTTTAAGTTTGATATCAAGCTTCTTTGCTGTTTCAACAGCCAATTCCAATCCTTTTCCTCCAACAATTCGTGCCACGATAAAATAATAATCTCGTTCTCCTACTGTTTGCTTCTTATTTACTGCTACACTAACCGGCGGATAAATCACTTTTGAATCTCTGCGGTAAAACTTCTTAATTCTTGCCTGTACTTCTTTGGAATTTGCAATAAAATAATCAACCTTTTGTGCTGCGTTAAAATCATAAATGCGCATAAAATGACCAACGATCATGCCATAGACTTTCACTGGTAAAAACCTTTGCCATTCAACGGATGTTTTGTAACCATACAACCAGCGTGGAGGCGTGTGACAATAGCAGATTTCAATAGTATTGTCACACTTTGTAAACCCTTTAGTCACATACCAACTAGCGGATCCAATAACTACATCATATTTAGAGAAATCAAAACCTCCCCAAATTATGGGCGCAAGAAATCTTAATGGGCTATGAAGCCTTGTTGAAAAATATGGAATATAATGCACCCAAGAAGGAATGATTTTTCTATGCTTCAAACTTTCCCACGCTGGTGACCCTTTTTTGTAAAACGCTGTATAAATTGGGGCCTCAGGATATGCTTCACAAAGCGCTTCTAACACCCGCTCGGCACCTCCATATTCTTTAATATAATCGTGAACAATGGCAACTTTCATTTTAGAGCAACTCCAGTTGATCTATTTCTTTTCCAAATACCACATCAAGACGCACAAGTAAGCTTTTAAATCCCTGTATTTCGAATGATTTTCGAAGTGCTTTGAGATCAAAATCAAAAATACTACATTTCATGAGATTAAACTGGATTGGTGAATCAGTTACAATTGTTGCCAATTGTTTAGCAAGGGCTGCCTGTTCGGCATCAGTAGCAAGCTTCAATCCAACCTTTTCAGGAAGCAATCCAATATTCTGATAAAGTTTTTCAAAGGTGCCATGCTCCTGCAATAATTTTGACGCACTCTTTGGACCAATCCCTGTCACTCCTGGATAACCATCAGAAGCATCACCGATCAGTGCTTTGTAATCTATAAACTGCTTGGGATGTACACCGTATTTTTCTTCAACTGCTTTTTCATCAAAAAGCATTGTTTTAGTAAATCCATTCACCGGCATCAGGACTTTTACATGACTGTTCACCAGCTGGAGCATATCTCGATCCCCCGTCACAATTACAACTTCTTCATGAAAATCATCAACAGCTTCTTTTGCAATTGTGCCTATCAAATCATCGGCCTCATACCCATCTAACTCAAAAATCTGCACTTTCATCTTCTCAAGAATCTCATGAACAATGGCAACTTGCGGAAAAAAATCATCAGCCATTTTCGGACGGTGTGCGTGATAGCCTGCGTACATACTTTGCCGAAATGTTGGCTTGCCACGATCAAAACACACGACCAGATAATCTGGTTTTTGATCAGCGAGCACTGTCAAAAGCATGGAAAAGAATCCAAAAACTGCATTGATCATCTCACCTTTAGGATTGGTCAAAGGTGGATAAGCGTGGTAACCGCGATGCAATATGGCATTGCCATCAATTAAAAGGAGTTTCTTCATAGAACTATTCTACCACAGACTAGGACTCATCCCATCCTAGGGGCACCAATAATATGCTTCTTTTTATTTACCGCTATTTCAAGGCCAATACCTAGAATTGTTTCTTCCAAAACCTTTCGCATATCAGATCCATTCCCATAATTCGCAGTATAAGGTCCCACGGTGAGCCTCTTTCCTCGTGCCAGTTCATATCCCTTCTTAAAAGATGCTGCTGGAGAGGAAACTCCAATCCCTGTGCCGCCATATTGAATAATTGCAGATAGGCAAGGAATATCACTTGGTCCATCACCAATATAAACCATCTGAGAGAATGGCACACGACGTTCAGATTGCAATATAGCATCATTAATACTATAAGGATTTGAACGTGATTCTTTCACATGTATTCCTTTATTAATGCCATAGAGATATCGAGTTTTTTCAGTAAATGAAATTACGGACTTAATACCTGTTACCATATTTTTATTGTCATAGGCAAAATTGCAACCAAAAATACCATTCATATACAGTGCTATGCTGCTCCCTCTAATCATTTCCTCAAGACCACCACTGATGATATAAAACTCAAGCATTATACGTGCATCATGCAAGTCAGGGTTTTTGGTGACATAAGCTTGCAATTCATCAAACGCATTTGGAAGACCTGGAAAAAGCAGAAGTTTGCTACCAAGTGACTGTAATGTCTTTTGAGATAGGTCAATCTTCCCTTCACCGGCATATTCGATTAACAAATGCATATAGGCAAGGGGCGGATCCCATCCCTCTATCACCATTTTGTCAATAGTTGACCAGAATTGTCGAGGAGCAACATTCTGGGCAGTTAACAATGAAGAAATCGTATCAGGACCAAGCGTCCCGTCAAAATCAAAAATAATTGCTATGACTGACTCATTCATTATCCACAGTGTAGCATGAGAATAGCAAATTGGCTACAAGAAATTAAGCTTCTTTCAGAGGATTAGATATTGTCCTTTCTTCTGAGGCTTTGAAAAACAAAAAAGTTCAATTCCAGACTATAAAAGGCAATATTATGATGATTTAGCTTTCACTGTGGCAAGAGCTTTTTTAGGTCCGATCAAGCGAATGAAGTCGTCAGAATCAATCGTTTCTTTCTTAAGCAATTCTTCTGCAATGGTATCAAGTTTAGAGCGAAGTCGTGTTAAAATTTTTGTTGCCTGTGAGTATGCTTCATCCGAAATTCTCTTTACTTGTGCATCAATTTTTGCTGCCATTTCAGGTGAAATTTCACTTTGTTCATAAATACTCTTCTCTCCATCAAGATTGATCGGACCAAGTTCACTCATGCCGAATTTTGTCACCATTGCCCGTGCAACTTGCGAAGCCTTTTCAATATCATTAGAAGCACCAGTAGTAACATCATCAAAAACTAGATCCTCTGCTGCCCGTCCACCCATCATCATCGCAATTTGCTCAAGCAAACTTTGTTTTGTCTCATGAACTCTGTCAATTGGTTCAGTCATTGTATGCCCAAGAGACATACCTCGTGAAACAATTGAAATACGATGAATTGGATCAATGTGAGGCATTTCCCATCCGACCAATGCGTGTCCGGCCTCGTGATAGGCAGTCATACGACGATCTTGATCTGTTTGCAGTCGTTTCTTTTCAGGGCCAAGCTTGACACGGGTAGCCGATTCTTCAAGATCTGACATATCAATTGCCTTTTTATTCAATCGTGCAGCAAGAATTGCAGCCTCATTGAGCATGTTTTCAAGATCTGCTCCTGAGAAACCAACTGTTCTCTTAGCAACTTTCTCCCAATCCACTTTCGGTTCAAATGGTTTACCTTTTGCATGAATAGCTAAAATTGCTTTTCTTCCTTCAACATCAGGAAGATCAAGCATTACTCGACGGTCAAAACGCCCCGGACGGACAAGAGCCGGATCCAACACATCAGGTCTATTAGTCGCTGCAATGACCACCACGTTCTCGTTAGGAGTAAAACCATCCATCTCTACCAGAATTTGGTTTAATGTCTGTTCTCGCTCATCGTGACCTCCCATAATGCCCATACCACGCTGTCTCCCGATAGCATCAACTTCATCTATAAAAATAATGGCAGGTTGTGCTTTCTTCGCCGTATTAAACAAGTCACGGACACGTGATGCACCAACACCTACCAGCATTTCCATAAATTCAGATCCAGCCATTGAAAAAAAAGCAACATTTGCTTCACCCGCAGTAGCGCGAGCCAATAAAGTCTTTCCAGTTCCTGCAGGTCCTACCATCAATACACCCTTTGGTGTACGAGCACCCATCACACGATATTTCACGGGATTCTTTAAGAAATCAACAATTTCAGTTAATTCCTGTTTTGCTTCGTCAACTCCTGCAACGTTAGCAAACGTTACTTTAGAATTGTCGCGGTTGAAGAGCTTGGCACGTGATTGACCAAATGAAAAAATACTTTCCTGCGTGCCTCGTGCCTGCCGAAAAATAAAATAAAAGAAACCGATCATCAACAAGACTGGTAATAATGCAGAGGCAATATTAATCCAGTTTGCAACACTTGATTCATCTTTTACGGTAACATTGGTATTTGATAATGAAACACCGGCATCCTTAAAAAGTGTATAGACGTCAGCGTTCTGTTCTTTATCTGCCTGAATTTTACTACCGTTCTTCTCGGTAACAATCACTTTACTGGCAGTTACCTCAATCTGTGATACCTTGCCGCTTTTAACCTCATTAATTACTGTAGAAATTGGAACTGTTTGAATATTTTCGTAAGGGCTTGTAAATGCTGTGAAGAAAAAGAGAGCAAAAACAATAAGCAAAATATATAACAATAAGTTCTTCCAAGAAAACTTTTGCTTAAATTTTATTACTCTTTTTTTTGAATCAGCCTGCAGTTTTTTACCATTAGTAGCCATAAAATCCGTGTCAGTATACCATAAAAATCAAGGCTATGCCAGTGCCAAAACTTCTTTTTTAAACTGCTCACCGCGGTCTTTATAAGATTTGAACATACCAAAACTCGCACATGCTGGAGAAAGCAAGATAACATCACCTCTTTGAGCTATTTTTACACTCGCTTGAAGGACTTGATGCATCGTTGTGGCTCCTTCAATTACTAAAATTTGCGAGGTGAGCCTACCAAGATGGTATTTTATTTCCTCCCATTCATTGCCAATTCCAATAATAGCTTTTATTGAATCGGATTCACGAATTACTTTTCCTAATTCAATAAAATCACTCCCTTTGCTTGAACCGCCAAGAATGAGAATTTTTGGCTGATCAAAGGATCCAATCGCCGCAATTGCTGTTTCAGGAGTTGTTGAAAAAGAATCATCATAGTACTTTACTCCATTAATTTCAGCAACCAATTCCAATCGATGAGGTAAACCTACAAACTCTTTGAGTATTTTTACGATGTGATTGGTACTCACACCTGCTAATCGAGCTGCCATGACAGCTGCACACACATTTTCAAGATTATGCTTACCAGGTAACGCAATTTCTGAAGTCTTTATAATTTCATCATCATTACTGTTTTTTCTAACAAAAATTTTTCCATAGAGTGCATAACACCCATTTTCCGTCTCCCGCTCACTTGAGATGTAAAAGACCTTACTATTTGTCTCGACATCTGACTCATTACTCGCAGGATAATCACGATTGACTATAGCAAAATCATCTTGAGTTTGAAAACGCAACAGATTTCTCTTGGCATCCACATATTCTGCATGATCCGAATGATGGTCAAGATGCTCACTCGTCACCATCAGCATGACACCAATATGTGGGCTTCTTGTTAAATCCTGTAATTGGAAACTTGACAGCTCAAGAACAACTATTGATGAGGGCTGTAGTTTATCAAGAAAGGCAAAAGGGGGAATTCCAATATTGCCTCCAAGATAAGCATCTTTACCAGCTTCCTTGAGCATCTCATAAATCAAAGTTGCAGTTGTTCCTTTCCCTTTCGTACCCGTGATACCAATAATAGGGCATGGACAAAGATCAAAAAATATTTTAGTTTGTGAAGTTACCACAATTCCCTGATGTTGGGCAACCAACAATTCCGGTAATGTTCGTCTGACTCCAGGACTTCGGATAATAATGTCATAATCAGTAAGATTTTCCAGATACTTTTTACCAAAAATAAACTCAGCTTCCAACTCTTCTGCTTGTGTAACTAAGTTGTGATCAAGACTATCTTTTTGCTTTCTATCCAAGATCCAAACAGATGCGCCGTTTTTTTTCAAAAACAACAGTGATGATAATCCTTCAACACCAAAACCCAGAATTGCTACTTTTTTATTACGCCAATCAATTTTCATTATTCAGTAATATTTTATGCACAGCTAAACGCTGTCCTTCTATTGTACGTTGTGCTAGATTTTTTGCAATATTCACATTACCGGTCGTATATATACTAACTGATCCATCCTTTTGCAAGGATAAGATACCGTTGTGCTCTAATACTCGTTTTAGCTGTTGGGCAATTGCTCCACCAGAATTCAATAACTGCACTTTGTGCCCGAGAATCGCTTGCATCTGTTTTTCCAAAAAGGGGAAATGTGTACAGCCAAGAACTAATGCATCAATATTCTCTTTTTGAAACTGAACTAATATCTTTTGCAAATTGGTTGTCATTTCTGTGCTTTCTATCTTCCCCTGTTCTATCAAAGGAACCAGTGAATCAGTACCATAATTAAATACTATACAACCATTCGCAATTGTTTCAATCAACTCTTTTTGGTAATCACTTTGTGCAGTCCGAGTTGTTGATAAAATCCCTATGCGTTTACTCTTTGAAACCTCAACTGCTGTTTTAATAACCGGCACCGTCGCGATAATAGGAATCTGAGGATAATCGCTGCGGAGCATATCCAAACATGTTACAGAAATTGTATTACACGCTATAACAATAAGCTTTACTTCTTTCTGCAAGAGAAACTCAACTAATTTTTTTGAAAGATAATAAATTTCATCGGGAGACTTTGCACCATATGGGGTGTTTTTTGAATCGCCGATATACATGATACATTCTTGCGGTAACGCACAGAGAACCGTTTGCAAAACTGTCAGGCCACCTACGCCACTATCAAGAATACCAATTGGATAATTATTCATAAAGAGGAAATATACTTTTAACTTTACATTTTATATGTGCCAACGACAGGGATCGAACCTGTGACCGATCGCTTATGAAACGATTGCTCTACCACTGAGCTACGTTGGCCCATGCTTTTGGCTAATCCTTCAATTAACCCTATGATTTTACCATAAAAACAAAAAAACTGCTTAATTTTAACTAACAACGTACTATGGTTAACAACCATATCATATACTCTTTATTCAAAATTTTCTTAAAACTTATTTTGTAAATTGTTAAGGATATCAGGCTCATTTTATTGACTACCAAACCTAGTTCTGCTAATATACACATATACGCGGGGTAGTGTACGGTGCACGTGAGGCTCAAAATTGGGCCCTTTATATGGAAATGTATAAAGAGAACTCAGCTATATCGGTGAAACCCTACTTTTTTACAAGGGGCAATACCGAGGGAAGATTCCGATCAAATCGGAAAACCCGTAGAGACTATACGCTGGGCATCCTTTATGGATGATGATATAGTCCGACACTCTGAGTAATCAGAGAAACAGATGCATAATCTCACAGGCTAGGTTCAACTCCTAGCCCCGCAACACCATAAAATTAGATTGATTTAACAATCTAAAATATAACTTTGTTGACTTATTTTTCTTCACTTGAGATAGTTTATTCACGACAAAGAAATCATTGCCAAAATGGGCAACGACTGTAACCCCATTCTCCAAATACCTTGCGATGTTTTTATTTATCTTGTTCCCTTTTATTTAGTTTTATCTTGGTTTTTCCGTTGTAGAACATCGATTGCATACTCCGCCGACAATTCCGTCAATAAATGTTTCTTACCCAACATCAATACCTACTATTACAATCCCTGAAACCGTTGATGAACTATATGTCAGCCGGTCAATAACGGCAATAACTTTGCAAATAACTAAGCCAGTTAATGATACCTTTCAAAATAATCACTGATTCCGCTGTAGTTCAAAAACTTTACGATATTATACTTGCTTTTCCACCATACATTACTCTTAGATCCAACAAAATTAAGAGAGGTTCTTGTGTCAGAGATTCTAAAAAAGTATTGGATGACCTAAACTTTTTAAAAAATGGCAAACTAGTACAACATGGCCCTCCCCTCATTACTTGCTTGCTCCGGAGGGACGTATTTGAGCTTGGACTGAACGTATAAACGTGAATTTACCGATCCAACTTTATTTGTACTTTTTAAAACGCTTCTTGCGAATACATTTGGTATTACAGTTAATCAACTAGATGGAAATGATTAATATGAAAAAAGTAAACTAAATCGAGTATAGATATTGAGACTAATGTTATCAAAAATAGGTTCTCATTTCCCTAAAATCCCCCCCCCATATCAATAATCCTATAGTTCTACTTTTGGTTGCCGTTTTTTTATACTCTCTTAATGAACGAAAGATATACTGAAAATCCTTTCTATGATCCTGACTTCAGTAAAGGAGGGCTAAATATTTGTCTTTCTCGTATAAAAATGCATCGGATGAGTTTAAGAAAAACACTAGTACGAGATGTAGATTTCTTACCTGATGGTACGATTCCCATCAATTATCAGAAACGCTTGTAACAGGAATACAGTGACTTCAATCCTTCTTTGATAGAGTTGCTGCCGGAGATTACCCTATGCCTGATTATCTAAGAGGTTGCACTAATTGCGAAAAACCACCTTGGTTGTACAGTAACAAAGGCAAGGACTGATTTACCAATGTTTGATGTTATTGATAAAACAAGCATTGTAAAGGAAAAGCTAAAGAGTCTTATGCATTCACAAAGAAGAAATGGAATGGAGACATTACAATATCGAATAAAACCTCGTTAAAAATTTTCTTATCTTACAATATCTTTGGTATATAAAAAGCCTTATCGTCCTTCAAAAAATAGATTTCTAATTTCCTCCAAGCCTCCACAATTAAAATCCTATAGTTGTTATTCTTCTTTATTTTTGATATACTTATTTTTTAAAACTTCAAAGGAAACTTTAATGTTAATAATATGGCACGATTAGAATCAAACGTAACTAAAAAATCTCTGCCTTCATTACAATCCTCTATTCGAGAAGGAATGGTCGTCCTTGTAGAAAACCCTGCTCAAAAGAAAAATATTTTCGTAACGGCAAGAGCCGACGCCGCAACAGTCTTAGAAAGGATAGCGCGTGCAACAGTTAATAATCCGGTTGCACTCACATATAGAGAACAAACGTATGCACGGAGACTATTCACGCCAACAGGAGCAAATGTAGCAATGCATGATGAAGGAAAATTCTATTTAATACCCCCTAAACAAGGACAGATAAGATTAGCAGATTATCATTGGTTAGATGTAACAGATATCCCTCCTCCTGAAGCAAAGGGTTTTGTAGGTCCTCAAATTACTGTTCGCACTATCTTTGACCCACGTGTTGACATGGGCCTTCATGAAAATCATTCCTCTCAGTATGGCATGCCTTTACCAAACAGGATTCGTAGAGCAGGCACATTACTTAATACTCTCAGATTGCGTGGCAAAGTTGATTCTGAAGAAATCGGGAATGCAGCAGGCTGGGATGGAGCTGCCATTGAAGATTTTGAAAACGGGCATCGTATTATAAACTTACGTCGGGCATTTCATGGTGCAGCGAAATATTTTGATGAACAAGAACCAGAAATGGTTGAATTTAATAATATAGTCAATGAAGAACAATGGATACAAACACTTACAAAGGGCACGTTTAGTAGAGATGGCATTACTCTAGGGAATGCGATAACGTTACTCAGGTTGAACAAATTGCAATCAAAAAAAGAATTTTATGATGAAGCACATGTGGCAATAACCCAAAGTACTAAAATTGAACAAGACCGCGTAACTCCGATGCCTTATATCATTAATCAAATTATTGAAACAGCAGGTCTTGCTCCCATATGTCTACCAGCGCAACAGATCCGGCTATTACGAGAAAAGCGGCTTCCTATGACACTTGCCCAACTTCAGAAGTGTACATTTAATCAATTGTTTCAATATCTTAGACAACTACAAGGATACTCTAGATATGACGTACAAAAACAAATTGGTAAAAGAACATCAAGAAGTCTCATCTCAGCTATAGAAAGTGGCAAGCATAAACCCAGTAAAGAAACAAAAAATAAATTAATAGCTTTTCTAAAATTAGATCCAAAAAGCGCATTAGCAGAGATTATACAGGCAAAAGCTGCAAATCCACCAAAATTTATTTCAAATGGAATGATCCAAAGAGTACTTACTGAAGAACACGGTGATCAATATCTTTTTGCTGAAAGTTTGCAGCAGTACGGAGCAGCAGAAATACCAGCGGCAACTACGGTACTATATGAACTTGAAACAAAAAAACAACAGCTAACTCAATCAGATCAATCAGATAAAATGATTGGTGCTTTACTACAACATATGAGACAAAATACTTCTGTGGGGCCAAGAGAGTTAGCAAGACGTGCAGAGATGAGTCATGGAGATATTTCAAAAATAGAGCGAGGAGAATATGTTCCAGAAGATGTAACAATAACCAAGCTATTAGTAGGCCTGGGATACGATATACATCATCCGGTTACCTGGTATCTTCTTGATATTGCTAAATCTATGGAGCGAAGACTTACATGATTAATTCTATATATAGATATCATGAGAGCTCATCATCACCTCATCCATCATTACGATTACACAAAATAACTCGAAAAGTTTAACATGTTTGGAGTATTTCAATAAATAAGAGCATTAGGTGCTATATACAAAAAATGGCGAAAATATTTATTTCTTTAAAATTGGAACGTATAACGAAGTTTATAATTAAAATCTCTGTAAAAGTATTTTCAAACTTCAGATATAAAAATCCTCATTCATGATCAGAAAATAAGTTCTTATTTAATCTACCCCTCCGCAATTGATGATCTCATTAGATTAATTATGCAGACCAATCATGTTCTTTGTTTTCTTGAAATCATCTATCATGTTATGATAAAATCGTAGTATAAATACCTCAATATGGCAGGAAATAACCTAGAATACAGATTAATAGAAGATATTGCTGTAGCTCAAATTTATGCTAAAGCTGAAGTTCCCGACCGTAAAAAAGCCCAAGAATTTCGATCTTTAGCTCGGGGTACTATATTTTATCAAGGGGATCATGAATTCGCAGCCCAATTAAATGAATCAGCTGACCGGGCTGATAGTGATGCAGTTGCCGCTAGTGATATGGCTCAACAAGTTTTTGAAGAACGCGTATCGAGTAGATTACGCTCATGGACAAGAACAGCGCTTGATGTTGCGCATACTGATACTCCCAATCGACAACTAGTGATGCCAACTGTTGGAGAAAATTCAAGTATAATAAATAATACAGCTCTTGGAATATTTTCTGATGTATTAAGACTTGGTAAACTAGAACCAATAAGGATGAAACTTCCTCCTGATGAGACTAATCACGTATTTATAGCAACAAGTCGAAGGCAGTCTTCTACACTTGAAGTGGAAGTTTTGGAAGGTACGCGTAAACAAGCAACGAACCTTCGTTCACATAAGGGAAGTTATGCAATATATGTTCAAAAAAAACCTTAGAAACTATGATTCATCTCATTGAACAATAACCTCATATAATATTTTCTGTGTATATATTCTGTGTAAAAACGAGTGCTTTATCATAAGAAAATAGGTCTTATTTCCTCCAAGTTATGCTTATTCTTTATCTTCCCTGAAGGAGTAAAAACCTGATTTGCTGACGATCACGTGATCCACAAGTGGTATGCCCATAACTTCCCCTGCTTCTTGGATGCGACGGGTAAAATGGATATCTTCATCAGATGGATTTGAGTCATTGGATGGATGATTATGAACGACAATCAGCGATGCACAAGGAACTTGCAAAGCATGACTGAAAATTTCTTTGGGTGTAATTTGTAAACTAGTAAGACTGCCCATACCAACTACTTCTTTCAATACTAATTCGTGCCTTGCATTGAGATATAAAACAATCAAATATTCCTGTCTTTTATCAGCGATATCACGAACTTGTGAGAGGACATCCTGAACAGTCCTGATAATAATTTTTGTTATTGATGCTGGAGCAAATAATCGCTCCCCTAGCTCTAGGGCTGCAATAATCCGAGCTGCCTTTGCTGAACCAACGCCTGGATATTTTACTAGCTCTTTAAGTTGCGTATTAAGCTTTTGCAAAGAAAACTGGCGCAAGAGTTTGTCTCCCAAAACTAATGCATTTTGTTTTGATGAGCCTGTTCCCAACAAAATTGCTAGAAGCTCAACATCTGAAAGATTTTTTGCTCCACTTTGAAATAATCTCTCTCTCGGACGGAGAGTCAGAGGCATATCCTTAATGCGGAGCTTACGTCGTTTCTGTTGGGAAAAAACTTTCATGACTATAGTATAATTGGATTGATGAAACATGTCGATAAAAAGAAATCTCTTACCGAGCTTGCTCGACGAATTCGATCTGCAAGGGAAAATGCTCATCTTTCTCAAAATGCATTAGGAAAAAGCATTGGACTATCAGATAAATCAATTTCAGCTTATGAGAAAGGACGCAGTCAGCCTCCATTAAAAAACTTACAAAGAATTGCAGATGCAACAAATCATCCTCTTGCATACTTTACTCAAGAAACACCTGACGATGCAGCAATTGCTGCAAAACTCCTTTCAATAGAACGCGAACTTGCCGAAGTCAAACGGCTCTTAAGAAAAGCTCCATGACATTTAAACTTCTTGACATAGTAGAGTTTTCTCTAGTATTATTAGAGTATGAGGAAACGAAATGGAGTAATTCTTTTGGATGAATCTGAAATTATTTTCCGAATTTATGAAACCACAAATCACGAATGGAAACTCTTCCATTACTATAGTTCACTTCTCCCACCTCCTACCCTTGTGCAAATCAATGATATTTTAGAAATTATTGGAGACTTCTTCACAACTGAATATGCCCAACATATTGCAGAGTGGAAAATATGTAGTAGGCACTATCCCATACAATTAGTCAATAATCTTTCACACGCGTTAGCAATAACTATTGAAGATATCAACCTGCATCGAGAACAAGAGCTCCTCTGTAAAGGCATGTTCACTGAACTGTGGTAAGGTGTTATAATATGTACGCGGGGCCAGTAGTTCAGTGGTAGAACAGGTGTCTTATACACACCATGTCGGGGGTTCAATCCCTCCCTGGCCCACTATGAAACTTCCACAAGCAGCAAAAAAAGTCTTTCAAGGCAAAATCTTCTCTGTCCATCAATGGGAGCAAAAGCTCTACGACGGCACAACTGCAACCTTTGAAATGTTAAAACGGCCTGGGACAATTCAGATTATTCCAACCACTGACGATATCATATATATTTCCTACGAAGAACAGCCAACCAAACCACGCACCTATACCCTTCTTGGCGGACGCATGGAACCACATGAAGACCCACTTGTGACTGCCAAACGGGAATTATTAGAAGAGTCTGGTTTGATATCTAATGATTGGGAAATTCTTAAGACATATGAATATGAAGGAAAAATCGAGTGGCCGATGTATGTATATGTAGCACGAAATTGCAAAAAAATTGCAGAACAACAATTAGATCCAGGAGAACAAATTGAAGTAAAGAAAGTATCATTTGACGAATTTATAAAGATAGCTTCTTCAGAAAAATTCTGGAATCAATTTTTCACCAGTGATATTTTAAGAATGCGATTAGATAAAGAAAAACTAGAAAAATTTAAACAAAAACTCTTCAAGAAAAATTAAAGTTCACTGAGTGTTGAGGTGTCTTTTGCACGATCCTGAATATAATTGAGGTACCGTTCGGTTGTTGAAAGCCGTTTGTGACCAAGAATCTTTGATAACAAAACAAGTGATACACCATGCTTTAAGTGATGGGAGACAAACGTGTGTCGCAAATCATTGACCTTCGCATTTTCAATACCAGCAATTCGGAAATATCGCTCAATCGCTGTGCGAATATTACGAACGAGGAATGGTTTACCAGATTTTGTTACAAAAACATGATCATCTTCAATTTTTGGTCTGATTGTCAAATAACGATTTAATGCTTCTTTTGCAGATTTGTTCAAAGGCACATCTCGTTCACCATGCTTTTCATGAGGGCGAATTCTAACACTATCCTCTTTAATATCACTAACTCGGATGTCCGCCAATTCACCAATTCTGATACCTGTTTGCAACAAAATTTCAATAATTGCGTACATTCTCGCATCATTTCGTGCTGCATCACGTAAGGCGCGATATTCAGTAGGCTTAAGCATTCTTGGTGCTGCTAGCTCATACTGTGGATGTGATACGAGCAATGAAGGATCATCGGTAACATATTCGTTTACTTTTAGAAAGCGATAAAAAGTACGGGTCGAATTAAGCTTTCGTGAAAGTGACTTTGGAGTATAGCCTCTCTCAGACAACTTGCCTAAGAATGCTTGAATATCATCTTTGGTTACATCATGAATATGTTCTTTTTCTAACTCTTCGAGAAAAGAAGCTAACTGATCGATATCCTTGCCATATGCAAGAACAGTCGCACTTGAATGTTTTTTACCACGAAGAAAATTGATAAATTCCTTATGAGCGTCAGTAATTTTGATGGTTTTCATAAATCGTCGAATCCCATAATATCATAATTCTACCTGAAATACAAGCGTAACAATTGCAATACTTATAGAAAGGTACTATATTATAATGCATTATGCATTATAAGAAAATAGTATTTTTCGCTATCCTTGTTATCTTAATACTTACTATTAACGACCTCGTCCATTCAATATACACTATCTGGCAAAAACAAGACCTTATTTTACAGGCACAAAAAACTATTGCAGCAGCAATAGAAGAAAATCAAAAATTAAAAAAACAAATTGCGCAGGTTAATCAACCGCAATTTATTGAATCAGAAGCACGAAATAAGCTTCTTTTTGCAAAACCAAATGAAGGAATTGTTATTCTTCCTAAAAATCAAATTAATATACATTCCACTTATCTATCTAAGACTGTTGACACACTACCTAATTGGCAAAAGTGGTGGGATCTTTTTTTTAGCACATAGTGTCAGAGTAAGAAACTTTTATAAATAAAAATTACTATTTAGCAAAACATTATACAAAGAGATTTTTAAGCAGCTGGCTGTGTCTGGTCTGGAGAAACTGGAGTAACAACAGTATCCGATGTCGTTGGTTGCGAATCTGAGGATGGCGTCTCAGTCTCAGATCGTGCTGGTTCGGCTCCAGACGAATCAGTTGGTATATCATATGACGTAGGTGGTACTACAGGATTTGCAGGCGTTTCTAAAGGAGCCGTTGGAACATCCATAGCTGGAGTAACAGGATTTGGCACTGAAGAGATTGTCGGCTCTGCTGGTGGAGGAGGTGTTTGCTCATTTATAGGAACTACTGGATCTTGTATAACTGACGAATCATTTACAGGAGTTGATGCGTCTTGTGAAATTACATTTGGATCAGTTGTTGGTATATTGTTATCCATAACTGTATATACTTTCTCATATATTCCCATACCGTGTCAAGTGGCAGATTTAATCAACGTCATTACAATAATTGGATTTAGCTAATTACAAAAAAAATGTAGTAACACGAAGCTATAATCATTCTATGTTTTCGGAACAACACTTTATATGTGAATGATAAGTAATGCATCACATCAAAATGGACAATAATATATTGAATACTATGGGCTTATAAACCTGCTGCATGATTGATCATAGAATATACGAACCTATCTCATTTATAAACTGATGCCCTTAGATGGTGTTTTTATACTTCACAAAATACTAAATACTTGCTAGCATTAAAAAATGCATAGAAAACTTTCTGGGTATTTCTTGCTTTCCCTTTTCTCATTTTTTTTCTTTAGCGTAGTCTTTCAAACGATTGCAAACGCTCAGGAATCAACAGGGAAACAGTCGTTCCAAAATCCTGAGATTACCAACCAAACGCAATCCTTGCCCACTCCGACAATTTATAATACACCGCCATCTACACAAACACTACATGCACAACAATTCACACAACTTTCGCCAACCCCAACAATTTATCTCGCACAACAGCCAAGTCTCGCTACACCTATCCATACCTCAACAATTGAAAATAAACAAGAAATTACGCCTACACCAACTGAAATTCCACCAACAGCAACTCCTACGGCTATGCCTCAGCCAACTATTACTAGAATGTCAGATCTTGAAACGCTCTTTACTAAATATAGTACTGTTTATAACAGTAGTGAAAACGAATTGAAAAAAATTGCCAATTGTGAATCAGGGTTCAATAATACCTCTGATACTGGTACCTATGCAGGAATGTTTCAATTTGCAGTTGGAACATGGATATCAATGAGAAATATGATGGGGATGGATACAAATACTGACCTTCGCAAAAATCCAGAAGAAGCTATTAAGACTGCAGCATTTATGCTGGCACAAGGGAAACAAAATGCATGGCCTAATTGTCATTAACTAATTTTTTAACGTATCACTCTATAAAATAACCCAAAGCCGCCAAAAATTAATGCTACAG
>DATMOG010000042.1:0-6390 GCA_035568375.1 Candidatus Sulfotelmatobacter sp.
TGTAACTGTGCATTAACAATGCTCAGTTTCCGTTTCTCTTCATCCTTCCCTTTATACAAAAGATAATTTCCCATTGGATATTTATCCTACCTCTATCTGAAGAGAAAATGCAACTTCTCGAATTCAACTGAATAGTTACCAGTTATTTTTTGGAGACAATAATACCAAGTTCGTCCAGTTGTTCCTGTGAAATTACTGCTGGTGCGTCCATAACAGCTGTCCGACCCGTTGCAGTCATCGGGAATGCAATAGCTTCTTTAAGTGAGTCTTCGCCGGCAATAAGCGTCACCAATCTATCAAATCCCAGTGCAATACCACCATGAGGAGGTGTACCAAATTTGAATGCTTCCAACATATGCCCGACACTTTGTTCAATTTCTTCGTCTGTATACCCCATTATCTTATATGTTGCTGCAAGCATTTCCGGTTTATATGCCCTAATGCTGCCGCCGCCCACTTCAAGCCCATTACAAACCAAATCATATTGTGTAGTACTAATTTCAGTAGCATGTTCGCCATTGAGTAACCAAGCTTCATGTTCAGGTATTGGAGCACTGAATGGATTGTGCGTAAACGTTAAACCAGACTTTCCATCTCTCATTTCCGCTGTATCTTTCTTATCAACGTGTTTAAAAAAGGGAAAATTAATCACCCAGGCAAATGCCAAAACACCGGCTTTTTTTTCTTCTTCTGAACGCAAATCAAATCTGTCTGCACCATATTTGTCTATTGCTTCTTTATAATCAATAACTGGAAACGTCTCATCCCGGAGTGTACCACCTACTTTATTTACTGCCTCTTTCACAACAGTTTCCGTTGTCTTCATTACCTCTTCTCTGGTAACAAAACTCATTTCAAGATCAAGCTGGGTAAATTCAAATCCTCTATCTGCTCGTAAGTCTTCATCCCGTAAACATCGGGGAAATTGAAAATATCGTTCAAACCCTGCAGTCATCAAAAGCTGCTTATACTGCTGAGGACTCTGCGGCAAAGCATAAAACTTACCTGGCTGGAAACGTGATGGTACAAGAAAATCCCGTGCTCCTTCCATTGTTGCTTTTGTCAGAAGTGGCGTCTCAATTTCAACAAATTCTCTTTCAAGAAGCGCCCATCGGAGGGCATTAAGATATGCTGACCGAAGCCGCATAATTTTTTGCATTCGATCACGTCGTAAATCAAGATAACGATAACGCAAACGCACTTCTTCACTCATTTCATGACCATCAGTATCAAGCTGTATTGGCATCTCTTCAGCTTTATTTACTACGGTATATTCTTCAACCGATACTTCAACTGTTCCTGTTACTATATGAGGATTTATCATTCGTTCCGGTCTTTTTTTAACAGTCCCTGTGATCTCAATAACCGATTCTGTCGTCAGCTCACCCATTTTCCCAAAGCTTACACATTGCACAATGCCTGTTCTATCACGCAAATCAATAAAAGTAAGTTTACCATGATCTCGCTTAGTCGAAACCCATCCCTGAAGAAACACTTTTTCAGCAACATGCTCTGGAGTATCTTTAACTAATCTTCTCTCTTGTTTTGCCATTGTAAATTATAAAAACTAACTTCTCTATGATACACTAGCCTCAGCAAATTGACAAGCAAGCAAACTAACGCTATACTTCTTGTATGAATTATGTAAGAAATTATATGTATCCCTTTGTAGCAATCCTACATGTCCTTGTTCGACATAGGGCAGATTGATGATAAAGAAAAACTAAAAAAAATAATTATCCCAATCTCCCATTAAAAAGGGAGATTTTTTTTAAATATCTATGGCAATAATAGAAACAACACCAACTAAGAATGATAATTTTTATAACCTACGTCAGAAAGGCCTTCTTGGTATAAGAACAGAGGTTACTTTTGGGCAAGGGTCTATCCCTCTTGCAACTTTTACAGAAAGTAATCCTACCCGTTCAGATCTAGGAAAAGTTCGACACGTATATGATCAAGTAAGAGGGCTATTAGGAATCTCTTCATTTGCAGAGGTACCTCTCTTACTTACTGACCGCGACAAAAAACAAAAAGCCAGAATGAATGCTTATGATTTAATTGGCAATATGTATGGCATTCAAACGAAACCAGAACATAACGAATCTGATAAAGAAAGGAAGGCACGAATAGAACGAATAAAGGAACAAGTAGAAGATTATGCAATAGTAGCTAATGATGTTGTTGAACATTTAAATGACGTACTCTCTTCCTCGCCAGTCAATTTGGAAACAATAAATGTCGTCAAAGATACGTATGATCCTGTCGATCTTATCTTGATAGGACTCGATAACAGGTATGGACAGAGAGTAAGATTTGAAGCTAAAAGAAAGTTAATACTTATGAATTTAGCAGCTAAAATCGATCAGAGAGAAAGAGAAATACATATTAATAAAAGATATAGAAAAATGAATGAATTTTTAGATACGCATGTATTTAAGGGTGGGAAAATTGGTGAAGCTCGGAATATAGCTTTAGTAAGCACACATGATACAGAAACATTTGCAACAACAGCTGTTACTGAAACATTACCCCAAAAGGTAATGGAAATAGAATTACACCCTGGGGAAAAAATAACACCCTTGCTACAAAGATCCTTCACCTTTAAGGGAGAAGAAATACCTGTACAGATAGATACACGAAAAAAGAGTTCTGTATCTAAGGTGCTTAAAATGCTGCGTAAAGGAAAAGAGAATCCTTCAGAAGCTATTGGAGACGATGTCGGCTTTATGGCAATCTTTAGAAATAGACGAGACATAGGACTATTTAAAAAGCATCTTAATGCTTGCGGTTTACAAGCTGGAACATTATTAGATATCCAGGATGTCGAAAACACTTTGGATGGGAGTGCACATGAACCTCAAAGTGCAGGTAGTTCATCAAAATTAAGGCAAGATAAAAGTCATATTATGTTATCAGGAATAACTATAGAAGGGATCTTGCATACCTATGACAGTTACACTGATTACCTCTATCAGCGTGAAGTCGGACATGATGAATTTGATGCTTCTCGATATTTTGATAGTGGCGTTGTTGGATTATTATTCCCGACTGACATTTATCCATACGATGAAGATCTCTTGAAGAGCTCTACCGTTAAGAATATTAGAAGCAAAATAGAAAACTCTTAAGGATATTTATACAGATTTAGTTCAATCGCGTTACTATATCCTTCATTTTCAGCTGTAATTTTGTATTGCCATTCCAGGTATTTTCATCAAGAACATAAGCAATATCGATAGTATCACCTGATTTTAAGGTATCAGCCAGTTCTCCCATCCCAAATGCAATCGCTTCAAAAGTAGTACCATCCTGTTGCAACACTAAACGCAAATGATTTCTTTCTTTTCCAATAATACGAAAGCTGGAAACAGTCACATCCCTACTTACAAAGACCGGCTCTGGATTTGCCATACCAAAAGGTGCAAGTTGTTGCATCTTTTCATATAATTTTTTATTAAGAACAGTAAGTGACAATTCGCAATCTATCTTGAGCGTTCTTCTCAATAACGCTTCAGTAAGCAGTGTTTCTGCTTTTTCTTCAAGCCTTTTTTGTAAAATCTCAATTTTTGCCGTTTCAATAGTAAACCCAGCTGCCATAGGATGACCACCAACATTCACAAAATGTTCTTTATACATCCTGAGAAACGCAATAATATCAAACCCACTGACTGAGCGGACTGACGCTTTACTAACTGTTTTACCTAGGGATAACACTATTGCCGGACGATAAAAAGCTTCGACCAATTTCCCCGCAACCAATCCTATTACTCCTTCTTCATACGAAGTATGCCCAACAATCAATATTTTCTTCGTTCCTAGTCCAACCTCCCTTATCCCTAAAATCGCATGTTCTGCTGCCTCCTTTAAAAGCTGCTGACGTTCACGATTAACTAATTCTAATTTTGCAGCAAGATCAGCCGCTCTTTCTTTATTAAGAGTACATAACAACCGCAGACTATCCATCGCTGACTCAATACGACCTGATGCATTCAATCGTGGCCCAATAATATAGCCAATTTCATATACCCCGATAGAATCTTGTGCGATTTTTGCTATTTGAAAAAGAGCCAATAAACCGGGACGTTTTGTCTCCTGCAATTTTTTTAAACCAGCGGTAACAATCGCACGATTTGCGCCAGTCAATGGGACTAAATCAGCAACTGTCCCTAAAGCTGCAAGTTCTAGATGGTTATCTTCTGTAATTTTATCCGTAAATCCTTTAATCTCTTTTGATAACAAATAAGCAACTCCTGCACCACACAATTTCGTTGTATGAACAATCGCATATGCATCAGGCAATTTTTCTGAAACAGTATGGTGATCCGTAATAATCACATCAATTCCCTGTTCATTGGCAAATGATACTGCATCATTGGCAACAATTCCGTTATCAACCGTTATGATTAAATTGACGTTTGCAACTTGTTCTTTCAAATTTGAAATACCAATTTTTGAAAGGCCATATCCCTCTCCTTTTCTGTTAGGAATATACGGAACACATGTCGCACCCAAGCCGTACAGCGTTTCCCAAAGAATAGCACTTCCGGTAATTCCATCAACGTCATAATCACCAAAAATAACAATCTGTTCTTTTTTTTCTATTGCTTTTTTTATCCGTGCAAGTGCTTTTGTAAGTTGTTTACGATCTATCCCAACATTTTTTGGAATAACTTCTTCAAGCCGAGGATATAAAAAATTTTCCTGTTCTTTTTTTGTAGTAATTCCCCGATTTTCTAAAAGCAGCGTAATCACCTCAACAACAGTAGCTTTTGAATCAATAAGCTTATGCATTATTTCCCATTTTTTTGCTTTTGACATGGTATAATTTTAACAGTATGCATCAAGTAGTACCAGAGGAGATCCAAAAGATTTATCAGACATTTCATAATGCAGGATTTAAGCTTTACCTCGTCGGTGGGTCTGTTCGCAATATGCTGTTCTTTAAAGAAAATGCACTAGCAAATATCAAAGATTGGGATATGACAACTAATGCAACCCCACAAGAGATGCTCAAACTTTTTCCCAATGCATTTTATGATAATTCTTTTGGCACAGTTGGTATTCCTGTCGAAGCACTAAAAGACATCGAACACGCAGGAGTAGTTGAAGTGACAACATTTCGTACTGAGAGAAACTATATAGACCATCGACATCCAGAAGTTAGCTGGGGTAAAACAATCGAAGAAGATCTATCACGTCGTGATTTTACAATGAACGCGATTGCTATGGAGCTTACTGATCATATTTCTCCAATCGATGAAGCAAACTTCATTGACCCTTTCAATGGAAAAAGAGATATTGCTAATAAAATCATTCGTTCAGTTGGTAACTCAAATGAACGCTTTAAGGAAGATGCCTTAAGATTAATGAGAGCAATCAGATTTGCTGCACAACTTGGATTTCAAATAGAAAACCAGACATTGCAGGCAATTACCAATGATGCACTACTTCTTTCAGAAATTGCCGGAGAACGTATTCGTGATGAGTTATTGAAACTTTTAGCAAGTGATTATCCCTATGAAGGTATCATGCTATTAAAAAATACTGGATTATTGCACCAAATTATTCCTGAACTTTTGGAAGGGGTCGGTGTTTCACAAGAGCGTCCCGGTCGCCATCATAAAGATGATGTCTTCACACATAATATTCTATCCTTAAAATTCTGTCCGTCCACAAATCCAATTGTTCGATTTGCAACACTTATTCATGATGTTGGTAAACCAAGAGTTGCTGCATCAGATGAGGATGGCTATGTTATTTTTCATAACCATGAAATTATTGGTTCCCGAATGGCTTATAATATTTGTGATCGATTGCGCTTTTCTAAAAAACAGCGTGAAAAAATCGTAAAATTAATCCGTTGGCACATGTTTACTGTTGATGAACATATTACTGACAGTGCAGTGAGAAGATTTATCCGAAGAATTGGTGTTGAAAATGTAAAAGATATGATGGACCTTCGTGTCGGTGACCGTCTTGGTGGTGGAACACAAACTGCTGAAAGTTGGCGATTAAAACTTTTTAAACAGCGTGTCGAAAAACAACTTGCTCCAGCTCCATTTTCAATCAATGATCTGGCAATTGATGGCAATGATATTATGAAAGAATTAAAAATCAAACCAGGACGTAAAATCGGTGCAATTCTCCAAAAACTTTTTGAAGAAATTGATGAAGATCTTAGTAAAAACACAAAAGAATATCTCCTCCAAAGAATAAAAACTCTCTAAAACTTGCTTTTTTGAAAAGATACGACTTACGCATTTTGACAAGATATAGGGTTTCGGTGTAAATTAAATGTCCATGAATAAAAGATGGACAAAAGATTTGTATTGCCAATTTTTGTTAGCCTCACAAAGGAATTTTACAGCAACACAAGCAGCAGACCTC
>DATMOG010000043.1:0-17016 GCA_035568375.1 Candidatus Sulfotelmatobacter sp.
TGGAACGGACCAGTAGGCCTTTTTGAAAATCCAGCATATCGCAATGGAACTGACTTTATATATTATGCCATTGCCCACAATCCCAATGCTATTTCAATAGTCGGAGGAGGAGACACTCTTTCGGCAATTTCTAAAAAAGAATATCTAAAAACAATTACCCACGTCTCAACCGGAGGCGGCGCAATGCTTGAATTTATCGAAAAGGGAACACTGCCTGGCATCGATGCCCTCAAACAGGAACACCCATAATCAATTGCTCCTTTATGTAATAAATTGTGAGAGGAAATATGCAATAGAGCTTATTGCGATAAGCAAAAACGTTATTATGATAACTGCATTAATCACTTTTCCATTCTTATAGCCATTTAACAAACGTTTATCATTAGATAAAATATAGACAAAAACAAGAATAGGAAGTAATAATACTGCATCAAGCGCCTGTGACCAAAAAAGGATTGAAAGCAAAGGTAGAAAAGGAATAATTACAAAAAATGCTCCACTAAGAATGGCAAAAGTAAAGATTCCATAAAATTCCGGGGCTTCTTTGAAAGAAAAATTAAGCCCAGATTCAAAACCAAATGCCTCTGTAATGACATATGATGTTGCCACTGGCACAAGCGCTGCACCAAATAAAGACGCATTGAGCAATCCAAAACCAAAGAGTATTGCGGCAAAAGGCCCGGCAAGAGGTTGGAGAGCAAGAGCGGCATCCTTGGCGTCATTAATCGAAATATTGTGAATAAAAAGCGTTGCAGCACAGGCAACGATAATAAAAAAAGAAATAAAATTGGTAATAAATGAACCAAGAAAAACATCCCCTCGTTCAATTTTAAGATCATCTTTTGATAATTTTTTATCAACAACATAATCCTGAATAAAAAATTGTCCCCACGGAGTAATTGTGGTACCAATTACTGCAACAAGAGTGAGCAAATAATTTTTGTTGAAATGAAAGGAAGGAACTACGAGACTCTTTACTGCGTCCCCCCATTGTGGGTGAGCAAGTGCAGCTGAAGCAATATAAACAAGGTAAAATGCAGAAAGAACAAGAAAAATTTGTTCAAGCCTTTTAAAACTACCTTTCGTAATCAACAAAAAAACAAGAATAAGAGCAATCGGAACCGATATAAATTTACTTACATGAACAATTTCAAAAGCTGCAGCAATTCCTGCAAATTCAGCTGCAATTGTACCAATATTTGCAATAAATAATATCGCCATAATAAAAGTAGTCCATCTTATCCCAAATTTCTCGCGGATCAGAGATGCCAATCCTTTACCAGTCACGAGCCCCATACGAGCTCCGACTTCTTGAGTAATAGCGAGGGCAAAAGTAGTAATGAATAAAACCCAGAGAAGCGAAAATCCAAATTGTGCACCAGCAAGAGAATAGGTTGCAATACCACCAGCATCGTTATCTACGGATCCTGAAATTATTCCTGGCCCAAGTATTGCAAAAATTGGGAGGAATCGCACAACCTGTTGTTTAAATCGCGTCATCTCTTTCCTCCTCTTCTTCAACCCTTTGCATAACAGCATCTATCGAAATAGCACCAATTACATTATTATCATCGTCAACTACTGGAAGCACACGGAGATTATAATGAGCAAATTGACGAAAAATACCTGAGAAGCTTTCATCCTTATGGACAGAAAAAGGTTTAGTCACGAGTTTATTAATCGTGATATTAGGATTTGCATTAATTAATTCATTTGCGTGTACTTGGCCGATAAGCTTATCCTCATAAGTTGTCACAATAATTGACTCTGGTTGAAGTTGTAATTTAGAAAGTTCTCCTAATATCTCTCCTATCGTTCTGTCACCCTTCACTTTATAAAAAGTGACTTGCATCAAACCACCTGCAACATCATCCGGAAATAACATAAGTTTTTCGACACGTTTTGCTCTTTCTGTACTTAATAATTTGAGGATTTTTTTGAAGGTCTGAGGATTAACATCATCGGCAACATCAGCAATCTCTGAAAGTTGCATCTTTTCAAGTATCTTACTTAATTGACTAGACGGTAATTGTTCCAAAATTGCCTCCTGTGTTTCACTATTGGCTTCCTCTATCGCATCTGCTGCCTTTTCAATGTCAAGCACTTCAACAATACCCTCTCGCTCTTTCGTACCTGCTTCTTCTAATATATCTGCAAGCTCTGCTGGGTGAAGCATATTGAGATTACTTTTTCCAAACTTTATTCGGATATCTCCTGTTTGATAATCAAATGCCTCAACTGCTGACCAAGGAATTGTTACCGTTTTTAAAGGACTCCCTAAGCCTAACCTGCGTAAAATACCAGCAAAACTTACGTCAATGCCAGTTACTTTTAATCCACCATTCTCTTTTAACAAAACATCATTTACCCGAACCATTCGTTTACCAGTTATATCAATAACTTGTTTATCAAGAAGATCTTCTACGAGATAAAAATCATCAGGATTATAAGGAATAGATGTATAATGCTTAGTAAGATAGAAAATACCGTCTTGATATTTTGCTTCATTTATCGGCACAGCAAATTTCCCCCTTTTATTTTTCAATAAGATTGTTGATACCTCCGGAGACTGTAACTTTGATGGTAAACCAAAGTCTATGACTTTGGCATATTTTGTGTCATTCATCAAAACCATTTTTTTTATCAGTTGGCTTACAAAAATCATGGAAACATTGCCTTTCTTGAGACTAAGAAGCCATTAGAGGAATATTAATAAACTCATTTCAACACAGATAATATGCAAATTTAAGTCTATAATCTATTTTATCGTCTTCTTCCAACATGGCTTACCAGGATTATCTCTTTTTTTTTAGAAGGATGTCAATATGCAAAGACCTAAATTTAGCTACTATACTGCGTTATTTGTATATGTATATTTACAATAAATAAATTTCTTATGAAGTTTGTTCAGATAATCTCAGACATTCTCAAGAAACGTGCCTTTAACATTTTCATTTTTCTTGCGTTACTTAAATGGTACACTTTAGATTTTAGAAAGTGGAGATATATTATTTTAAAGTATTCAAGGTAGCAATTTGCTCTCAATTGTAATTTATAAACTCAAGAACTACGATATTTTGGATACTACTAATTTGTGAACTCCTGTGTGTACATTTTTCCGTAGATACCACCATCAATCACTCCTATTCCAACTGTATGGAAATTAGGATTTAATATATTGGCACGATGCCCTGGGCTATTCATGAGTCCTTGCATAGCAAGCATAGTAGTTGGAGCAAGAGCTAAATTTTCGCCTGCATACTGATAAATTATACTTGCCTGTCCCATACGATCAAAAGGAGATAATCCCTCTGGGGTATAATGAGAAAAATAACCCCGTTTGAACATATCATTGGAATGTGTTCTGGCAAGGTCGCGAAGTCTATCATCAAATGCCAAAGAAGTAAGTCCTGCTTTTACCCGATCACTATTAACAATACGATACATTTCCTGTTCTGCCTTTTCGTCAACTGTACCGTTTGTAATAATGAAATGCAATTGTATTATTTTATTACTTTCTGGCTCGACAGTTAAAAAATTAAGTGTTTCATTCAGTGCGCCACCAAAAATGTGATTAAGTGAACTTTCAAATTGTGATGTGCTTGCTACTAAATTTGCCCCAATGACAGAATTATTTACTACCTGCTTAATCATTGGCGATGAAGGGAATGTTACAATTACGCTCAAAAGAAATGATATAATAATAAATGCAGATATTACGCCTGGAATTATACCAAGCCAGTGATTTACTGAGGCAAAAAATTTACTGATACCGCTTCCCGGAGGAAACCCGGGCAAATAGCGAACTAAACGTCTGATTAATAACGATAAGATAACTTCACTCATAAAAGCTACAAGGAAAAAACTAAGCGCATTGGCAAGCTCCAAAGGCATATTAAAAAAGGTTATAAATAAACTAGCTATAATGGTGTAAAATTTTAATGCAGCTATAAAGGCAATAATAAAACTCATCAAATCGAGAAGTGAAATAGTAAACCCTAAATTATAGCCTTCGCGAACATAAAAGAGAACAATAAATAGTATGATAAGGTCCAAAAAATTCATTGTTGAAACGTAATGAGATGTATTGAGGAAAATCGTATTCACTATATCCATATCTTCATTATACGCATTTTGACAAGATATTGAAAAGAAAATTTGATAGAATAAAAAAAGGAAGTGCAATGATCAAACTTCATAAAAAAACCGTATATAAAAAAACCGTTAAACGCGTAAGGAAGCTGTCCTTACAAAAAAAGACATTCCTCTTTTTCGTATTGCTTATTGTAGCTATTGCCATTATCCTGGCCGCTTTTTATCTGCTCGCTCTTAAGGACTTACCATCACCTACAAAATTAAGCAATAACACACAATCATATTCAAGCCAGATCTATGATCGAAATGGTAAATTGCTCTATACGCTCTATGGTAACCGTAACCAAACATTTGTTCCTCTCATGAAAATTCCAAAGGAAATGCAGGAGGCAACAATCGCAATTGAGGATAGAAATTTTTATCATCATGGTGCAGTTGATTTTCGTGGGATAATACGAGCTGCCTATTCAATCCTCATCCATAAACAAATTCAAGGAGGATCTACGCTTACCCAACAGCTTGTAAAAAACAGTCTCCTTTCGCCCGAACAGACATTCCAACGAAAAATTAAAGAAGTCATTCTCGCTTTTGCAACTGAGGTTATGTATTCCAAAGATCAAATTCTTGAAATGTATCTTAATCAGGTTCCCTATGGGGGGACAACATATGGCGTTGAGGCAGCCGCACAAACATATTTCGGTAAGGATATCAATAAGTTGTCACTTGCACAGATAGCATTTCTCGCAGCCCTTCCTGAAGCACCAAGTGAGCTCTCTCCAAATGGCTCTCATCCTGAATTAGGATTGCAACGACAACATGATGTTCTAAATAACATGTATGAACAAGGATATGTCACTAAAACGCAACGAGATAGTACTCTAAACGAAAAACTCACTTTCCAAAAAATTACTAATCCGATAAAGGCACCTCACTTTGTTTTTTATATCCGAGACCTTCTTATCCAAAAATATGGACAAAAAATAGTTGAAGAAGGTGGTTTTAAAATAATCACAAGTCTGGATCTTAACGTACAAAATCTGACGCAAAAAGCAGTTGCAGATGAAGTAGCAAGCGTTGCCAACTATCATGTTACCAATGGGGCTGCGCTTGTAACAGAACCGGCAACGGGAGAAATTCTTGCTATGGTAGGAAGCAAGAATTATTATGACCTTAATAGTGGAAACGTCAATGATACATTGGCCCTCATTCAGCCTGGCTCGTCAATTAAACCATTGAATTATGCTCTCGGCTTATTAAATGGTTACGGAGCATCAACGCCATTTATTGACGCAGCAATTTGTTTTCCTGATCCGCCAAATAAACCGTATTGCCCACATAATTACGATATGCAATACCATGGAATAGTCCAGATGCGCTATGCCTTAGCAAATTCATATAACATCCCGGCTGTTGAAATGCTCAAGCTAAACGGCCTCCCAGCATTTATTTCATTTGCACAAAAAATGGGAATAACTACATTTACCGACCCTTCAAATTATGGCCTTTCTCTTACCTTAGGAGGAGGAGAAGTACGAATGATTGATATGGCAACTGCATTCGGAGTTTTTGCAAACCAAGGCTATCGTATTGATTTGCATCCTATTTTGAAAATTACTAATCGTAAAGGTAATCTTGTTGAACAATATAATCCACCTGCAAGTCCCATATTTGGTCAAAAAGTGCTTCCTTCATCTGTTACTTTCGTTATTTCACACATACTTGCTGATAATCAGGCAAGGATTGCTGAATTTGGACCAAATTCAGCATTAAAGGTAGACAAACAATATGTTTCCGTTAAAACAGGCACAACGAATGATTATCGCGATAACTGGACGATTGGATATACTCCTTCCTATCTTGTTGCGGCATGGGTTGGGAATAATGATCACTCACCAATGAATGGTGTTGTTACCGGTATTACTGGTGCAGCGCCAATCTGGCATGATATTATGACTGAATTACTCAAAAACAAAAAATCTGAAATTTCACAGAAACCACCGGATGTCTTTGGGGAAACGGTGTGCACTACGACAGGGCTTATCGCATCAAAGAATGGTAATGGCTGCCCAACTAGGTTTGAATACCTTATTGGAGGAAAGAATCCAAAAGCTCCAACTATCACGACAGAAAAAGTATGGGTTGATAAAACGACAAATACTGAGGCACCAGCCGGCACTACGACGAATGTTGAACAGCGTGATGAAACGGTAATGCTTGATACCATGGGTAATAAATATTGCATTAGCTGTGCTGTTATCTCGCCAACACCAGTACCAAAACCGTAACCATGAAGCAAATAGACTTTCTTAATCAAGAACGAAGCAGATATAACCGACAATCAGGTAAAAAAACATTGCTGCTTGTCGGCGTACTTATTTTTTTTGTTACTATCCTTTCAATCGCCACACTCTTGATGATTTAAGCTCATACTGAAGGTTGCAATTCTTGTAATTTTCTCTCCAATAATTTCAACTGTCCTTCGGGTGTATCAAAACTAAACAAAAAACCTGTTGAGACAAATCTATTCACTCCAGCTGCTGCTGCAATTTGGATTGTCTCATCATTTACCCCTCCGTCCGCTTCTACAGGCACATACTCATTTAGCTTTCGCAAAGCCTTTACTTTATCTAAACGATCTTCCTGAAATGCCTTACCTGAAAAGCCTGCCTTATCAGCAGTATAAAAAAGAATAACATCCAAATCATCATACTTCACTTTTATCGCATCAAAAGGAGTTGGCCCATCAATGGCAAGTCCAGCTTCACCAAGGAGTTGTGCTTCTGCGATAAATTCTTCTTGACTCGACATCTTTTCAACTTGCCCAATAAATCGAGTAAAGCCAACGTCAGCCCATTTTTGAAGATAATTAATCGGCTCCTCTACCATTAAGTGGACTTCAAAAAGAATCCCTTTATCTTCTGTAACCCATCCACTTCGCTCTGTTGCCATTTGTTTAATATATTTCCTAAACGGTTCAGGATCAGCAAAGGTAGTATTCGGCGCAAATTTTCCATCACAGACATCAATATGAATTGACCTGATAAAAGGTTTGACTGCATTAATCTTTTTTTCAACCTCTGAAAAATCATTATTTTCTGTGCCAGGACTAGGAATGATTTCAAACATAGTGGTTTAACTTTTCTTCAAGTTTTTTAATTTTTTCAATTCGCCTTTGATGACGTTCCTCGTTTGAAAACGGCGTCTCAAGAAAGAGTTTCGTTAATTTCTGAGCTTTCTCTTCGCTTACAATTTCTGATCCAAGTGAAAGTACATTTGCATCATTATGTTGCCGAGCAAGGCTAACATTTTTTTCTGATATACCAAGAAATGAACGAATCCCCTTCACCTTATTGGCAACTATACATTCACCTGCGCCCGATTTTCCAAGAACAATGCCAAACGATCCAGGATTTTCAGAGACTTTTTTTGCTGCAACGGAGATGAAATCTGGATAGTCATCCTCTTTATTATATGAAAACGCACCGCAATCCTCAACGTCAAAATCCTCTTTTTCCAAGAAAACTTTTATTTTTTCTTTAAATTCAAATCCAGCATGATCAGTTGCTAAATAAACCTTCATCACAATTATTTTCCAACAATGACTTCTACATCAGTCGGTATTGTACTATTAATACTTGCCGTTATTTTTACAGTAGCATTTGTAGCAGTAATGACTTTCTGCACTTGCTTCAAATCTGCGGCATTCTTTGCATAAAGGGTAACTCCTGTATATGTGAAAGACTTAGCATTACCTGTTGTTACATTGGTATACCCTGCCGTCTGCAGTGCGCTTGCTATCTGTCCGGCGGCACCTGGTGTTCCACTTCCATTCAAAACGCTTATCTGTAAAATCTTAGGACTATTTGTTGGACTACTTGATGCTGTAGTCGTTACACTAAGCTGAGCTGAATTTGATGCTGTAGTAGGAGTTGCTGCCATAATATCTGTTGGAATTGGATTAGTTGGCTGATTCGTATGTTTTGAAGAGCTTCCTAACATATAAAGCGCTCCGAGTGCAGCAATTACTAACAAAAATATAACAAGGAAAATGATTACTAAACGCTTCTTATTTGAAGATTTTTCTACATATACTGGTTGTCCTTGAAAAGCTGATCCGTCACTCATAGTTATACTGCTCTGATACTATCATATTTCTCTACGATTTAAAATATCTGTTATAATAACAATACTATGCCCACAAAAAAACTCGTTGCGTTATTACTTGCTGTAATAATTACCATTCTTCCCCTCACCGTTTCAGTACAAAAATCTGCCGCAGATCAGCTCGATGATATTAATAAACAACTCTCCCAACTCAGTGATGAATTAAATAAATCTGTCGCAGCAACACAACCATTGCAGTCACAGCTCGATAATGAACAAAAACAGATTACCAACATCAAAAGCCAAATTGCTGGAGTTGAAGCAGATATCAGCCTAAAGAAAAAACAAATTGATAACGGTTATACAAATTTGGCACAAAAAGAAAAAATTATCTCAGCAACCATCCGTGATTTTTATGTTAAAAGCTATTATGACTCACCCCTACTTGCCTTTTTCTCGCAAGCTACCATGTCTGAAGTTACACAAACGCTTGCCTATCAACATGCACAAACCGAACAAGACAAGTCAATTATTACAAATATTGCCTTGACAATAAATGACCTACAAAATGAAAAAAATCAACTTCAACAGGAAGAATCTTGGCTTACCACAACTAAAGCAAAACTGGATACCGATACAACAAAATTAAATACGGTTATCACCGGTGCCAAAGCATATCAATCGCAACTATCAAATCAAATCGCATCGCTATCGCAACAACAACAACAACTAATTGCACAAAAATATGCCACACTTGGTATCCCAACAACTGCTTATACATCAAGTGGTGGCTGCTCCAGTGACCTCAATCCGTATAAGGATCCCGGCTTTGGTGGGACAAAATTTGGCTTCTTTACCTATGGGGTACCAAACCGCGTAGGATTAAACCAATATGGTGCAAAAGGACGAGCAGAAGCAGGACAAAGTTACAATGACATTCTTAACGCATATTATACAAATTTCCAAATAACAACTATGTCAACTTCATCAACAACGGTTACTGTCAATGGAACAAATGATTCAGGAGAAGCATTCACTAATCAATCATTTACCATTGAAGACTATCTTAAACATATTTATGAAATGCCCAGCGGCTGGCCTTCAGAAGCCCTGAAATCCCAGGCAATTGCAGCACGATCCTATGTTATGCATGCTATTGCAAGTGGACAAACTACCGTTGCTTCAAATCAAAGCTTCCAGGAAGTCAAAACTGAACTTAATGCTCAACCGTGGATCGATGCTGTTAATGCAACATCAGGACAAGTCATGACATCAGGTGGTCAACCAATTGAAGCATGGTTTTCATCAACACACGGTGGTTATACACATGCGTCAGCAGATATTGGATGGAGTGCAACATCATATACAAAAACAGCACAAGATGCGAATGGCGCTATCAATAGCTGGGCAGATTTAAATAACAATGCCTATGACAAACAATCACCTTGGTTTTATTGTGATTGGGGTTCACGAAGTTCAGCAAATGGTACAGCATGGCTCTCATCAAACGATATATCTAACATAGTAAATGTTATATTACTCTCGCAAACAGATGGCAGTACGACACCTCATCTTTCACAGACCGACAAAAATCTTCCCGACACTTGGGATGATTCACGAGTTCAGCAAGAATTAAAAAATCGTGGAGTAACTCCATACACTAATATCTCAAACATATCAGTAAATGCTGACTTCGGTTCAGGTAATACAACCACTGTAACTGTTACTGGTGATGGCGGCAGCCACAATTTTTCTGGCAATAACTTTAAGACTCTCTTTAATCTCCGAGCTCCTGCAAACATTCAAATTGTTGGCCCACTCTATAATGTAGAGATTAAATAATAAGAATGTTATATAATACCTCTAAATTTACCCGTAAACATTCGCATTAACAATTTGTATTGTATATGCCAGACATTTTTTCCAAAAATCAACTGAATACAACAGCTCCACAACCAAAAATCGTGTCCACTACAAGTGAACAAACGGTGCTAAAACCTATTCATCTTTTTACTACGTATTGTCAAAACCCTCGTGGTATTTCATTTGCAGAGCAAGAAAATGATGAAACAATTATCCTCTTTCTCAGACGTGACTTTATCACCAATACTCCCTGGATAATTGCTACTGTTGCTCTTATATTCATCCCCTCTCTTATCCGTTTTATCTTTGTTTCAACAAATTTTTCGCTTTTCAGTCTCCCTGAGACTATCTCACTTATCCTTCTTGGCTTTTATTATATTATTGTCGTTGGTTTTGTTTTCGCTAATCTCTCTTCATGGTTTTATAACATTGGATTAATAACGAATAAACGCGGTGTTGATATCGATTTCATTAACCTAGCTACGATTAATGTCGCTACATCATCACTGCCTGATATAAAAGATGCTGAATATACTCAGGCAGGATTTGCACAATCATTTTTTGACTATGGTGATGTCAGACTCAGAATTGAGGCAACAGGAGAAGTATTTGTCTTCGAAAAAGTTCCCAGACCAACTGAAGTAGCAGGTATATTAAGCAAATTAATCGGGAGACAAACAGCATGAGTTTAGATCCAACAATTCTCACAACAATCTTTAAAACAGGGTCTATCGCTTATGTAAAACTTGCGTTACTTATTCTTCTTGGCTTATATGCTATTTTTATCTTCATGCTTGCTACAAAAATTCGTTCACTAAACAGGACTGTTTTTCTCCCTAATGAAAGTGGTGAAGGTATTCTTCGTACTTTTGCGGTCCTCTATTTTTTGACCATTCTCTCGCTTTTTATTATTACAATTGTTATAGTATAGATAATGCCTGACTCCCTGCCTGCTGCAAAACTGAGCCTTTCTTTTGCTAAATTGGTGGCTACACCAACAGAAATCGCTTGGTCACAAGCATATAATGCCGGTAATTTATTTGTTTGTTTATCGATTACTATTGAAGAAGATAGAGAAGAATTATCGCTTCAAGCACTTGGCAAAGAAATTTTCAATATCCTCCAGTCTGAATTTTTTACCTTACAAGAAAAAAATATTGCAAACATTAAAACAGCGATTCAAACAAGCTTTGATAATAGTCCTAAGCACATAACAGTTGGACTAGCACTCGCTTACTTCAAAGAGGCAACATTGCTCGTTTTTATCGCAGGCAGCGGCAAAATTATCATGAAACGAGGCGAAAAAGTCGGCGTCCTTCTTGCCAAACAAGATGCTAATGACGGAGTAATAAAGTCAGCATCAGGATTCGTTGAGAATAGTGATACCATCATTCTTGAAACAGGACCCTTTGCTCAAGGTATTTCCCAAGAAACAGTTATTCATGCACTCGATTTAGCACTTCCTAACGACATAGTCGAAGCACTTTCTCCACAAATTCATAAACAAGATAATGGTGCACAGGCAGCTATCGTTATATCCTATCGAGGAGCATCAGCAACAATACCCATGGAAGAACCTGAATCTGAAGAAGAACAAACACTTGGATCATTATACCAAGTTGAAACAGAGTATTCTGAAAAAGAATTGCTAGAAGAGATGGATGAAACGAAACATAAACCAATACAATTTCCAAAACTGCCGAAATTTCATCAGAATTTTAAACTTAGTCATCGACGTAAGCTTTTTCTTAATATCGCTCTTATTCTTATTTTACTACTTATTCTCAGTATTTTCTTCACAGTCAAAAAATACAATAACGATAAGCAACAAAATACCTTTCAAGCTATCTATCCAACCGCACAACAATATTACTCACAAGGAGAAGGGTTGGAGACAGTAAACGCAAGTTTGAGTCAAGATAACTATCGAAAAGCAGAGAAACTTCTCAAAGATGGAGAAACTAAACTTCCGAAAAATTCAAAAAATTATCAACAAATTGCTGATCTGCTTGCACAAATTGAAAACAAATTACAGAATAATTCTACAGGTCAAACAACAAACGTTACACAAGCACAAGCTCCATCGCATTCTCTACTCGCAGTGGAGCAATCAACGAATAATGGCCTCGCTTTTGGTGAGGATACAAATGATGTCTATATAATTACAAATAAAGGAATAACAACTGAATCAAAGAATGATGGATCAATCAAAGATAGTATCAAAAATAATACTGATTGGATATCCCCAGTTGCAGTTATTCCATATGAAGGGAATATTTATGTCCTTGATCAAAAAAAAGGATTACTGAAATTTGTTGCCAGTTCGGGAGGTTTTGGTATGGCAAACTATTTCAGTAACACATCACCCGATCTTTCACAAACAACAGGTATGGCAATTGATGGATCAGTATGGCTTATTTTCAAAGACGGCACAATTATGCAATATATTAAGGGTAAATCAAACGGATTTGCCATAACAGGATTACTCAAGCCACTTTCTAACCCAACAAAAATTGTTACTAATATCACCATGGAAAGTATCTATATATTAGATAACGGCAACAGCAGAATTGTGCAAATTGATAAAAATGGTAAGTACCAGAATGCTTTCAGTGCTCCAGTCATAGCAAATGCAAAAGACCTTTCGGTCTCAGAAAAGGAAAAGATAATCCAGATACTCTCACAAGGCAAAGTATGGGAATTACATTTCTAACCACCGCCTGATTTTTGAATAATAACCGCTCTCTGATCATGATATATCTCCTGCCACCCCATTTTTTTCGCCTCCTGCACAACACCATAAAAAGATCGCCAAGAAATAAAAAACCTGCCCAGCCAACTACTATTATCAATCCGGATACCAAATACTGTAATCTCAGGTTTCAAAAGATCACTTTTGGGAATCAGAAGTGTGCTGACATGATATTTTGCAACAAAATTGGAAAAAGAGATCTCTCCCGACAATACTTTTTTATATTCATCAAAAGAATAATTACTTTCTCCCCTTTTATTAGCATGCCAACGCCAACTGGGCATTCGACCATCAATAAATACTTTCTTTTCTGGCAACTTCCAAATTAAATATCCTCCCCAATCATACGATGATAAAATCTGTTGCGAAGGGAGATGCTGATGGAGATATGCAACTGCTTTTACCGGATACGCATTTTCGTAAGAATGTAAATAATAGGCACTATAAAAAAATGCTACCAATTGCGGAAGAAATACCACTACAACAATAATAAAAAAGCCCTTATAGGCAATCACAAAGCGGTTGTTACCATACAAATATTTTGTTGCATCTTGTTGCAATAAAGAAAGTCCTCGCATAGTAAAAATAAAAGAAGAAATGACCCAAATGGGAATATTTCGCATACTTAACAACGCTTCGAGCAAAAGAAAATAATAAAGAAAAAGTTCTGTTCGCGTATATTGTCGCCGATAACGAATTATGAGAAGTAATGAAAGACTAAAATAAATCCAAAAAGCGAAATTGGTAAAATAAATTGCTGGATACCATTCTGTAATAGACCAACGCAGCTGCGTGTCAGAAAGTTGCATCCAAAATTCCCACCATAATCTGATCCCAAAAGGATTGATAAGTGTTGTCGCCATACAAAGTAATAAAATAAGAAACGTTTCTTTAATAGCACTTTTCTCTTCGAGACATCTTCCTATAAGAACAATTGATAACACCCCTAATCCAATACCAAAACCACCATGAAGATTTGCCCACAAAAAAAACAATACTGGAAGAAAAAATCGTAATTTCTCCCATAATTTTTCTTGGAACAAAACTAAAAGAAGAAATGATAAAAAACACCACGTTAGTATCTGAGTCCGAATTCCCACAAACTCAAAAAGAGTACCAGCTGCCAGAAAAAAAGGAATACTCACCCACTTTTTTTCGACAACGATTGTCTGCAAAAACAGACTACCTATTGCCAGACAGGAAAATAAAACGAGTAATGGAGCTGTCGAGAAAGTAATAAAAATGAGTGTCAAAATAACGTTAGTTAACCATTCATGATCAACAAATGGATAACTCGGCATTGAATACGAAAAAGGATCAACATAAGATATTCCCTGCTTAATAAGCAGATTACCTGCTTGAATATGCCATCCGAAATCAGGATCTTCGATAATTACTCCACGCAATAAAAAGCAAACAAAATAAAAAAAGACAAAAAAAATGAGTAATAAGTTTGCAAACCTCATTGTCTTATTGTATACCAATCCGTATAATGAAAACATGAAAATCACTAATCGTAAAGCATCCTTTGATTACCAACTACTCGATCATTTTGAGGCAGGGATCAATTTACTTGGTGCAGAAGTTAAAGCAATCCGTGAAGGCCATGTTGATCTGGCTGGAAGTTTCGTTCGTATTCTCGGAAATGAGGCATATTTGGTAAATGCAAAAATTTTTCCCTATGAATACGCGCGGCCGGAAGTCTATGACACTAGACGTACCAGAAAACTCTTATTACATAAAAAACAACTAATCTCTTTGAAGTCAAAAATGGATGGGGCAAACTTGACAGTCGTTCCTGTATCGATGTATACTACCCATAGTTTAATTAAGGTAGAATTAGCTCTTGCTAAAGCTAAAAGACAGTTCGAAAAACGAGAAACTATCAAACAAAGGGACATTGACAGAGAAATAGCAGAAGAACTTAAAAGGCATTCATAAATCAATATTCGCACTTAATAATTAAGACTGATTATTAACTGGGGATGAATTGATTCGACGAGAAAAGTACCTTAAAACTGCAAGCCGACAATGATTCATAAGTCGTAAAAGTGGATCAAAAAATAAATGCTAACGATACAATTCGTAGCATCCGTCAATTTGCCCTCAAGGCAGTTGACGGAGTCGATGCAACGTTTGGAGCACAAACTCCATTACGTTTCGACTATGCACTAGCTGTATAATCGTACGCAAAGACTGTTCATACTTATCTTCCCTCACTGGGATTGTATGGGCATAAAAACAGGTGAGGAAAATGTAAAAAGATCGGTTAGTCTTTTTACTGAATTTATCTAACCAACACTTTATTTTCCTGCTGATTGGAACAGATAAAGTGAATTAAAAATCAGCTACGCTTGTAGACGTTTTAACTAATTTTACTCGGACTCCGGTTCACTGCCGGACATCTCCACTGATACTATTCCAAGGCTATCTTTTAAGGTGCTTATTATTTTTTTCTCTTTTTCTGAGGCTAAATACGGTTTACTACCGAACATCATAAAAATGAAATAAGTAGCAAAATGACCCCCATAATTTGACTCCACATTAATACTTTGTTAGAATCCCTTTCATGCCGCGAACAGAAAAAAATATTGAACATTATTTGGATCCGAGAATTGTAAACTATCAAGCATTTTTTGAAATGTCTCCCGAGACTTCACGTGCATATAATGAACCATACCAGCCATTGGTCGTTGTCTGTATTGATGAAGGGATGCCAAGAGGAACTAATGGTGCATTCATTGCTGGTAGTGGCATTTTAGAAAAACAAGATATAGACTTCTCGCGCATCGAAGGATTAACAAGCCATGAAGATTGTGGCGCTGCAAGATTGGCAGCGGCAAATGCTAAATATAGAGGTGGTTCAGATAAGTTTGGTCAATTGTACGTAAGAGAAATAGCATCCAGATTAGATAAACAGTATGAAGGAGTCATTACCTCAGATGATATGACAAGACCACGTGAATTTCATATTGCTGATACTTTTTACCTTGACGGAACTGCACAGGGATTTAATGCAAACTTAGTTCCAAGCGCTCCTATTGGTTTTGTTCATAGCCGAGGCATTTTTGGAGATCCTGGAGTTGGTAAACGACAATTAGCATTGGGAATAAGCATTGCTATGGAAGTTCACACATTTGGTCAACGTTTCAGTTCAGCACATCCATTTAATGTCGTTGTTATTACAGATACTAGACCAGACTCCGTCCCTCTTGATACTTTATTGACAGAAGCAACAGCAGTAGTTAACAGCAATCCCAGAATTAAAATCCATGGGGTGACATTACAAGAAAAACATTAATTACCAGTTAAGCCAAGCTGAATATCTATTACTTGCTACAGCTTCTTGTTCCAAACCTCTCATGGGATACATATTTATTATTCTTTTCTTCAATCGAAGCTCCACGGACCAATATAATGATATCCTTCAAAAACATAAACCTCAATCTGGTTCCAACTATTTTCGGACATGTCCAATAAGCTATTTATTTATAGAGAGCTGATACCTTTTTAGTTAACGATAATATGAATTAGAAACTTCGCCTGATGTTCTATACACCGCATTGCCTCTCCACAGCTTGCCCTTGATGCACTAACTGTTGCTTGCCCTATTCCTACTGCCCGATACTCAACTGTTACTGTTCCAACTCCTGTGCCAGGCGTACGCACTGAAGTATCAGATGCATAAATTGGCTTATAAAGCTGTTTTACTATCATATTTTTCATGACAGTATTAAAAATCCAATAAGTGCTATGTAATATAATTCTTATTTGCGTACCCTGTTGTAGAGTAATTATGCTCCCATTATCATCATCACTGATCACTATTTCTTTAACATTTCCTGTAATCGGTGTAGCAATAATTGCCTTATGTATCGTTGGTAAAGGTAAATTAGTTACACTCTCACTATTGCCACTTCGAGTTCTTTTTCCCTCAACTACTAATCCAATAATACAAATAATAATCAGTACTAAAGCAATACTCATTAATTTTCGATTCTGAAAAAATAACTTCATAAATATAGTATGCTTATTACCTAATTCATTTGCAAGTATCCTCTATTAATGAAAAATCTTTCTCTAGCATAAGCAGTTTTTTATCAATCTGCAAGAAGAAAAGCAGAGTACGATGTAATTATTATGGGAGTTATTAAACCCTACAAAACAGAAATATCTCAATCATTTTTTATCTTCTTTTGGAT
>DATMOG010000044.1:0-3518 GCA_035568375.1 Candidatus Sulfotelmatobacter sp.
TAATGCTTTTGTTATGGATAATTATTGGACAAAAGCAGATTTATCCGACTGCGGATGGGTTTGGACGCGGAAATATCTTACTAGAAAAATGGTTTTATCTCTTTTCCCAAAACTTAAAAACTTTCTTCCTGCCCTTAATAAAGGTTATGGAGCAAAAGACGGTCGTTTTCAGTTTATGGGACCGAATTGGTACATGTATCAACAGGAAATTTATGCTTATGATGAATTTTGGGAAAGAGATTATCGAAGAGTTAAAAAGATTTTAGACCAGGCTACAGGCGAAGTTGTCGATTGGAAAGGTACTGAAGATCAATTTGATATGCTTAAACGCATAAATCCAAATGTGAAAATGATTTCAGCAATGAAGCCAACAATAAAACTACACGTTTGTGTTAATGGTGAGCCTGTTTATGAAGAAAAACAACCTTATGGTATTGATCGTTACCCTTTTATTCCTTACCTTTGTTATCACTTTCCCGAAGTCCAAAATTATGAATATAGATATCAAGGCATTGTTCGGAATATCCGAGATAGCCAAATAGAATTAAATCGTCGTCGCAATAATATGCTCGATATGTTTTCTGCCCAAACCCAAAGTGGTATCATTGCCAAAGAGGATGCTTTTGTTCAACCGGAAGAAGCTTATAAACAAGGTCCAGGTCAGGTCCTTTGGGCAAAACAAAGTGCTAATATCCAAGCCGATATCCAAATGATTCAAGCTCCGAATATTCCTTCTTCTATTTTTGATCTTCAAAAGCTTATGGATGATGAAATCATGGCTATTGCAGGAGTGAATGAAGAACTTTTTGGAGAAGTTAAAAAGGGTGATCCTTCAGGCCTTCTTACTCAAATGCGTATGGGTGCAGGTCTTACTTCTTTACAAGGTGTATTTGACCGTTTAAATGAATCGCAGATATTGCTTGGAGAATTAATGCTTGAAATGATTCAAGCTAATTTTGGTGTTGGTAAAGTTACTAAAATCCTTGGTAAGCCTCCATCCGAAAACTTTAGCAATGGTGAGTTTAGAAAATATCGGTGTGTTGTTGAAGAAGGAGAACTTACTTCTACACAAAGGCATATGCAATTTATGCAGGCATTGCAACTTAAGCAACTTGGTGTTAATATTCCTTCCAAGTACTTACTTGAAAAATCCACGCTACAGGGCAAAAAAGAACTTGTCGAAGCAATTGAAGCCGAAGAGAAAAAAGCCCAAGAATTACAAGAAAAAGCTGCTCAAATTCAAATGCATCAGGAAGCTATGCTTGCTAGAAGTTTTGAAGCTAAATCACAAAATGATTTTGGAAGGGCAATTGAAGCCAAAACTCGTGCGGTTGCAAATATCGGTCTTGCAAAAGAACGTGCTTCACAGGCTGAGCATGATAGAGCAAAAACTGCCCTTGATAATGCCAAAGCAGCTAAAGAGCTTCAGGAAATTGATGAAGATCGCTTAATGAAATTGACTTCTTACATTGTTCAAATTGCTCAGGCACAGAAAGCAATGGCCGGTGGAGAGGAAGAAGATGCTACAGATGTTGCTCAAATGATTGGCGGAGATGTTAATGCTGCTGAAATGCAAAGTCGTGTAGGTGAAGAGAAACCAAATATTGAAATGCCAGAGATGCAAAATGTTCCATAATAATCTTCGTTCCCTTTATGAATCAGGAAAAACTATTCTAGAAATTTCCGATTTAACTGAAATAACAAAAAGTTCTTGTTATCGAACTTTGAAATTGGAAGGAACAAAGTTTAGAAAAATCGGGAGGAGACCTAAAATAAATCCAGGCAAAATTTTAGATCTCCGCCGAAAAGGTGATAGTTACCGCGACATTGCTTTAAAATTTGGAATTTCGCATGTTTCTGTTTTCAATTCGTTGAGAAAAGCACGGGGCGTTCCAACTCAATAATATATTGAATTGTATTCTCAGAAAATCCTGTAACATGCACCCAACTTCCATCTGTCTTTAGTTGATTCTTATAATTTCCAAGACTAATAAAATATTTTTTCGGGATATCTAGATGGGGAATATTATCAGCAGACTGCTCATCCGTAATCACAATAATTCGATCAATTTTTATATTAGTAGAAAATGCTAATGCATTTTTAATGGCATTTCCTAAATATGTTCCAGCATGACATTGCGAATTCTTTATATCATCAATCAATTCAAATCCACGACTGGCTTTAATAAATTTATATTCATTCGAAAAGGAAATTGTTGTTCCCATTTCACACCATTCCCTTAAAAGCACTGCAAACATACATGCTGCATCAATCAATCGTATATCGGATTTTGCAGAAAGAGGTGTGTCCATACTTGATGATACATCAACAAAAACCATTGTCGTTCCAGGCAATTTTTGATCAATTGTCAAATGCTTAAGCATCACAGTTGCTATTTTATTTTGCCATTCAGGTATCGCATTAGCTGCCCGGAAATATTCAAATGGTAATACAGGTCGTCCTTTTTCAAGATTCTCAAAAATAGAAACAATATTGACTTGTTGATCTCGCATATTTCGCAAATTGCGAAGGATGGCAATCGTTCCCATTTTCCCTTTCGCAAGTAATTCGCTAAAAGCTTCTTTCTTATTCTCACCGGCTGAAAGTTTCGTTTCCCATGTCTCAGCAGGCATTAATTTGTCATTGATCAGATTATTCCATATCTTAGCCTGTCTATCATTTTCAGGTTTGGCATGAGATAAGAAAAGAACATCGCGAAGTTTAATGACATTATTTCGATTATATTTGGCGAGTTGGTAATCATCATATTGCCGGAAAGCATGGGCCAATCCTCTCTGCAATTGCTTGTCGAGTGGTTTTTTTCCGGTAATCCAATAAAGAGAAAGCAATTCTGTCATTTGATCAGGACGTGTACATACTCTTGAAATAAGATATTTGGCTTGATTGTTTGGTTTCTTTAATAACTCTACAATAAGTTTGAGGGGCATATGCCGAAGTTTTTGTTTCTCAAAACATTCGATGATCAAATTTTTGAGTTCATCAACGGAAACTTTTGTACAAAGTTCTTCAACTCTTTTTTGAGAATCTTCGCCATTCTCATAAAAGTGGTTTTCCCATAATAGACAAGCAAGACAAGTTCTTCTGAGTTCTTGTATTGGTGTGATTGAAGATGCTGGCGCACCTTCATAAGTAGTTTTTTTTGCAGATTTCAAATTTGTTTTCATAAAACTCCGGGATTAGGTGAAAAGAGTGTTTTTGTTAAAAGCAAAGTAACTCTTTTCTACGCCACGGTTAAAAATCAAATCCGGGATTAATCGCATACAGTTGAAGCTTTTTAGGGCTTCCCGCATAAATGGTGCGGGAAATGGCCTTTAGGGCCACTAAGTACCTGTCTACTACGCCACGGTAAAATGCGCTATTGATACGAGTTTCGCGTATCCCCACCTGCGTAGTTTCACTCTACATCAAGCTATGGTTGCTCTATTAGGCGCATATAAAAAACTTGGCATTCTCAAATTTATCCGCGTCTTTTTCGTGCCCGACGCTGTTTAGCCAG
>DATMOG010000045.1:0-5762 GCA_035568375.1 Candidatus Sulfotelmatobacter sp.
CAGTGAGACCACAAAAGATGTCACCTTCGCCATATTCTCCCTTGCCTGTTTTAAAAAATCGGGGAGAAAATACAGCTTTCATAGGATCCGAAAGTTTCTCAATATCGCTTCGCAAAGAAACAAGCATAGTTAGAGGTATATTTTATCAATATAGCACCAGATAAATTCTTCACCAAGCGTGACTGACTTCATGATGGGATGGTTGGTTATTGAAAATGTTTAGTAGCATGCTTATTTTTGGAAGTATCACAACAACCGACATGCCCACATGTCAGACATTGCCGCAATGATACCCACTGATCTCCTGTCTTAATACAATCTTCGCAAACATTCGTATCATGTGGCGGTAAATCTTTTATCTGATCACGATGTGTACATATCTTATCTGTCATACAACTACACTATCACTCACTAAAGAAGAAAACAACTAAACTTACCTTTTTCTTACTTTTTTGATAAATGCTCATGCTATGCTGATCTTACACATAAAGGATATCTTACCTATTATTGTGACGCACATATAAATACAGGGTGACCTGTCGATCGTCTCTGATACAAGAACAAATAACACATCTTTAGTTATAAACTTCCTTCAATTAAACTTGACAGTCCCCCTTCTTTTAACCTATTGTTAATAATATACATAAGGTTCTATGCCAACCAAGCTATTCAATAATAATTTTTTGCTCATCGGATTAGGAGTCGTTGCGCTTCTGGGATTGATATTTATCAGCTATCATGCTTCGCAAACCACTAAACAGACTCAAATTCCTACACATGCTTCCCTCCAACCAAAGACAGCAACTTTACCACTACCGGTAAAAGATAAACCCGTCACTGGGCAAATTATTGTAAAATTCAAACCACAATATACTGATGCACAAATCAATGAACACATAAGACAATATCATGCAAGTATTATCAAAAAAATTGAAGGCATTAATCAAACTGTCATCAAAGTTCCTACAGGTCAAGAAGATATAATATTGCAACAATTGCAATCAGATACCTATGTCGAGACAACACAACGGGATTATACAACGCATGCCTTTTATATGCCAAACGATCCAGAATTTTCACTGCAATATGCTCTCTATAACACAGGACAATTAATACAGGGAAAAACAGGAATAGCACGTGATGATATCCACGCAGAAACTGCGTGGGATGTAACTCGCGGCAGTGGCATAAAAGTTGCAATTCTCGACACAGGTGTCAATCTTAATCAGCCTGATCTTGCTGGAAAAATAGTCAAACAAAGTTCATTTGTTTCAAATACAGTTGAAGATGGTAATGGACATGGCACGCATGTTGCAGGGATTATTACCGCTGACACCAATAATGGCATAGGCATCGCTGGAACCTGTCCTGATTGTCAACTTATTATTGGAAAAATTTTGAGTGATACAGGGGATGGAACCACAGCAAACGCAATCGCTGGCATTACATGGGCTGCAGATCAAGGAGCAAAAGTGATCAACATGAGTCTAGGCACGACCAATTCACAAACTGCATCTCTTTATGCTCAAGCAGTTACTTACGCAATGAGTAAAGGAGCAGTTGTTGTCGCTGCCGCAGGCAATGATGGCACCAACCAACTTAATTATCCAGCAGCGACAACAGGGGTTATTTCTGTTGCTGGCACAGATAATAACGATCAAAAAGCAAGCTGGTCAAATTATGGAACATGGGTAAAAATTGCTGCTCCGGGAAAAAATATTCTTTCAACTGCCCCCACCCATTCTTTCCGTCTAGAACCGTTTGGATATACCCCTTCTTTTCCCTATATGTACCTTTCCGGTTCCTCGATGGCAACTCCTTATGTCTCCGGCGTAGCTGCCCTCATTGCATCTACTTCCTTTGGGACAACACCTCAGGCCCTGAGTAACAGACTTTTTGCAACAGCTGACAAAATTAGCGGCACGGGAACTTATTGGGTATACGGCCGCGTTGATGCAGCCAATGCAGTAGGGCAAGCACCTACCACTACACCTATTCCCACCTCTGAGAATATCACCCCTACGCTTTATTGCGTTGGAGGGAATGGAACACCTCCCTGTGCAACAATTCCTCCTCTATCTCCCTCATCATCACCTGGTTCTACTGGTGCTATAGTAATCACAGGACCGGCAAGTGGTGGTGAAAAAACAACTCCATCTGTCTCCTCTACGCCTGAGACATCGATCTCTCCAGTGAGTACTTCCTCGGCAAATATTGGAGGCCCTCTTTGTAAAAAAATCCAAATCAGTCACATATTTTATAACTTAGCAACCCAGTTAGCATCAAATAGCGCTACAAAAATACATATAAAATGTCACTCAGGTGGTGATAAGGATAACGATAATCCAAATAATGGACTGATAAGTAAATTTATCGCACTTCTTCTTAAGCTCCTAGAATTATTAGTGGAATGGATTATCCATTGCACTGTCCCTCCTGCTATCGGTATAGTACCAACGCAATCACCGACGACAACACCTGTATCATCGACTTCAGCATCACCAGTGCCTTCTGGGACTACACCTGTACCGAGTATCAGTCTTTGATGATAAATACAACAGCACATTTCTTATACTCAAACGACAACCAAAATCAGCTAGAATCTGACATCATAAATAATGATGCGTTATACTACTTCTTGACGAAAAAATGGTATAGCAAGTATAATATAAGCACATGATCCTCATTGTCGATTTTGGTTCGCAAACTGCCCACCTCATCGGCAGACGCTTGCGTCAAATTGGTACCACAATTGCATACGTTCATCCTGAGGAAGCAATCATTGAAGCAAAAAAACTCAAACCTAATGGCATCATCCTTTCAGGCGGTCCTTCCTCTGTCTATGATAAAAGCGCACCAACTGTCTCTGCTGATATTTTTACACTCGGTATACCTATTCTGGGGATTTGCTATGGCTGGCAATTAATGGCAAAGTTATTGGGTGGCAATGTCAAAAATACAATCAAAGAATATGGTGAAGAAAAAGTGACAATCGAGGAACCTCTTGGGTTATTTAATAATATCCCAAAAAAACAATTTACTATCATTGTTTCTCATGGAGATACGGTTGTTACCCTTCCGGAAGGTTTTAGCCAAACTGCCTCAACAAAAACAGTTGAGTTTACAGCAGTACAAAATAGTGCAAAGCATTTATATGGCGTCCAATTCCACCCTGAAGCTCATCATACAGAATATGGACTGCACATTTTAGAAAATTTTACCGCAATTTGTAAAGAGAAGTATAAACCAATTTCTCTCAATCCGGAAAAAATCATCGCCGATATTAAAAATATTGTTGGAAATCAAAAAGTTATTTGCGCTGTTTCCGGAGGTGTCGATTCAACAGTCGCCGCTTTTCTTATTGCAAAGGCTATCGGGGGAAATCTTATTCCTGTTTACGTCGATTCAGGACTTATGCGTCAACATACGGATGAACATGTTAAAAATATATTTTCCAAACATGTCCGTTCAAATTTAGTAATCATTGATGCACGAAAACGTTTTATTAAAAAGCTAAAAGACATCACCGATTCTGAACAAAAACGTATGATCATCGGACGTCTTTATGTCGAAATTTTCCAAGAAGTTGCCCTCAAACACCCAGAAGCAAAATTTCTCGGACAAGGTACTATATACTCCGACGTCATCGAATCAAAAGGGTCAAAGCATGCATCGCATATCAAATCTCACCATAATGTTGGCGGTTTACCAAAGGATATGCACCTCAAACTTCTTGAGCCAATGCGGAATTTTTATAAAGACGAAGTGAGAGAAATCGGACGGCTTGCTGGCATCCCTAAAGAGATTGTCATGCAACAACCCTGGCCGGGGCCAGGACATGCCGTTAATATCATGGGTTCAGTTACTGAAAAACGGTTAGCTCAAGTTATGCAAGCAGATCAAATTGTTGTTGAAGAAATGAAAAAAGCAGGCCTGTATAATAAGGTTTTTGAATGTTTTGCTATCATGACAGGCGCTTATAGTACCGCTGTCAAAGGAGATAGTCGTGTTTATGCAGAAGTTGTCGCAATCCGCTCATATGATTCTGTTGATATTATGACTGCTGAGTGGAGCAAAATACCTTACGATATACTTGCAAAAATGTCCTCACGAATCGTTAATGAAATAGCAGATGTCTCTCGCGTTGTTTACGATATTACATCCAAGCCCCCAGCTACTATGCGATGGGAGTAAAATAATCTATGATATCTGTCATATAACTAAGAACACATAATTTAAACATGACTTTTAGCATTTAAAAAAACCTCACCACACACCCCTCTGAAAACATCCTTGCAGACAACAAGTAAGATGGTTAAAAAGTAAGAATCTGTGCGGATAAAATAGCTCTGAAAATAATAGAATAAAAGAAAAAAGGCCTTGGAGCAGCACAAAAACTGGTTTTTCTGCAGCTTAAGGAGATATTATTTTTTTCAACTGATACAGAAACGCTTATCCCAATCAACGGATCGAGACAATGACTCACGTTCTTTTGACACATGCATCATGCGTAATATACATAGACAGGAACAAAATGATAAATATATTCTTTAACACGGATTTCGAAGTTAGGTAGCAACAAGTTCATTCTTCATTTGTTGGGAAATAACATCTTTGATGATATCCCCTATATGTTGATAAAAAGAGATATTGTAGTGTTTTCGTATGGCAGCTTGTTTGATTCAGGTAAATATACAGATGATAATATGATTTCTCTAAAACTCATGCGAGCCTGACAATACTCTAATCCACATGTTTGTACAAAAATCGCAGTTTCTGCTCATAATTTATTGTCTGTTACAAAACACAAACCTGAGAATTAATGAACATCTGCTACAATATGGGAGATATGTCAAAAAATAAACAACGACTTTGGCTTTTTTTCATGTTGCTTATATATCTTTCCATCGCAATTGTGGGATTTATAATTGCCTATTTTATAAAAACTACTTTGCTTACCTCAAAAAAAACAGCAATTAAGCCACTCTCTACAATAAATAAAGTAATCTCCATTCCAACGCCCGTAGGATGGAAAACCTATACCAGTACCATATATAAATTACATTTCTCCTATCCAAATGAAGACAATATTAACTCATCAACAATAGGATTTGGGGTTACCAGTATTGAAATAAGGAATGCTAGTAATAATCTTGATTTTCAAATATTACTTCTTCCTAAATCACTTGCACACGTAGTCGGCCAAGACTTTGACAATTACTATGCCATGCCAAATATGGTAACCAGGGTGATCCAAAGTCCACTTGCTAAAGATAATACAACAGAAAAATTCACTAAAATCCATAATCGATCTATCGATAGTAATAAAGCAATTGATTACCAATCAATTGCTTCAAACGCAAAACCAAATTCACAACCTGAAATCGGCACATATATCCAAGTAGGAAATAATGTAGTCCTTTTCTCAACAGAAACGAGTAATAAGAAAAAGTTAGAGCAATTACTGAGCACCTTTTTATATACTCCATGACTACTCTACCCTCTTTATTTCAATTTTATATTTGGAGAATAAGCCTTTCTTTTTACGTTCATGAATGACATGCGAAACATTATGTTTTTCTTTAATAAAAACACCTGCAAATAATCCAAGTGCACTCCCCAAAATCATTCCTCCTATAACATCACTCAACCAATGTTCACCCAGATAAATTCGTGAGACGAACATTGTTATATCATAAAATATTACCAAACAAAAAAATACAATTTTTGTATTCAAATTAATCTTTTTAGACTGCAAAATA
>DATMOG010000046.1:0-63608 GCA_035568375.1 Candidatus Sulfotelmatobacter sp.
AAAACGAAGGCCAAAAGTGCTTGAAATGAAGTGAACAATGAAGAGAAATGAAACAATACCAAGTACTCGTCCTCCATTGAGATAAATCTCCTGGTCGCAAACATACGCATAATGATTCTCTCCCTTTTTATTCTCGTTATCGATGAGATCATAATTGAGAGAACTGACCGCAATCCAATTGAGCGGTCCTGTTAATGCTTGGCAGGCAAAAAATACAAAGATGCCAATTGTTGAATAAAAAATACCCAAAAAGCCAGCACCTACGATGCTACTAAGAACGCTTGCAGTGAGGATAATGATTCGATGTTTGATATTCAGATGTTTTCCCAAGGTGTAGATAATAACTGCGGTTAAGATAGCAGCAAATGCTTGTATTGTTCCCAATTTGTCTTCAGTGCCTAGAATCGATAGCACAATAAGCGTTGGAAGAAATGCACTAGCGCCATTAATGAATCCAAGAATAAATTCATACAATCTGAATTTCTTCCAACTCATACTTGCAGTACTTAGCAATAGTTGTGGTGCTTTTTGTAAAGAGAGATGAAATTTGTTCATGATGAAGCCGATCCATCCTATGATCAAGAGGACAATAATTGTTAGCATTTGATAGCCTTGAACTGGTGTATATCGATGGATGATTATGCCGAAGATAATGAAATAGCCAATAAGTAGGGGGATGCTAATTGTCGTGATTGTTTGAGAAGAAGATTCAAGACCAGAAAAATAGATACGATTATCACTTTCTGTGGTTCGAAGGGTGAGAAGATTTCGATTTGCCCAATAAAGTCCAACGGCAATGCCATAGAGGAATCCAAAGATCAGTACTGCAAGCATTGTTGTTAGTGAAAGAAAGATGAGTGCAGTACATGTTAGCCCTCCAATTAATAACCCAAAAGTATAAAGAGTGCCTGAAGAAAATTTTTTCATGAAGATTCCGTTAAGGTAAAAGCCAAGAGGGACTGCAGCATAGACGGCAAGATTATACAGTGCAATAAGTACGACATCATGGGATTGTCGCCATAAAAAGGCGTTAATAAAGACGCCAAGCATAGGGCTAATCACATTGTAGAGAAAAATGGAAGAAAGCAATCGTTGTGCTTTCTTGTTAAGACGATAAAAATGGTCTACTTCTTTGGTGAAGCGAGTGACGAGAAAATTCATAGAGCTATTTTATCAGGCCAGGTCTCTTTTGTCGTTGTGCATGATTGACTATTAGACAAAAATTTTTCACAATGAAAGAAGAGTATATATGAACATACAATTTTTCAAAAAAAATAAAGTGCAACTGTTACTTCTCTTTTTTATTGTGTTTACAACTTTTTCAGTAACAGTCATACTACAAACAAGGCAAAATGGTCGTATAGCAGCACAACAAAAATTAATTTGTCCACCAAATCCCCATAATAAAGATGCTTTGCAGATGGTGGGGTGTTATGTTCCCACAGATACTCCAATACCAGCCAAACTTCCTAATCCAACAGTAACACCTGTTCCTACCCTTGCAAAGGTAATAACAACAGTCCCAGGCTTAAATGGAAAGGTAACAACAACAGGTCCAGCCTCAAAATGTAAAGGGACAATTGTTTCCTTTGGTGCACCAAAGAAATTATTACTATTTGGCTATGGTAGGCCTGGAACATGTTTTAAACCCAAATGGATTGTGATGCATATTACAGCAGGAAACGAAACAACAGCACTCCAAGTTTTTAACTATTTCAATAGTGGCGCTGGCGGAAGACATGTGGGGACGCAGTTTGCTATTGGCAAGCAAGGTGATGTGATACAAATGACGCAATCCTTTACTGATAAATTTGAAAAAGCTTACGGTGTTCTTAATTTCAATGAAGGCTCAATTAGTATCGAATTAACACAATTATCTGTTTATAACAGTAAGGCAAGTGTCCCTCCAAAACAATATGCTGCGGCTGTTACGTTGGTAAAAGCATTGATGAAGCAATATAATATTCCAGTGGGGCCTTATGGATATACCTGGAAAGCTTCTTCTGACACTTTTTCTAATTATCCTTCAGGAGTTTATGGGCATTATCAATTTAATCCACTTACCAGAACTGACCCAGGTGCAGGATTTATGAGGGATTTTAGGAAAGATATATAACGCATAAATTTGTTAGAATACTAGTATGATGATGAATACCTTACTCGCAAAAATACAACTTTATAAAAGACAAATACGCATCGTAGTGTTCCTTTTGTTATTTATTGTTATTATTCTGTTTGCTATAAAATTATTGTATTCTTCAAAAAATAGTCACCACAATACACAAACGAGGGTTCCTGTCTCTGTGCAAAAAATAGCATTTCATCGGGATAGTAAACTTGATCAAGGGATACCTCCAGGTTCACTCCCCTCTTTAGAACAATTATCAACTCGAGAAATGCAGTTCCCTGAAGCAAAAGCCCAAACATTTGTCGGACAAAGTGCTACAGAGCATGGTACGTTTGTTGTTACTTCTACTCTCTCTGGAGTAACGATACTCATTGATACACCAAACGGAGCTGAAGCAAGTGCTGCTAGTTTTGTTCCAACAAATACAGTACCGGTTAAAATGAGTCAGATGCCAGCAGGTTATTATATTATTGATGCGAGAAAAGATGGCTTTGATCAATCTGGATTTATCGTTCGTATTGAGCCAGATAAAATAACAAGATTGAATATTGCCTTACGGCCTCTTCCTTCACAGTAATGTATTCTCTATCGCAAAACGTGGATTGACGTTGGTAGTTTTTAGCATGATAAGGAGTTTTTGAAAAGACCTGAGCAGATAGATATTGTCTGTTTGGATTGCAAGGTGTGAATCATTGTAGCTCGCAAGGAGTTGTTCTCGCATAATGAGCATAACATTTTCAAGCCATATGATTGCTTTGTCTTTATCCTTTGCCAATTGTTCAGCATATTTCAATCTCTCCCCTATTGATAGGTTTGGGAGTGTTGTAATAAAGTGAGTAATCTCTTCCCTTGTTTTTTCAGAAATTTCTTTTTGCTTTTCTTCCAATTGGATAATTTGACATCGGGAAAGAATGGTAGGCAATAAGGCTTCTGTCGTCTCCGTACATAAGAAGATATACGTATTTGCCGGTGGTTCTTCCAAGACTTTCAAAAGTGCATTTTGTGCCTCAGGAGTGAGCAAATGGGCATCTTCAATATGAACAATTTTACTGGTATTTCCAATCGGCTTGAGGAAAATATTTTTTTGAAGGGATTTAATCGTTTCAATACCAATACTCAGAGCAGATTTAGTGGTATCTCTTTCAAGTAGCGTAATATCAAATGTATTTACTTTATGGTTATTTGCGTATTCTTTGACGTACGCTTCTCTCTTTTTTTTCTCTTTAGCGACAATGATAAAACAGACCATAAGGCCAGACTATTATACATAATTTTTTGCTTGACAACAGATATAGTCTTTTTATTATGGCAATTGGTGGAGAAGAACAACCTGAACCTAGAGTAGATAGATCTTAACATAATGAGCAAGACGATGGTCGTAAAAAAATTGATGGAATACTATCTCGGCCAGGAGTAACAGAAGCTTTGAAAGGATTTGTAGATACATTTAAGCAACAACCAGGGAACGATTATATATTAGGAATTCGGGAAGATGGTTTAGTCCTTGCTGTTAGAAGAGAATGTACAAACGATCCTTATAGCGATGGATTTTTTGAAGCATGGGTTTTAGATGCTAATCGTCCTCCCGGAGAAATTGTAGAGAATGAAATTCGAGCAACTTTTTCTCGCATGAATATTGAAGTATCTAGAGATGGAGGAACTGCGCAATTTCCAAGTTTTCTTAGTGAAAATCCAGTTTTAGCACAAGCGTTTAGCTTATCTCCTACTGAAAGAAGAATTATTGAGAATCCCAAAAAAGATTCAAAAGTTGCAGTTTTAAAAGCGACAGGAGGATTTTTTGTACCAAGCAAGATAAAACATCCCCAAGGGTTGCCACATGCAGGTGGGCAAACTCTTTATCCTTTACCTTTTTAACAATGCTGAGTAAAAGGTATCGCAATCAGTCCCTTTTCGTGTACTGTGTTACCTTTTTTATACGAGTCTGCATAGTAAACACGTTGCTACAGAGTTATGAATTCATCTTGCTGAAGCATATATCTATAGGAAATAGTCTGAGTATATATCTAAAAGAATGCTTTTTGTTTTCAGAGAGCATTTTCTCCAGTTGACCCGTTTTTGACATTATGATGCTAATCATGTATAGAGAGAAAATGTTTTTAAAAGGAAAATTGTATGGGTGCTGAGCGACTAAAATCTACTGTTGTTGCAAGCTCTTCTGGTGAAGGTACTCTTACTCGGAAAGACTATGAAAAGAGGCAGCTTTTTTATCAAAGACTAGTGAGAAGAAGAAATGAACTATATCAATTACCAGATGCTTTTCGTCCGCACTTCTATTACACCGATGTACTGCTGTCGCATTTTGATGAGCTGAAAATAGATTGGAAGAAAGAAAACCCTACACAAGGTTTACTCAGTGCTATCAATTATGCAATATTGAAGAAAAAGCCGGAAGAATTTGTTGAGATATTTGGATTAGCAGATCCTAAAAGATTGGATGAAATTATTACTGAAGTTATACAAGACCCAATGATGCAACAAATTATTTATGATAATGCAGGAAGAGAGCCGGTAACAGCTATTCCTGACAGAGGAATTCCTCTTCAATATATATTTCGTCATGCTTTTGGAGAAAAACCTTTCAGATTGGTAGATTTAGGAGGAGGCTATGGTCTCGCTGGGCCTCTTCTCAATTCACGAAGATATACAAAACCTGACTTTCCCGGGAAAGAACGAATTAGTCATTATGCAAAGGATGTTAATATTACATTTGGACTGTGCGTCGACATACGAGAACGGGAACAAGATATTGATTGGATACAAGCAACATATCGACCACTCGCTGTAAATTTGCCACTAGTGCAAGATTTTTATGCGTTACTCGAAGAGGTTTCATTAGAGACAGGTAAATTCCCATTTCTCGTTGCTGATGTACGAAAACCTGATACACGTAAACGCATTCAAGAAAAACTACGTATGGACAATAACAATGACAAAGCGAACGCTGTTTTAACCAGTTTTATGAGACAACAACTGGACAAAGATCCTTCAAGCCAGGACAAATTTATCCAAGAGACTATTATGCCGTTATTAGAAGAAGGAGGTATTTGGATTGATATTGGTGAGGAGCTTTTAGAAAGTAATAAAGGGCAAGCAACTTCAGCAGTAAAAGTATATGAAAAGAGAGATGGCAAGCTTGTCCTAAAGGGCATACCATTTGTTTTGCAAGAACAAAGAAATATTCAAACAGTCAATTTAGCTTATTTTGGTTTTTCTTAAATACCAAATATAAGTGAGAATTCCCCTTTGTCCGATAACGTATGTTATCGGAAATGCAGGAGCATACTTTACAAGTATAAAATATAAAAAGGGCTTATATATTTGATATACTCAAAGTCCACTTACCTATGATCCAATACATCACCAAACAAACAGCCAGACGTTTCTTGCTACAGAAACAACTTCTTTTACCACCGCAATCAGTAACAGGATCAGCAGGCATTGAATACATCTTTAAAACATTACGACTTATTCAGTATGATCCACTAAATCCATGTGGAAGAAATGTCGATTTGGTTTTGCAGGCACGAATCAAAGGATACCACCCAAACGATTATTACCAGTGGCTTTATACCCAACGAAAAGGAATTGAATGGTATGATAAAGAACTGTGTATCGTGCCGATTGCAGACCTCCCTTTGATGCGAGGGAAAATGAGCCGCTATACGGGCGCGCAAAGGACAAAAATAGACACATTTTGCAGAGAATATGAGGATGAATTAGAAGCATTACTTAAAAAAATAGAAACAAGTGGGCCCATATGCTCCGGAGATATTATAGACAAAAGACGCGTTTATCTCTTTTGGTCGGAAGAGCAGTGGGGACGAGCCGCATTAGAAATACTTTGGAAAAAAGGACGATTGATTATTAGCAAACGGATCAACGGGAAAAAATATTTTGATATCCCACACCATGTATATGGTAAAACCTATCAAGAAACGGATACACGACACTTTTCTCTTGCAGAGAATCATATTTTAAGAAGAATAATGAGTGTCGGGATGCTTCCCCAATCGGGTACAGGAACTGGCTGGTTGGGTGTTGGAGCAGGAAAGGAAATAATAAAAATAATTACTGATCTGCTTGGTCAGGAAAAACTTATCGAGATTATAGTAGAAGGGGTAAAACAACATTTCGTTATTAATACAAAAGATAAAGAGATGCTGCTTGCTGTCAAAAAGCAACAACTCATAAAAAAAAGTATGGTTTTTCTTGCACCTCTCGATAACCTTCTTTGGGACAGAAAAATACTTCAAGACATTTTTGACTTCAATTATCGCTGGGAGGTCTACACGCCTATGCAAAAAAGACATTATGGCTATTATGTTCTCCCTATTCTCTATGGAGATATGTTTATCGGAAGAATAGAACCCGTGCTTAGCAAAGAGGGCACACTGGAAATTAAGGGATTTTGGCAGGAAAAGCATGTTATATGGAATAGTGAGTTGAAACAAGCATACTCCTCAGCATTAGAAAGATTTAAACAATATTTAGGTGTACCGTCGGACTAACACAAATAACAGTAATTACTTTTTTTATTTTTTCCTGTCACAATCAGATAGTGTTTATTACCTGTTCCGATATTCGATGTTTAGAGGAAATGCTTTGCGTAAAATCTGTTATCAGGTTACAAAAGTTTCCACCCACAACTCAAGATTTGCTCTTCCTGGCCGCTCGAAAAGTTATAAAGCTAATCGTCAGAACCGTTTTTACAAGTTTAATTCTTTTTCGATAGGCTGTGTTTATAGGAAATTCAAAAGTCCCCCCGTCTTTTCGCTTTAGCTTAGTGACGGGTTGCATCTTTCCTTGACTTGGCAGGAGTAATTTTTTACTATTAAAGTAATGCCCGTTTCACCTCTTCCTTCACCAGTTGGTGCTGATCAATCTAATTCCACTTCATTGCTGGATGTTCTTCACGAGGAACAATTACTTACAGATCAACAATATGAAAGTGTCAAGATAAAAAGTGCAACCGTCGGGCAGTCTCCGATTGATGTACTCAAGTCGATGCATATCATGTCTGAGGCAAAAATTGCAGAAGCACAGGCAAAAATTTTGGGAGTACCCTATATGGCTCTTTCAAACGTTGCCTTTTCTCCCCAGGCACTTAGTTTCCTTTCTCGGTCAGTTGTCGATCGGTTTCAGTTAATACCGTTTGCTTATGATGAAAATACAAAAACTCTATCAGTTGCAATGGCAAATCCTGTCGATCTAGATGCGCTTGCCTTTATTAGACAAAAGACAGGACTTTTAATTAGATCATTTGCTGCTGATCCTGAAGAAGTAAAAGCTGCTATAGAACAACAATATCAGCAGGAACTTGTGGGTGAAGTTGGTGCGGCAATGAAAGAGACAGAAGAGTTCACTGAAGAACGTACTGTTGATAGTACAAAACTTTCACAATTTATCCAAGAGGCGCCAATTGCAAAAATAGTTTCAACAATTCTTGAATATGCGATTAACAGTAAGTCATCAGATGTACATATTGAACCACTCAATGATAAATTACGTGTGCGTTATCGAATCGATGGTATTTTGTATGATAAATTAAGTCTTCCAAAAAATGTTCGTGATTCCCTGATCTCACGTATTAAAATTTTGGCTGAATTAAAAATTGATGAGCATCGGATGCCACAAGATGGCCGTTTTACGTTTAAAATTAATAAGGAAGAAGTCGACATTCGTGTTTCCATTATTCCTACTGTGAGAGGTGAGAAAATTGCAATGCGTTTGCTTTATAAATCAGGTGGTATTCCTACCTTACAAGACTTAGGTTTGGGTGGTACATCGCTTAAAGCGCTGGAGACTGCAGTATTAAGGCCGCATGGTATTATTTTAGTTTGTGGTCCAACAGGTTCAGGAAAAACGACAACTCTTTATGCTGTCCTTTCCCGTTTGAATACGACTCGGGTAAATATCGTTTCTCTTGAAGATCCGGTAGAATATGAAATTCCAGGTATTAACCAGGTACAGATTAATCCAATAGTTGGTTTGACGTTTGCTTCTGGATTGCGTTCTTTTTTGCGACAAGACCCCAACATTATTTTGGTAGGAGAAATCCGTGACAAAGAAACAACTGATTTAGCAATTCAGGCAGCATTAACAGGTCATTTAGTATTCTCAACACTGCATACTTCTCGAGCTGCAGGAACACTTCCTCGCTTGATTGACCTTGGTGCAGAGGGTTTTTTATTAGCATCAACAGTTAATGCTATTGTTGGACAAAGGATTGTCCGGAAAATTTGTGTCCATTGTAAAGAGAGTTATATGCCTCCGCAGCAATTATTGAGTGAAGTAAGACAAGTGCTTGGTAATTTATTTCCTGCGAAGAATAGTGATAAATTCTATCGGGGTAAAGGGTGCCAAGAATGTGGCAATCTTGGCTATATGGGAAGAATTGGTATTTATGAAGTGCTTACTGCATCAGAGAAAATCAGCAGATTAATTCTTGAGCAAGCTGATGAACAAAAACTTGAAGATGAAGCTGTTTTAGAAGGTATGATCACGATGAAGCAAGATGGCTACTTGAAAGTTTTGCAAGGAGATACTACTATGGAAGAGGTGCTTAGAGTTGCACAAGAATAGCATATGGATATTCAAGAATTACTAGGATTAACGATTAAAAATAAAGCTTCAGATTTGCACTTAATGGTTGGGTTGCCGCCAACATTTCGTATTGATGGTGCTTTGCGTTACCTTACGACGTATCCTGCCTTGAGAACAACAGATCTGGAAACAATGATTTTCTCTCTTGTAACTCCCGAGCAGAAGGAATTATTATTGACCAATAAAGAGCTTGATTTTTCATTTGGATATAAAGGGAAATCTAGTCAGGACATTGGACGATTTCGTATTAATGCCTATTTCGAGAAAGGATCAATTGCAGCTGCACTACGTTTTCTTGCACCTGGTGTTCGTACTATTGAAGAATTAAGTCTTCCCAAAATTTGTCATGAGTTTGCAAAGTTAAAACAAGGATTTGTGCTCGTAACGGGTCCAACCGGACATGGTAAATCAAGTACGCTTGCAGCTATTATTAATGAAATTAACTTGAATAAATCATGTCATATTTTAACTATTGAAGATCCGATTGAGTATGTGTATCCCAAAGGGAACAGTATTATTTCACAACGGGAGATGGGAGTTGATACGCATTCTTGGGGATTAGCACTTCGTTCTTCCCTTCGCGAAGACCCTGACGTTGTCTTAATAGGAGAAATGCGTGATCCAGAAACAATGCAAGCTGCAATTACTCTTGCTGAAACAGGTCATTTAGTTCTTTCAACATTGCATACCAATTCTGCTTCTCAGAGTATTGATCGTATCGTTGATGCTTTTCCGGCTGACCAACGGCCACAGATCCGCATTCAATTAGCAGCAACATTGAAGGGAATTATTTCTCAACGACTGGTTAGTAAAATAGGCGGAGGGCGTATCCCTGCTGTTGAGGTGTTGCTTGGGACACCTGCTGTTGCAAGTAACATACGCGATGGTAAGTCACATCTTATCGATTCTGTTATTCAAACATCAAAAGATATTGGTATGATAACAATTGATGAGTCACTTGCTCGACTCGTTAAAGATGGACAGGTAACACTTGATGATGCAAAATCTTACGCATTACGTGAAACTGAATTAGAACGGCTAGTAGGATAAATGAGCCTTGAGCATTATGTATGTGACTTTATTACAGAGCAGTAACCAAAGACGGTAATACTATCCGTGGCTTGATTGAAGCAAAGAATGTCAAAGAAGCGGCAAACTATCTCAGGCAGCATCAATTTGTACCGGTACAAATTATCCCTGAGGAAAAGACTGGAATAATTCGGTACCTCCCTTTCCTTAGAAGAACAAAATCCTCTGATGTAATCTTTTTTACAAGACAATTGGCATCGATGATATCTTCAGGGCTTACTTTAGTGCAAGCATTAAATATTTTAAAAAATCAGACACAAAGTATAGCAATGAAAGAGATAGTAGAAGGAATAATATCTGATATTGAAGATGGTTCAAAACTATCAAAGGCTGTTGAAAAATATCCGCATACCTTCTCCTTTATTTATGTAGCACTAGTAAAAACTGCTGAATCATCAGGATTGTTGGATAAAGTATTGACGCGGTTAGCTGAAGATTTAGAAAAGAGTGATAAACTCGTTCGCACCATTCGTGGTGCCTTGATGTATCCTTTTATTGTTGTCGTGATGATGATTCTGGTGATGATTGTTATGATGATTTTTGTTATTCCGCAGCTAACGGTGCTCTATGGCAATTTAAATTTGAGCCTTCCTTTACCGACCGTTATTGTTATTGGTATTTCAGATTTCTTGACTCATTACTGGTATATTGCAATTGCCATGGCTGTTGGAATTACTTTTTATTTGAGAAGTTGGTATCACAAGCCAGAAGGTAAAAAGACTGTAGATACGTATATATTGAAGCTTCCCATTTTCGGTAATTTATTGCGTGACAGTATGATGGCTGAATTTGCAAGAACATTATCTCTTCTTATTAGTTCAGGTTCATTAGTCGTTGATTCATTATTAAAAAGCGGTGATGTTTTAGGTAATATGATTTACAAAGACGCAATTGCTCTTGTGGCAAAACGGGTTGAAAAAGGAATTTCTATGGGTGATGCTATGGAAGCAACACCTACGTTCCCTCCCATGATAGTTGAAATGGTAAAAATTGGTGAGCAAACAGGGAAACTTGATAGTTCGTTGATGAAAGCCTCAGAATATTATGAGCGTGAAGTTGAGGAAAAAGTAAAAGTGATGACAACATTAATGGAGCCAATAATTATGGTGATGCTTGCGCTTGGGGTTGGATTTTTAATTATTGCAATTATTACACCGATTTATAACTTGATTTCTAATATTAGTTAATACCCCCTGAGAAAAATTATGCTAAGATCAGCCAGAGATTTCGGATAGTGATTCTTAAGGATGCTATGAAGCAGTACTTGGAAGAGAAAGTATTATTGTGATGTTTCCCCAAGGTATTTTTTTACTTGTCCGAGTAAATCATCTGGAGTGATATCTGCCTTAATAATAAAAGCAATTGCTCCTTTACTCATGGCATCTTTAATTAATGGATCATGATCAAGATTGGTAAGGAGGATAATTGGACCATTTTTCATAGGTGGTGGTGTTTTATTAAGGGCATCCATGATCCCGAGTCCATCGAGTTTTGGCATCATAATATCTAAAAGAATGAGGTTATAACCACCATTTTTTAATTTATTTAGTGCCACTTCGCCATTTTCGGCAGATTCTACTTCGTATCCCTCGTCTTTCAGGATTTCAACATAGAGTTCTCTAATATATTGGTCATCATCGACGACCATTACCTTTTTTGCCATGATAAGGTGATTATTAAGAAATTGTCTTGATTTGTCAACAACAGATATTAAGAAAAGCTAAAAATCTCTTTTTTTGAGATTGTTATAGTTTTTTCAATATCTGTTCAAATTCCAATAATGATCTTACCTTGTTAGGAACATTGGGGTATATATTCTCTTTGTCCAGAAGAACTGATTGGAGTAATGCTTTTTGGGAACCAATATAGTCATCAAAATAATTATCACCAATAAATATTGTTTCGCTTGCAATACTGTTTATTCGTTTCAGTGCATGGAGAAAGATTTCCTTATGCGGTTTTCTTTTCCCAAATGCAACTGAAGTGATTACTACTGAAAAATAGTCTTTAATGTGCATTCTCTCTAAATGTATTGCTGCTAATTCTGCAAAATGAGTATTAGTAACAATTCCAAGTTTATATTTTTTTGATAACTGTGAGATAAACAATTGGATAAATGGATAATAGTGAACTTCTTTATTCCATTCATCGAAATAATATTTTGTAAATGTTTGTATTACATTTTTATCTACATTTGCATGTAATTTTTGTTTCAACAGATATTCCATGAATTCATACATATGAAATTCTTTACGTGTTTGTTGTGACCTTTTATCAAACTTGTTATATGAATCTTTAAATACTTGCTCAAATTGTTGATAGCTAAGATTAAAGCCATTTTGGATAAGAAATGCATAAGCCTTTTTTCTTTTAGAAATGAAGTAAGAATCAGGACTATACGCAACTAGTGTTCCAAAAAAATCAAAAAGAATTGTAGTAATCATAGTAACTTACCAAATAAGTAATTTTTGTAATTGCTTAACGAGACAAAATTTTTACTAAAACGTTTAAGCTCCAGATAGTGATTCTTCCATTGCTGCAAGATCTGTTTCGAGTAACATGATTGCATCATTTATTGCATGACGTCTTTGTTGTACTTCTGTAAGTATCTTTTCTGCATCTTCTATTGAAATACGAAATGTATTTTTAGCGATTAAGCTAACCATGTTCTCTGATTTATTAATAATTTGACTTAAATCTCTTTGTGATATTCCGACTTCGTTACTTACTTCAACAAGCAATCGACCCACGCCTTCGATTCTTTTTTGATAAATAAATTTTGTACTACTAGCCTCACCCTCAATTTTAGTAGTTATTTTATCCATTTTTTCGTCAAATTCGGGTGAAACATTCAAAAGAGCTATTGTGCTTCTTAATTCTGATAGTGAAAGAGCTCTTTTGCCTTGCTCGATTTGATCTAGTGTCCTTAGCTTTATTTCAAGAGCGTCTGCAACTTTTTTTAGTGATAAGCCTTTGTATTCCCGGGCCCATTTAATCACTTTTCCTCTTCGTGTAGACTTAAGGGATGCAACGAGTGTTCTCTCTTCAGCAACTGTTTCTATTGCAGTAATGATTACTGAAAGTTCTTCTAGTGTAACATTTTCGGTATCTCCATCAAAAATTTTTATTACTCTGTCAAAGAGGCTATTTTCGCTTCGACTAAAATTTATATGCGTCTCTTCGAGGGAATTTTCTTGTTCACCTTGTGCTTCTTGCTGTTGCAATTCTATATTTGTAGTCGGTTGGGTTAAGAGTTGTTTATCTGCAAGAGATGTATTTCTTATGAGTGTTATAATCGAGCGTATACACGCTTTTTCGTTAGCATCTTTTTCAAGAGAGTCTATATAAATAGTGATGATTTCATCTCCTATTTGTCTCACTTTATTAGTAATTTCCTCAGGCCATGGATTTATTTCTGCTGCTTTCCATGCTTTATCAATAGCAATAATTGTATCGATAGTTTGAGGTAGTTCGGGTGCAAGGAGAATGCCTGCATCTAACAGTGAATTAATAGATCCAAACGGATCTGCAGTTTCATCTAGATCACTTACTGCATTCAAATATACATTTTGTAGTTCTTGAGGATCGATTGCATCGAAATTAATAGTTAATAATAATTCATATGCACTATCTCGTTTATCGACATCATTTGCTGTTTTATCTTGTCCGAGAACAGTAATAAGCATTGCTACAAGATGAAACATGTCAGAACTAGTAAGCATTGCTATTTCCTTTTTTGCGTTTTGTAAAATCCCAAATTTTGTTATTCCTCGTAAGAGGAAGAGTCGATTTCTTTCGTTTTCTATATAGTTTTCTTTAAACGCTGCAATGTTGTCCTTTTCTTTGGGTGTGGGTGTATAAATAACTGTTTCTTCGGGAGTGGTCGGTAATACTTCTACAAGAGAGTATCGTCTGACTGCCTTTGTTTCTTGATCAGCAGTAATAATACTACTATTTTTAAGCTTTCTTATATTTCTTATAATAGTCGTAATATGTACAGGACTAAGTTTTTGGTTATATTTTCTCAGTAAGTGATTTCGTATCTCTGCAGTTGTGCTGCCGGGAGTTTCTTGTAAAAAAGAGATAATTCGTGTTTCTGTTTCAACTCTTGTTGTTCGTTGCACGTGCGGAGATGCCTGATATGCTTTTTCCATCAGAGTTGCAAAACGATCACGAGTAGTAATAATAGCATGTGCTTCTCTTCGGCCTTCAGCAAGAAACGTAGGATCAAGCGTTCTAAACTTTTCAATCATTGCAACAAATGCTAACAACGTTTCACGTTGGTCATCAGATAATGTAATACTTGATAGCATTGTTGGATTCATTCCTTCATGTTCTGCATATCCTTCTCTTGTTAAATGAGCTAAGACATTTGAAATTCTATTCGTTAGTGCCTTTTTATCCTTATCCTGATAAGTAGGATGTTTTACTAGCAGTGCTGTATAGATCTCTTCAGCTGTAGCTGCATCTTTTGTATCGGAAAGCAAAAGAGTGACTTGCTCTGTAAGTGTATGATTCGTTCTATACGGTGGTGCTAATTCTCCTTTTTTGCTAGCAACTGATCTATAAAAACTATATGGAGTGCTTCTTGCGGCACTTTTATACGTAATTATTCCGGCTTCTGCCAATATAGTAAGATGATTTCCTATTGTAGCGTGTGCATCGTGTTTATATTCTCCGGGATAGTCATGACACAGAGCGGCTATCACATCTTCTTGCCTTATTGGAAGTCGGCGAGTTACAAGTTCAGAAAAGATACGAAAACGTGTTAAGGGTGAGCTTTTTTTTATTCCAGCCTCTTCATCATGTTTTTTTGCAGTATTAGAGGATCCTAAGAGTCTAGATAGAGCTAAGGATGTATGTTTCTCAGAGAAAGAAAGAACGTGTCCTGCAAAAGCAACCAATTCCTCTCCTTTTTTTGTTCTTTTATATACCATACTGCCTTTCTGAGGATCATGTTCTCTCTCTACCAAACCATTAGGAATAAGTGAATTAGTGCACCACCAAGCAGCAAGACTTGAACTCCAGGGTTTCTTTCCGTCAACTGAGATAAGCTTATCAAGTTGAGTATTTAAGTAGCCACGAGGGTCGCCCATTTTACATACAAGCAACGCTTTTCCTTCATGGTTACCAAAACCTGCAAGCGCTTCACCTATCTGTTGATCAGACAAGGGTTCTCTTCTCTTTGTTCCTTCTTGTGGTGAAATTCCCTGATTATGTTCTTTCATAAAATGTGATAAAGCTACAAATATGTTTTTTAAAGAAATAGTATTTTTTCGTTTTAGTCTGATGAAATATGAGCTATTATACCATTTATAGATATACTATGAGACATCGGAGGTTCTACATCTATATTCAGTTGTCACTTTTGCTATTATTATAGTAAGCAACTTTAATGCAAATAAACAAAAAACATGATTCATCGACTAAAGATACACCTGCGAGTATTTTACAACGATATGCTTATATCGATGCCCTGCGAGGCATAGCTATTCTTGGAGTACTTCTTGCACACGTAAGTCATTATAGTAACGTTGTTTATCCCTCTTGGCTGCAAATTATCACTGCTGTTGACTTTGGGCCACGAGGAGTACAATTATTTTATGTAGTCAGTGCTTTCACACTCTGTTTATCACTAAACAAACGCAAGCATATAGAAAAGCATGCTATCAGAAATTTTTATATACGGAGATTTTTTCGCATAGCTCCTCTTTTTTATCTAGCTATCCTTTATTATCTTTGGCAACAAAACTATTGGCAAGGCAATCCATTTCATTTCTCCATCCTCAATATTCTCTCAACTGTTACCTTCATAAACGGCATTTTTCCTGCTTGGATTAATAATATCGTTTATGGTGGATGGTCAATAGCAGTTGAAACGTCATTCTATCTGCTCTTTCCTCTTTTATTCTATAAATTAAAAACATTTAGGCTCACATTCATTTTTACGATTATTGCTATTGTCGCTATGCAATCCCTGCGTTTATATTTACTTTCTCTTTCTTTAATCCATCAAAATTTCGATCTCCAAACGTATACCTTTGAATTTTTCCCTTCACAATTGCCAGTTTTTCTAATCGGCATAGTTGTTTTCTTTATGATGCACGAAAATATCGTGAATCGGTATAAAAAACAGTTAAAATTTTTTTTAGTGGCTGTCGGCTTACTGCTTGTTCTACAAGAATTATTACCCTTGAAACTCGTCCCAGGTCATTACACTTATGGATTACTATTTGGTTCTTTGCTGTTTACTCTTTCAAAGTACCCCTATAAACTTCTTGTAAATAAAGTGATTGTATATATAGGAAAAATCAGTTTTAGTTTATATCTCTGCCATACTGCGGTTGATTATTGGATGACGAAACTAGGCCTCTATCATTATCTCCCTGCAAATCCTTACCTGAATTTCATGTTACACTTTTTTATCCTTCTCGTAGCGGCTTCGGGTATTGCCAGCATATTATTCTTTACTGTAGAGAAATGGGGAATTATTTTGGGTAAAAAGATCATTAATAAATATGAAAAAGTAACTCCAACATACATTGCATCAACAGCGAGGACTTGGTGATAAATAAAAGATTACTTTTTTTTTACTCTTCCCAATCAGTTTGAGAACCAAAAGCGCAATTCCGACGCCTACTATAATGCCAAATATTAAAGCTTCTGCGAGGAGTAATGGATTTGACGTTAAGTTACTTAATAGTGACTCCGTTTTCGTTAAAGGATTATTATTTTGGGTGTTCTTGCACAAACAGGGAAAATGCGCCATGTGAATTTTAAAAAAAGTTGTCGTAACAATCTAAATCTTACTTTTTACTCTCACAAAAATGAAGGGTAAAAATTACTTAAATAATGGGATATGAAAAATTTTCGATTATATTGATTCGTTGGTCTAATCGCTTTTGCCCTGTTTGTGCAGTATTACCCAATTAGTTGAAACTCTGTGGTACTAATTTGGACAAGCCAGAAAGAAACATAAAAAGCATAAAGGTGTATTTTATGCTTTTTATGTTGTAATACAATTTTACCCTTATTCTTGTAATGCTTTGACAGCTGCCTGTGCACATTGTGCATCTTGACTAACATCCATTGAACCACCAACTCCAACGGCACCAATAACTTTACTTTGAACTACAACAGGAACTCCTCCTGCAATTGCAGTTAATTCTCCACCAAAAAGGGTATTAAGTCCGAAATAGGGCTTTCCTTCAACTTCATAACCGGCAAGACCTTCTGTGGGAGCACCAAGGTTTGCAGAAGTAAATGCTTTGGTTGAAGCAAACCTCGGGCTGATGTGTAATGCCCCATCCATCTTACTCAATGCGATGAGACTACCGTGATCATCAACAATAGCAGTAGTTACTTTTACGCCTAATTCTTCTGCTTTTTTTTCAGAAGTTTCAATAGCGTGTTTTGCTTTAGCAAGTGTTATCATACGAATCACCTCCTCCCATATTTATTACAAGAATCTTACGTAGATATATCTACCATATTAGATAATTACATAGGTGTCAAGATATCTCTTGCAAATTGTAAAAAAACTGATATAATTCTAAATCTTATAGTAAGTTACGAGAAAAAAATTGTTACTTGTCTATTTTAGTACTAGAAAATTGAGCAAAATCTCGCTATAGTAGAACGGTATTAGATTGCGTAAGACTTTACAAAAACTGATATAAGGCGTGGTAAAAGAAGATATGAGCAATATAGAAACTTCTCATGGCGGAGGAAGAGGGAGACGTTTTGGCGATTTTAAGATAACTCATAGTGAGTTTCCTGAAATTGCTAATCTTACTTTTCTTACACTTAATAATCCTGAAGACAGGAAAAAAGCTGTCGGATGGTTAGTGAGTGGTGAATATCCTTTTATTATGCCTTTTGGTAATATCCTAGGCGCTTTTACTCATCCTTCATCAGAGGCCGTTGGAAATTTGAATGCATTGAAAGGTCGTCCTCGGGAGCAAACCGGTAGTATAACAACATCACCCAATCATTACTCAGAGCTTGCTAACTGGGCTGCTTTAGATCAGGCTGTGTTAACAGAGGGTACAGTATTAGATATCGTAGATCACTTGAGTACTCACGGTCCGGTAGGTTTTATCCTGCCAGCTGCAGATTCCATACCTCCACATCTCTCAAAAGAAATTATGAAGCAGGGAAAACAGATTAAAACAGTCCAACTTATTGTTCCCGGTAAAAATAGTCCGGTAAGTGACATTTTTAGAGCTGCTGCTGATAAAATGCCAAAAGAGACTCCTTATTTCTTTGCAACTTCTGCAAATAGATCAGGCACAGAAGTGCATCATCGTTATAATCCCCTTGTTGCAGAGCTCATACAGGATAGAAAAGGGAAATTTGTTGTTGTTGTTGACGATGAACGCCAAATGCGGCGTCGACATCCATATCATGATTCTCGTTCAACGACAATTATTGATATGACTGACGTGGTAAGAGATAGCGACGGTCAGGTTCTTCGTGATGAGAAAGGACGTCCATTAATTGCAATTTCACGACATGGCTCTGCGCATGAAGCGTATGTGAGAAAAGTGCTTGCGCAACATGGTTTTGGAGCACAATTTCCTGACCAAAGAATTCCTGAAAGAATATATCCTGGAGAAGGGCTTCCGGATGCTGTTCGCCGTTTGAGAGCAACTGCCGCTGTTCGTTTACTACCGCGTATTACCCGCTCTTCTCAATAAATTGACTATTGTCTGTAAATCTCCCATAATCATTTTATGGAGATGAGCATACTATCCTCGTATATTCCTTATATTCCCTGGGTGCTTTTTTATGGCATTGCGTTAGTGTATATTGTTGATTCTCTTAGATCGAATAAACATAATTCATACTATAAAGAAAAAGCTGAGAAGAATGCGCAAATATTGGCAGAGAGAGAAAAAGCACTATTTGCAACAGCTGCACTAAACGCTATTATTCTGGAAACGCTTGACTATTCTGAAGCAATTAAAAAAATTGCCAGTGCATTACCGCAATATTTAGGCTATGAAACAGGTGTATTAGCTATTGTTAATGAGAAGAAGGGAACATTGGATCGGGTCGGGCTTTCTTCAACATCTGGAGGATTTGCGGCGGTTAAAGTTTTAGAAAAGCCATTTGCAAGCATTGAAATAAAGCTAACTGCTTCAGAGAATTATTGTATTAAAGCAATGCAAGAGCGGCGGACTCTCTATACCAATAATCTGTATGATGTGGTAAGACCTGCTTTATCCCCTGAAAATGCAAAAATTGTCCAGGAAAAAATGAATACAAAAACTACGCTTATTTTCCCTCTTTTTTCAAAAAAAGGAAAACCAATCGGTACATTTATTATCAGTATGAGTAAAGACTATGCTCAGATTAGTGAATTTGAACATCAAACGATCAAAAATTTTATCGATTCTGTGCAAATAGCATTAAATAATGCTTCGCTGTATACATTGCTTGAAACAGCAACAAAGCAATTACAAGATGCGAATAAAAAATTGACTGAGCTTGATAAACTGAAAAATGAATTCGTCTCAGTAGCGTCTCATGAGCTTCGGACGCCAATGACTGCTATTAAATCATATCTGTGGATGGCCCTTAATGATAAAGGGGGGCAGTTAAATGAAAAACAAAGGTATTATGTTGAGCGAGGGTATAATTCGGTAGATCGACTTATACGTCTTGTGAATGATATGTTGAATATTTCACGGATTGAATCAGGGCGGATTATTATTGATTTCCAATCAACAGATTTATTGAAATTGACCCAGGAGGTTGTTGAAGAGGTTCTTCCTAGAGCTTTGGAAGTTGGTGTCGAAATTTTGATTCAAAAACCTGCTACGCTCCCGCCTGTTCTTGCTGATCCAGATAAGATAAAAGAAGTACTGTTTAATCTTATTGGTAATTCACTCAAATTTACTCCGAAAGGTGGGCATATTACTATTAGTTTTTCAGAGTGGGATGATTTTGTTCAAACAAAGATTGTAGATACCGGTTCAGGTATTACTTCTGAAGATATAGGAAAACTTTTCCAGAAATTTGGTCTGCTTCCGGGATCATATATCACTAATCAGACAGCAGCAGGAACAGGCCTTGGGCTATATATTTGTCGATCGATTATTAATCTACATTATGGAGAGATTAAGGCAACGTCTGAGGGCAGAGGAAAAGGGGCAACCTTCAGTTTCTCTTTGAAGAAGTTTAAAGAAGCTGATTTACAGAATGTGAAAATTGAAGCGCTCAAAGAGCAAAAAGACACAGCTGAGTTAATCCACGCACAGTTCTAATCCTAATCGTATGCTTTGATGAACTCGATAGTACGATCTCTTTGCAAAAGAGCTTCTTTTGCTGCCGTTTCTAATTGCGTAAGGAGTTTTTCTAGCAGAAGCTTATCGGTAATAAGTGAGAGAACTGCTAAGCTGTTTCTTGCTTGTTGTATATGGAAAAAAATGTCAGTGACAACAGCATCAAGTAGTTCATACCAGAATAATATTTTTAGTTTCTTTGTTAGTTTTTTTAGAGAAAGAGGCTGTGGAGACGTTTTTTGTTTTTGGAGATACAAATGTACTAATCTTGTAACGACAGGTGTCAACATCCCTTTTGTAAAGTCTTCTTCATAATCATGTGCATCATCATTAAGTTGTTTAGCAATAAGGTAATGGCGAAAAAATGTGAGAAAAGAGGCTATTTGTATCTCATTTTGTTTTAGATGATACATAATTGCAAGAGGTCCAAGTGCATGTCCGAGCGAACGGTTAGCAATGATCTCTTGATTGTGTTCCCAATCAGGTAGCTGTAATGTGGTAAGAGACATTTTTTTTTCTGGAATAAATCGTGCATTCGTTAGTTCCCAGAGATTCGCGCTTTCTATCCCATCCATTATTTTTTTATAGTGTTTATCAAATAGTGAACCTTGTGGAAAAAGGGAGATAAAAAGAACGGTAAGTTCTCGCAGACAGATATTTGCAACAGCGAGTGTTTTTTTATCTCCGTGGTCGTCTAAAAAATCATCATAAATAGTGTAGGCAATCCATCCCAATAGATTTGCATAACCTAATTGGATCAGGAATGTATTTGAAATCTTCTGTTGGTGTTTTTTTGCAATGCTTTGAGCAAAAAAAAAGGGTAAGAGCGTGATTTGTCTTAAAACGTCAGTTTTTGTTACCCGTTCTATCATATGAGAAAACTGAGATGCTATCTGGCTATCATGGGACTTGGTAAAATGAATTGCTTTTGACAGTATCTTTTTATGCATCTTGCTAGTTTTTATTTCTTGTTGACGGTTAAGAAAAAATTGTTTTTTGTCTTGAGTGTATGGAAATAACGCTTCTATGCAAAAAGCAGTCGTTAATGCTAATGATCCTGCATAAAATGGTTTATTCCGTTTTGGATTCACACCGGTATAAAATGGTACAGCCTGCCACGAACCGTTTTGTTGTTGCAACTTTTGTAAAAATGCTACAGCAGACAAGAGTTTTTGTGGATTGACTTCCCAATTTCGTAGAGCGATGAGACACAAAGCAGTATCAAGAGGATTTCCCCAAGCGCCTTGTACTTGTTTAGCAAAAAGTAGGTTTGTTACTGTGGTCACATATGGACCTCGATAAAAACGAGAGAGAAAATACAGGATCGGATAGACTGTTGGATAGTAAGGTGAGCAAAGTGTTTGTGCAATAATGTTTTTTTCAAAAAACGTTGTGAGATTAGGAAGAGTAATCTTGTGTAAATGAAGAAAAAAAGCAATGTTTATGTTGACTGCCAGATCAACATCAGTCCATATGGAGGTAGCGTTTTTTGGAACAACCCATGTTTGATATGGACCCCCTTCTTTTTTTTCAAATGTTGTTAACAACGAAACGATTTTGGCAAGAATTGTACCGGTAATAAGCGTAGGGTCATATTGGTATAGTGCAGTAAGAGCACAAAACGTGTCATCTAAATCATCAGGGTAAGGCATCTGTTTTGTTTCTTGTGAATTTCTTGCCCAATAATTAAATGTCCAATTTGTACTCTTTTGTGCGAGTAAAAAGGTAGCTGCACGCAGGGTAATATTTTTAATGTGTTCGTTTTCACTCTTTTGTAAATTGGTAAGACAGGAAAGGATAAGTGCCGTTGAAAAAACTGAATGAAAAGTAATCGCAGGTATAAATTGTGTAGGATCGGGAGAGGATAAGGATAAAAAACTGCCATCTTTCTGTTGCTGATTTTGTAGAAAAGCAATACTTGCTTGTAAACTCATACAGACTGTCCATGAGCATTTCCTAATGGAAAAGAAACAGTAAATAGAGTGCCTTGTTTTTTGTTACTGGTAACTGTTATTTTTCCGCCAAATCCTTTTTCAATGATCTCTTTTGAAAGAGATAACCCGATTCCGGTACCTTTTTCCGGAGTTTTGGTGGTAAATAAGGGTTCAAAAATTGTCGCAAGATATTTTTTTTCTATTCCCCTACCCCAATCTTGTATTGTCAGCATTACCTCATTGTTTTGTCTTGCAAGGGTTATTCCTACCACTCGTTTTTTCCTTCTACTTGCATCATAACTTTCTATTGCATTTGCAAGAAGGTTAAATATCAGTTGGCTAAATTTAATAGGATTCCCTGTAAGTAATAATGTGTTATCAAGGGTTGATTCGAGTATAACTTTATTCTCTTTTGTTTTAGAATCCATTATTTGTATTACTTGTGTAATCTCAGAGGCCAATAGGAATTTTCTTTTTATTTCCTGATTCTGTATTTGTTTTCTTGCGGCATTGATAAAATTTTCTAAAGTTTTTGTTCCCATGATTGCTCTTTGTATATTTCTTTCGATATCAGACAATTCTGTTTTTATTAAGAGTTTATTTTTACTAAGTTCATGTAAATTTAATGAAACAAGGGTTAATGGGTTTGTTAAGTCATGAAATAATCCTGAAGCAATGCGTCCAAATTCAGCAAAACGATAGAGCTCTGTAATTTTTTCCAGTTGTGCTTGTTTTAATTGTTGTGTTCTTGCTTCAACAAGTACTTCAAGAGAATTTTTCTGCCTTTTAAGTGCAGTTTCTGAAAGTCGAGCGCGCAAAAGTGCCTGCTCAGTTTCCCTGTTAAAGAGCCAAGATACGATTGCAATAATACTAAGGGTTACGCTATACCCAATTGCATTCGCAACAGTCTCTGGTTGGGTACGCCAATTTGTTATGACAGAAAGGATATTATGTGTTTGTCCATAGACGAGGAAGATAATGATACAGGAAATAAATAAGGTTACCAGAAAAGCAACTCGGGAATTAATTAAAATACCTGTCATGACAATAATAAGTGCATAACTTAATAATCCATTTGGAATTTCAGCACCCCATACATAGGATGAGTAAATAGTGATCAGAAGATAAAATCCAATAAAAAAATACGCTACTATTTCTCCATTTCTTCGTCGAGACCAGAGATACGCTGTAATAAAGAGAAGAAAAATGCCTGTTATTTCTATTGATTCAAATCTAATAAGTTTTTTTTGTGACAAGGTGACACTCCATGAAACAAGAGAAGCAATAAAGGATAAAAGAATAGAGCCAAGTAATAAAATCTGCAAAATTAACTCTCTTCGAGCCTTATCTTTATCTTGAGATCGTGAAATCAAAAAATTTTTACTGATCCAATTTTTCATCCCCTTATTTTAGGAAATTTTCATGTGTAAGTCTATGTGTAATTAGCCTTATCTTACAAATTATCACTCTAATCATTGTGCTTTTAGAAGCAAATAAAGACAAAAAACAGCATAGACTTACCTATTTTTCTTTATGCCCATGGAGTAAGCAGTAAGGTATCCAATGCTACTGTTTCCATTTCCTTTTTATTTCTTGCGCTTTTTTTTGTCAAAACGTTTGTTACTATTTCATTCATGTTTTTTCACCCCCTTTCTTATGCCTCCAGCTTATATCCTATTCCATGTACTGTTTTTATGAGTTTTTTATTAAAATCCTTATCTATTTGATCACGTAAATATTTAATATGTACATCGACAATATTAGTAAGAGCATCAGTATCAGATTCCCATACATGATTTAAGATCATATCTCTGGTGATAACGCTTCCTACATTACGTGCAAGGTATTCAAGAAGATAAAACTCTTTTTTTCGTAAGGAAATGATTTTATTATTTCGTATGACTTGTTTTGTATCAAAATCTATCTGCAAATCAGCAATAGTTAACACATTGGCGTTGAAAACATTTTTTTGCCGTCGTAATACTGCTCTAATTCTTGATAACAATTCAGGTAAGTGAAAAGGCTTGGTTATGTAGTCATCAGCACCTATATTAAGAGTAGCAACCTTTGTAGAGTGATCAAGTTTGCCTGTTAATATGATAATAGGGGTATGAATTTTTGCTTTGCGAAGCATCCTGCAAATTTCTATACCATCAATATCCGGAAGGACGATATCTAAAATAATAATGTCATAGTCGTTGATATGGGCAAGATATTCTCCCTGTTTTCCGTTATGAGCTATTTCAACAATAAAATATTTTGATAGTTCTTCCTGTAACGTCTGAACAAGTTCTTTGTTATCATCTATCAAAAGTAATTTCATGATTTTAACGTATGAGAATACATTATTAAATAAACATTAAATAATTATTAAATTTTTCGTATTAGTATAATATTAGTACAATTATACTTATGAAAGCTTTTGTGTTTTATGTGGGGAATATTTTGTTTATAATTTTGGACAAATTTTGAAAATGAGTAAACGTAGAGATATGTATAGTCTTTCACGCAGCACCTAATCTTCGTAAGTATTTCTTTATTTGTGCCTCTGATGGTATTTGTCGGCATTGATACATCATATTTATTGTATCTCCTCTGTGACAATATCTTTAGATTACCCTTTTTTCTTTTCTCTTGGATAAATTCATGAGATACTATATATAGTATGTTGCGTGCGTTATCTTACTATCTTCTTTTTTTTCTTTTCATTTGCAGTGTTTCTTTAGTGATAACACCTTCTAGTTTTGCGCAACAAGTATCCCCTACTCCTCCAAAATCTGAATTTATGAAAGCAACTGTTATAGGATCTGAAGGTGAGAAAAAGAATCCCTATTCTGATTATCAATCAACGATCCAGGTCTTAGATGTTGTAATTCTTGATGGATCTGATATCGGAAAGACAGTGCAGGTACAGTATGACGCACAACGCATTAATGATCTTATTTTACATACCGGAGATACGGTAATACTTACAAAAACAAGTAGTGCTTCAGGGCCAGTAACCTATTCTATTGAGAGCAAGTATCGGTTAGCTCCCCTTTCTTTTATTGGAATAGCTTTTGTCTTGCTTGTTGTTTTTGTTGCTGGATGGAAAGGGATTGGTTCATTTATAGGATTAGGGATTAGTCTTGGGATTATTTTTGTATATATCGTTCCGCAAATTCTTGCAGGGCAAGATCCATTACTTGTTTGTATGATCGGTGCAGTCGGTATCTTATTATTTACAACATATGCAGCACATGGCATCTCAAAACAAACAAGCATTGCACTTGTTTCTACCCTTTTGGCACTCTTTTTAACCTATGGGTTATCAGTTCTATTTGTGAAGCTCTCTTTACTCACTGGATATATTGATGAAAATTCGATAGCTGTTCATTTTGGAACGGGACATTTGATTGATGTAAAAGGATTACTTCTTGGTGGTATTATTATCGGGACGCTTGGTGCGTTAAATGATGTTACCACAACACAAGCTGCTACGATGTTTGAATTAGTAAGGACTGATAAGCAAGTTACTCGTAAACAACTTTTCAAAAAAGGCCTATTTGTTGGACGGGAACATGTTGTCTCATTGATAAACACCTTAGTGCTTGCTTATGCAGGATCATCTCTTACTGTTTTTCTTTTTCTTTTTTATAATGCATCTTACTATCCTCTGTGGGTAATCCTCAATAGCGAAACGTTAAGTGAAGAAGTTGTACGAACAATTGCAGGAACAATGGGACTTGTTCTTGTAGTACCAATCGTTACTTTCATTGCAGCGTATTTTGCAACGAAAACACAAAAAAGCGTGTAATGCATTTGACCTATGGAGGTAACAATTACAAAAATGCTCTGAGGTTATGAATACGTTTATCCTTCGATAGCAAACTTATTCTCTCTATCCGTATGGGAGAATGAACTATAAAAGTGAGGAGATATAATATGAGCGAGTGGAACGATCAATAAATAAGAAAGCGATGCTAATCCTGCGATAAAAAAACTCACCGGTCCGTGAAGCCATAATGCAAGGAATAATCCTCCCCAGGTAAAAAATAATCCAAGCAGTATCGAGAAGAGAATAGTTATCAATGGACGTTTACTAATGTGTTGTGCGATTGCGGCAGGAGTAACCAAAAGAGCAAAAACTAACAAAACGCCAACAATAAGAATTGCTTCAGTTACTGTTGCCGCAAGTAGTACCATGAACATATTTGAGAGAAATCGTACAGGTACTCCCCTTGCCTCTGCAACTTCTGGATCAACTGATGAGAAAAGAAGCGGTCGAAACATACAGATAACAAACAGAAGAGTTATCATTCCTGTCAGAACACTTAAGATCAGATCATACGAAGTAACACTTAAAATTGATCCAAAGAGGATACCGACTGTCTCATTGGCATTGGTTGTGTAGAGTTTCAAAAATAACACACCAAGACCTAATGCAAAGGAGAGTACCATACCAATTTCAACGTCTCTGCCTTGCAGGCGTTTTCCTAGTGTTCCCATACCAAGTGCAGCAATAATAGTGAAAAGAAAGGTCCCTGTTAGTGCGCTAACACCTAAAAGTGCAGCACCTGTTGCTCCGGCAAAACCGATATGGGAGAGTGCATGTCCTGCAAATGCTTGTGATCTCAAAACGACAAAATAGCCAACAATAGCACAGACTATCGAAATAATTGTTCCGGCAAGAAAGGCATTTTGTACAAATTGATGCTGTAATAATTCAATCATAGTTTTTTACTCACTTTTGTTGTTACAAATAGTCGAATTGGTAAATAGACGCTAAAGGAAATGGTTGCAATAAAAAAGGAAACAGGTAAATTGGTAATTGCGGCTAAGTAAATACTTACCCAACTGTAGAGTAACCCAAGTAGTATAGCAAGTCCAATTGCACTGTATGGGTTTTTCACAAGTCGCATTGCTGTTGCAGCAGGACCAATAAGAAGGGTGAAAATAAGAAGGACGCCAACTACTTGTACCGAAATGGAAACAGTAATAGCAATAAGAACAAGAAAGAGTATTGAAAGAAACTGTACAGGCACTCCTCTTGCTTCTGCAACTTCTGGATCAAAAGAGCTAAAGAGTAAGGGTCGAAAAATGAGTGCAATTACCCCAATCGTTGCCATACTAAAAAATGCTGTGATGAAGACATTATTTGAGCTAATGCCAAGGATTGTCCCAAAAAGAATACTGTATGCTTCTTCTGCGTACCCTGAATAAAGGAATAAAAAGAGCACACCAAAAGCAAGGGCTAAGGTAAAGATAATGCCGATGGGGACATCTCTTTCACGAAACTGTCTTCCTATCGATCCGATTGCAATTGCAGCAGCTATAGTAAAAGAAAGTAATCCCCAGAGAGGATTAATACCAAGCCATACAGCCCCTGCTGCTCCAGCAAAGCCTACGTGTGAAAATGCATGTCCAGCAAATGTTAACCCACGAGCAAGCATGAAGTATCCGACAATTGCAGCAACAATAGAAACAAAGAACGAGGCAATAAAGGCATTTTGGATAAATGAATATTGCAGAATATCAAACATAGGTATCAGTGTTCTTCTCCAATAACAAATAATCGTCCTTGTGCTTTTATGACCTCAACGGGTGACCCGTACAATTTTGTTAAGTTTTCATTTGTAATTACTTCATCAGGTTTTCCGATCGTACCATGGGTATTTGCGACATACAGTACCCTATCGATAACTGGTAACAAAAGATTAACATCATGGGTTACTAATAATACAGTCATTTTTCTATTCCTGGCAATTTTGGTAATCAGCGAGACAATACCTTCCGAATGGATAATGTCTAAGCTTGCTAATGGTTCATCAAGAAGCAGAATTTCAGGATGTGTGAGCAGTGCTTGTGCAATGAGCAGTCGTTGCTGCTCTCCACCTGACAATTTGCCAACTGGCATACGAGCTAAATGCAACATATCAACTTCATCAAGTGCTTGTTCGATATGATGCTCACGTTTTGCGTTTGGTAGTGCAATCCCCCATTGATTACCGTCCAAGCCAAAACCAACGATATCTTTTGCCCGTAATGCAAGGTCAGCTTCAAGCGTTCTATGTTGAGGTGCATAACCGATTTTGTTATTACCTCTTTTTGGAGTTTTACCAAGGACCGTAATATTGCCGGAAGTAGGTTTATATAACCCCAGAAGTAATTTAAGGAGTGTGCTTTTTCCTGCGCCGTTTGGGCCGAGAATTGCGATGAATTCACCTTCGTTGATGGTGAGTGAAATATTGTGGAGGATTGTTCTTGCGCCTAATGTCAAATTTACATTTTCAAGCTCGATAGTTGTTGTTTGCATAAGTCTATTATAGCTAATGTTAGTGAGAGACGGTAGCTGCAAGAGCCTGTTGTAGCTTATTGAATTGATTCATCATCCACTCTTGATAATGGGTATTTTTTGGTAAGGTTTCGGTAACGGAAACGACTGGAATGTGTTGTTGTTTTGCTGCATTTTGTAAGTTTGTTGTAATTGGTGTTACCGTTTGTGCGTTATAGATAAGCACTTTTATTTGTTTTTTCGTTATTTGATCATTTGCTTTTGCCACATCATCTGCTGATGGATCATTTCCTTCTGCAATTGCTTTTTCAAAAGGAAAAGAAGTGAGGACGTTTAGATTCATAGGTTTTGTTTGATAGAGATAAATTGTTTCAGTTAATCCAATAGGTGTTCCTTGATAGGTAGCCTTAATAACATTCATTTTTTTCGTCAAAGGTTGTAAAGAAGTAATAAATGTGTGGAGATTGTTAGCAAATGTTGCGCTGTCAGTAGGATCAGCTTTTTTCAATGCATCAGTTATTTTTGTTGCAATTGTTTGTACATTGTCAATGCCATACCATACGTGAGGATTATCAGGTAATGTATGGTTTGCAATCATTGTCCCTGTTAAGACAACCCTGTTAGCATTAGGTGATGCAGAAAGAAGTTTATCCATCCAGGTATCATATCCATCGCCATTTTTAATGACAATTTGTGCGGTTGAGACTGCTTTTGCATCTTTAACACTTGATTCATATTCATGTGGATCAGCATTAGGATCTGAAAGGATACTCATGATTTGTACTTTGTCCCCCCCCAGTTGCTTTGCGATATCTCCATAAAAGTTTTCTGCTGCGACTATTTGAATCGTTGTAGAGGAAGGAGTTGGTTGGTGTGTACGCTTTAAGAATAATCCTAATGCTCCTAAGAGTACGACTATTGTTATTGCGATGAGTGTTTTTTTCATAATTAATTTATTTGTTGTTGGCAAGAACTACAAAGTCCGAAAAATTCAAGTGCGTGACTGGTAACTTTGAAATTTTTTTTCTTTTCAATATGCTTTTCAAGTACTTCAATATTGCAGTCGGAAATGTCCTGAATATCACCGCAATTGGTACAAACCAAATGGTGATGATCAGTTTTTGTTTGTAATTCGTATCGGGATTTTCCTTCATTGAGTTGCACTGTTTTTAAAAGTCCTTTTTCGGTGAACATATTAACAATACGGAAAACAGTTGCCGGATCGGTTTTAATTTCTTTTTGATCGAGGTAGTCAATCATTGTTTGAACATCCAATGGTTTATCTGAAGACTCAAGTAATTTCATCAGAGCAATGCGTGCAGGAGTAGCTCGAAGATCTACTTCGTTTAATTCTGTTTTACAGTCATGTTGTATTTTTGCGTTTACCATAATGCGATCTTATCACAACTGCAAGGCACTTGCAAGAGGATATTTTTTATATTATAATGCAAATAATTCGCATTTGTCAATTATGATAAATCCGGTTTTCTCTATCTAACCTATGGCAGTACTAACAGAAATAAGACCAGAAACATATAAGGTATCTTCAAGCTCTTTTGCGCATGAAAAAAAAACGAAACCTGTTATTTCTTTTCAACCAAGAAATTTTGAGGATATTCGAAGAGAAGAAGGGGTAGCCCTTGGATCTGTGAAGGTTGATTATACGTATAAAAATGGTAAGAAAGAGACTGTTCAGTTGGCACCAGGAACATTTGTTCTACAAAGAGAGTACTTACCTGCTCTGCGAGCTCTTTGTGCTATTGTTGCTATTGACCCTCCTGGATATCTGGAAGCAGAAAGAACTTCAGCCGTTTTTAAAAATGAAATAAATCCACAGGTTGTGAATGAAGAAGCCTTAGTACAAGACTTTGGAGATCGAGTAATCCCTGCACTTTTTTATATACAAAATAAGGCTGAACAATATCATTTTGACGATGAACTTGCACAATTTTTGCTTGATAGAACACCTGAAGGAACAAGAAGAGCTGAGGAATTTTTAGCAACTGCACGCGGTCCACAAAATGAATACGATGAGAAGGGTAACCTTATAAAGAGCATGTCTGATAGTTGCTCTAATGTGATTGGTACAGTTGCTGGTAAACCATATAGAATACACCCTCATGGAAAAATTAACGGCAATGATAAGATAGCTCTTGCGATACTTGCTCTTGCCGGTGATGATCGAGCAGCGCGATTTGCAGGAATTTTAACTGAAAACAATCCTGACTTAGCTACAGTTCCTTTTGGGGAAAGAGCTGCAAGAATGGCTGAGATAACTCTTACAAGAGGCATGCATGAGAACGATCAGGTAGAGATAGAAACGATGACAGTTGCTGGTGAAGCCTATGCAACAGCGTCTGTTCTTGCTGCCTTTGTTCACAATCCACAAGAAGCAGTAACAGCCAAACAGTTTGAGATTCTTTCTCGAGAAAAAATTGTTGGGAAACGAGATATTTTTATTGAGCAGCCACCTGAATTGCAAAAAGCTGATGAAGCACTTGAAAATGCATTGGTCCAAGCATTAAAAAGCATTAGAGCAGAAACTGGCGGTAAGTCGGATAACTGGAGAGGGGCTTTGGCTAAATTGTTTGATGATGCTATTGCACTTGAGACGATACAAAATGCACGGTTTAATCAACAGCCAGCCGATAAAAACGAAGCTAATATGCTAGCGACTATTGCTTTTGCTATTGAATTAGAATTACAGACTCGAGCTATCGAGGCAGAGAGAGTACCAACGACTGTGTTAGAAAAAGAAGCAACACAGCATGCCACAGCGCTCCGAGAAGCGGGTTTTCGATATCCTCAGCATGGAATGGGTGAAGCAAGTAATACCATCAGGCATTTTGAATATGATAAACGTACAAAACAATGGATTCGTTGTGAGTCACATTCTCATGAAACAAAAGAATTATTGTTGCAAGCAAGTCAAAAAGTGGTTGCACCTCTTAAAGAAATAGCCGGAAGAACTGAGGTAAAAGCTTATCAACAAAAAATGCAACAAATCAAACCAGGAGGAAGTGCTCAACAAGAACCACGAAATCATGCCCATAAAGAGCACGATCATGAAAAGCTTTCCGAACAGGAAGTCAGGATGCTTAAGGCAGTTAATAGCCTTCGTGTTCCTAAAGAGACGGAAGCGCTTGATAGTAAAGAAGCATGGAAGGATCGTATGCAGCAAGTTGCAGAAACAACTGTTCATATTGCTTCTCTTTCCGATACTCCAGAAGCAGAAGCTGTTCGTACGAAATTTAATGAACAATTATTTTATGGTGTTATCGATGAGGCGAGTTTGAGAGAAAGACCTTCGGATGCTTTACGTGCAAGAAGAGAAGAGTTAACGAATATGGTTACCCAAAGTCTGAAAGAGGTAAGGGCAAAAAGTTCAGTAGCATCAGAGGTTATTGCGCTTACGATAGCAAAAGCGATGGAATCTTCGATTCAAGCGATTATTTTTGGAGACAAATTGCCAACAATTAATCAAATTACACCAAAAGATACTAAATTTGTTATTTCCGTATTAGCATATGCTCTTGCATTAGAAACGCAACCTGAAGCCGTTGTTAAAACGGAAAAAGAGCAGAACATTATTAAACTGGCAAAAGAAATTAATGAGCAGTTTGGCGCCTATGCCATGAATCCGAGTAAACACGAGAAGGGTGCATTTCATTTTAATGAAAGAATCAAAGGTGGTCAGAATGAGGCTGATCCTTGTCCAGATCATACAGCACAAAGTACCCAAACAGTAAACCAAATAAATCAACAATCAAAACAGCTTGCCAATAATTCCAGACAACCTCAACGCAGAGAACCGAGAGTTTCAGAAAAACCAGTAATGAAAGGCGGATCTGAAGAGTACGGTACTACCAAGAAGTTTGGGTCTTCTTCACATGATGCAAGTAGCCAACACACAGAATCCGTAGAATCAGGAGCTGTAGGACGGGGGCGTTCACCTGAGAGACAAACAAGAAGAGTTGAAAGCGCTAAGACGGGACCCTCAGATAGTAACAGACTTGCTTCTGTGAGAAAGGCTATTCAAGAAGCAATAGCCTCCACAGATAGTAATGCATCTGCGAGAAAGGCTAATCAAGAAGCAACAGTTCCTTCTGTTACGTATACCTCATTTGATAACGATGCTCCTCTACATCCCAAACCTGATAAAAGAAGCAGTGGGTTTATGCGTGGTAAACTGAAGGAATTAACTCGTAAACGACGGAAATTACTCCAGGGAGTAACGACTGTAGCTTCTGGGGGTACTCCATCCTTAGTGATACCTGTATTAGCACATTCTGAATCAGGAGCTTCACAAAAAGTGACTGCAATAAAGCCTCTGCGTTTGATAGAGTCTACCAAAGGTCAAATGCCTGATAACGTTCCTGCTGGTGCTAAAAAAGATGCTCCCCTTACAGCACCAAATTTTTATGTGCGTTCACAGTTAAGAGTAAGAGAAACAGTAAAAGGAGCGTCAAAAGAACGTGTGGCAGTAGTTGTATCTCATACAGCTAGTGGAGCAACGACATCAGGGCATTTATCGACTCCTTCAGGCGACCCTAATAATGCAGAAAGAGTGGTAACGGTATCAGGAAAGACAAAATCAAAATTAGGTAATGCTGTAACTGGTAAGAAATCTGCTGAAAAAGGTCCTTTTTCTCCAAAAGCGCCCAAAACACTTAATTCCACCAGACAAGAAGGAAAAAGTCGATCGTTACCGGAAGAATCGAAAGTAACCGGAGAAACATTGGCACAAGCAGTGACTGACGTACAGGTTAGTGAGGCAATTGCGAAAATGAATGCTGAAGTTGCAGAGCAGGCAGAAGAAACAGGGCAAACAGCACAAGGAGGAATAGCAGAAACAGTTGCAAGAACGACTCATGCAGGTGATTCAAAGGAACAGACAACATCGCATTCTGCGTCTGTTGATGCTGGTGTTGCAACGGAGATAGAAACACGAAATCAAAAAGGAGAGGGTGTTAAAGTGCGCCTTAACACTGCAAGAGATAGAGTTACAGCTTCGCAGTCAAGAACAGAAAATCAGCCTGTTGCAGATGCAGCAACAGGAAATGGGCAAATAGCCGTAGCAGCATCAGGCACGAGTATGGTAAAAACAGTTGCGATAGGAACGCAAGAACGGGAAGCACAACTTACCAGTACTCCACCGCAACCCCCTACTCCACCAACGGATAGAGTGAAGCGGGTAAAGAATAGACAAGGGCAAGGACATCAAACTGCAACACTTGCTGCTGCAGTAGCAGACACTAATAAAGTAGGTCCTGACGTAATAAGTATTAAAGAATTATTTAGAGCAAGATTGGCTGCAGCGCAACAGGCTCTAGAGACCGATTCCATAGCTGCCTAAGATATGAGAGCAACGAAGAAAAAATTTCGAGTTATTGTAAGACCGTTTATTCCGAGAAAAGTTCCCTATCAGATTCCAACGGCATTGGTTGATACGGTAATACAAGAAGCGCTTTCAAAATTGAAAAAAGTAGTCTATGTGGGGTGGAATAAAAGGGTGAGAGAGGGAAAAAAACAGTATTTCTTTTTTGTTGCCACTGGCGATACGGGACCTGAGGCACGAAAAATATTTAAGACAAGTGAAAATTTTGGTGAAGATATTTGGCTGATCGAATAATTAAAATTCTACTCGCTCACCTTCTTTGATTTCTTCATTTATGATCATCTCGGCAAGCTTATTTTCTATTGTATCCTGAACTAACCGGATCATTCCTCGAGCACCATAACGTGGATCGTGTCCTTCTTTGGCAAGATACTTCATTGTTTGTGTAGAAACGGAAAAGCCGATATTTCTTTTGGCTAATTCTTGCTGCAATTTTGCAATTTGTAACTCCCCTATTTTTTCAAGTGCCTCAGGAGATAATGAATTGAAGACAATAATGTCATCAAACCGGTTGATAAATTCGATACGGAAATAATCCTGCAAGATTTCCTTAAGTTCCTTTTCAATCTCTGTTTGTGTTTTTCCTTCCTCGATCAAATCTAGAATATCTTCAATACCAGCGTTACTGGTTGCTATAATGACGGTATTTTTGAAATCAACTACTTTCCCCTGCCCATCGGTAAGTCTTCCATCATCAAGAACCTGGAGAAAGATATCAAATATTCTTGGGTGTGCTTTTTCGATTTCATCAAGCAAAATGAGGTTATATGGTTTTGCTTTTATTGGATTCGTTAACTGTCCTCCTTCTTCAAAACCAATATAGCCAGGAGGTGCACCAATCATTCGTTGCACCGTGTGAGCTTCGGCAAATTCTGACATATCAAGTCTCACCATTGCTTCTTCATCACCAAATATTTCTTTTGCCATTGCTTTTGCAAGTTCTGTTTTGCCAACACCTGATGGACCGACGAAAAGGAATGAGCCAATTGGTCTATTCTTTTTGCCGAATCCAAGTTTGGAGCGTTGGATTACTTTTGCAACTCTGGCAATGGCATCATCTTGTCCTTTGACTTTTGTTGTTAATTTATCAGGTAGTGCTGATAAATCTTTTTTATCCAAATCAGTAAGACTCCCGATAGGGATTGAGGTTTTTTCTGAAATGATTACCCTGAGCATTTCAAGAGTAACGCTATGACTTGATTGTGTTTGTGCTAAAAACGCTGCTTCTTCAAGGAGATACATTCCTTTTGCAGGAAATGCTTGGTCAGGGATATATTGTTTGGCAAGGGAGATTAATTCTTTAATGAACTCTTTTTCCCATGTGACATGCAGTCGTTCATCGATTCGCTTTTGATGACTTGTCAGGATTTCTTTAATTTCCTGTGTCGAGGGTTCTTCAATAGTGATTACTTCAAAACGGGAGATAATGCCGGGATTTTCTGTAGCAAATTTTTTGTATGAACTTTCATTTGCCGTTCCAATAATTTGACAATTTTCAACAGCATATTTAATCTGTCCTGCTTCAAAGGTAAATAATTCATCCATAAAAAGGAGTGATTTTCTTCCAGCGGTACTACTAAGAATATTTACTACTTGATCCAAAAAAGCGCTATTGCCGGAAAAAAGCTGAAATACTTTTGTGTCTATTAAACGTGAGCGCAATGCCTGTGCAAGTGTTGTTTTGCCTACTCCCGTTTCTCCAACGAGTAATACGCTATTACGAAAGGTACGTTGTAATATCCTTATTATCTCGGCTATTTCTTTTTCTCTACCGAGAAAAGAGAGCGGTTCGGCAACATTTTCAACTTTATGCAGATTATGTAAAAGGATTTCTTTTAAGACACTTCGGTAGTCATGGGATGCTCCAAGTTCTTCCAGTCCTTTCAATGCTGCTAATAATACCACGTGTTCATCGTTAGTTGGACAATCAAGCAGTTGCCGTTGCAAGGCACAGTGGCGTTCTAAATGTGTTTCAGCGGAGAGAGTAGCAGGTTGTTTTGCATGAAACAATCTCCCTTTGTCATGAGCTTCTTCAAGTAATTCTTTAAGATGTTGCTTGACCGTTTCTGCTGAATCAAGGAGAGAAAAACTTTCTGTTTGTTCAAGTATTACAAGGGCAACTGTTGCGAAAAAAGCTCGCTCGTTGTCCCCTTGTGTTGCAGATGCGTCTTTAATTATTGTTTGTATTGTCATAGTGTAAACGAGAGCGTTCCATGTAATAACTGTTACCTGACTATTGGAATTTCGACAAACTGGCGGGTTGTATTTTTAAACCTCAGGGTCTATAAATGCTACTCAATTGCATTAGTATATGCAATATGATTGCATTTGTCAATAATGAGTATTACTACGTTTTTGTACTCAGCAATTTTTGGCTCACTTCAATAATGGTTTTAATTTGGGATGAGATGGAGTTCTTTGATCAATCAAATAATGCTACTAAAAAAAGTAATTTTGAATTATATGCTCTTTATGTATAAATTTTTGTATAGATGTACAAAAATTATTCTGGCTATACTGTAGTGAGCGGCTTTCTAGAAGCGGTTGTTAGGTGGCCATTAACTATTTTAAAATCAATTACTGTTTCAGTTCCAGGTAATTGACCATTATGCTTTCCTGCTCTTGGAAAGAATATTATCAAAGGGTCATTAAGAGTCTTTGTAGGATTCTCATTTGCATCATTTTGCACTGATACGACTGCCTCTTGATTGCCACACGAGATAGCCTCTAAAGATACCTCCGGAGCTACTCTTACTACTTGCTCAGGAGTTTTTTGACATCCTCCATTATCTAGTAAGACTTCAGGAGGCGTACTCACTTCGGGAATTTGTGTTGTTTGGCAACTTCCCACTAATGCAAGTACAGCAGTACTTGTTACCAACCCTCTTCTAACAGATCCTGCTGGAATTACTTTGTCTTTAAATCTTTTGACAAGTTCTTTGCCTCTTCTCTTTTCTTTCATAATTCTGTTGGATTCTATCATATTATAAGATTAAATTCAATTTACCTAAGATCACCTATTATTTTTTCTCAACTTATATGTTTTGTTTTTGTTGTAAAATTAAATTGGAGTAATTTTTTTATGCAGAGAACGCAAGAGCAAATACTGAAAGCCTATGAAGAAAAAAGTGAAGCAATTTTGCAAAAGATGGCGCAGGTTTTTCTGCGAGCCCAACGGAAAGTGGATGATAATGCCTATCGAGAGGCTTTGGAGAAAATAGAAAAAGAGACTCTGAAGGGAGGAAAGTAAGAATGGCAGATGCAGAGGTACCTATTGAAGAACCAAGACCAAAAGGAGAATTAGAAACTGGAGCTGAGACCAGAACTTCTATTGCTGATCGATATACTAAGGTAAGAAAAGGAGTTGCAGAGAGGGCTCTTGGAATAAGACGTATTTTCCCTAGATTTGCTTCTTCTCAAGAAGTAACTGAATTAAACGAATTTGATGCAGAATTAAATACTATTACTCAAGAAACATCATGGCAGTTAGGTAGCATGGGAGAAGAGGCTAATACACCAGCACAGAAGCAGGAAAGTGTAGCTGATCGTATTAGAAGAAGGATTATGCTCCCCCCTAAAAGGAAAGCTTATATAGAAAAGAGTACGCCGCAAGATGAAGACCCTTTTTTCACTCCTGAAGAATATGCTACTCTAGCACAAGAGGCTTTGGTAGAGGGTCGTCATAAAAAAAGAGATCCTGGTTTAGTAGATCAGCTACATGTTGTTGGAAAGGATGATAATAAGCCATTTGATACTACAAGTGAGAATGATACAGAATCTCATCAACTTTTACATGCAGAGAGGCAACCAATAGCAGAAAATATAATTTCTCTGATGACCACAGATGGAGTTTCCTCTGAAGGAATTTTGCAATTAGGAGAAAGACTGAAAGGTTCTCATGGAAAAGCTCTGGTGGTTGTCCATCCCTATTTTCAAGAGTTTAACGTTCGTACTTCAACTGAAGATATGTATAAAGAATACCTTCAAAATTTATTAGATGAGGTGAGAGATTCTCAGGAACAAGAAATCCCGTTAGTGCTACTTGAGTGTTTCTATAATGCCGATAAAATGCAAGAGATTCTAAATCGTATAGGAATGACTGATCGAGAAGTTTATCTTGTACAAACAGAGGCGTACTCCCCACAGCCGAAAAACGGTGTGCCTCTTGTTGCGCTTGCTTCTTTATTACATGCTAGCGGCTTAGAAGAAGCTAAAGTTATAGGTACTTTATATTGGGAGAGAGAGATTTCAGGTAAATATAAAGTTGACAGATACGGAGGATGCGCGGGAGAGACTAGAGAGAGGTTAACTGATGCAGGTGTTCGTGCTACAGTTGGGAGAGCTGTCTTAGCAGCATTATAGGATAAAAGTAAACAAGTAGAAAACCCCTAGGGTTATTTGTTGCTATCTCGCAATCCATTTGACAATTTTTTACTTTCTACAGTTACTCTATACCGAGGTCTCCTATGTGGTGTCTTGACACAAAAGGCGCTTCTTTACTTTCGCTATCTGCTGTAGTTATGGTACAATGCTTTTCAATAACTGTATGGTAAAAAAAGTAGTATCATTGCATGTCGTAGGCATGCCCCATATGACCAGGCTTCTGGATGTACATCGATTAACTGTGGATGGTTTTTAGGAACCAGAAATTGTTGAGTGAATTAGATAATCTAAAATGAGTACTGAAAAAAACCAACCTGACTTAAGCTTCCTAGCACTCGATCATGCAAGACGTGTACAAGAAATGGAAACAGATTTTGCAAAACGTGTAATAAATGGCACACCGGTGGAAGAGTATTATAATTACGGCGTAGCCTCTAGACTTGTGGAGGCAGAAGCAGATTTAGCTGGTATTACCCCAGGTGAGAACGTTTTATTTATCGGAAGTGGTCCATTTCCAAGTTCAGCCATATGTCTTGCTCGCCAACGTGACGTATCTGTTACTTGTTATGATCTCTCTTCTGATGCTTACCAAATATCTACAGCAGTTATTGAGAAAATAGGATTGGCTGATAAAATTAAAGTAGCACAGGTATCAGGAGCAGATGGTAGTATGAGTGGCTATGATGCTATCATTGTTGCGTTTGAATTGATGAATAAACCTGCTGTGTTAACAAATATTTTGGCTAATGTAGATCCCGACGCTAGGGTTATTATAAGATCAAGTGATGGGAATCGGAAGTCACTTTATCCTGCAGTTACTGATAAAGATCTTGCTGGTGGCATTACTAGGAAGGGATTAATACCTACCGGATCAAGGGTAAAACTGCCGGATTTTGATATTGCTTCTCGATGTTATATACGACCTTCTTCCTCCGGAAAAACTCAAACTTGAATCGGGTAAATATAACTAAAAGAGATTCTCTGTTCTTACGTTGCCTTTGGTTGCAGCGGTACTATTTTTAGATGGTAGATTTTTTATTGAAATAGTATGTAGTATGCCAGAAGTTTTACGACCTGCACGACCATTAGCAAAACACCTATCGAATATACTGGTGAGCTCCCTTTAAAAGGAATTCGTAACCATCCTTATAGACAACTCTTTACAGCAATTACTGTCTATACTGCTGCTGTAGTGGTTGGCTCCTTTTTTAACGACGCCAAGCAAAAATATATGGGTGATCTCAGAAGAGTATTTCAAAAAACAGATGAAGAATTTAAGAAATTAGGAGAGGAAAATGGGTGGTCTTTGGAAGAAATTCGCAGAAGAGCTGAAGAAGCAAAAACTGATAGACATAAACGAATGCAAAGTGAAGCAGAGACTGTATTAGATGCTGCTGCAGAAAAAGATAAGGTGCGGGCTAAGGACGAAGAATCGTAATGGGTAATTTTTAAATCGATATGCTACATGATTGCTGTTGGATGAAACAATGTACGTAGATAGTACAAGGAGTTTAAGAAACAGGAATTGGGAGGATCACTACTGCAGAAGCAATGGTTACTAGGAACAATAAGGCAATCCATCTAATTTTTTTTGTTATTGTCATTGAAAGTTTTGTAAGGGGTAAGTAGCGTGTTAAAGAATTGAAGGACTGTTGCAAATAGTGATAATCATTATGTGTTTTCAATAATAGTTTCCAATGTTTTTTGAAGCGATGCAACACTATTTTGATTGTACAGGGAACAAGTTAGCACTTTTTTACCTTGTTTCTCAAACATACGGGCATTTTTTTGTATAGTTTTTTCATCAACAAGGTCAGTTTTGGTAAGAAGAATGATTTCCGGTTTTTCTAAGAGAGATTGATTAAATTGTTTAAATTCATGACGGACTGTTTCATATCGTTTCTCTGCATCATTGTCAGTCAGCTCAATACAATGAATAAGGATTTTGGTTTTTTCGATATGTTTGAGAAAGGTAGCACCCAATCCCCGTCCGCTTGCTGCACCTTCAATAAGACCTGGGATATCCGCGATAGGATGTGTACCTAACATGCCGATGTTGGGTTCTAATGTTGTGAAAGGATAATTAGCAATTTTAGGAGTAGCATTGGTGAGAACTGAGAGAAGACTGCTTTTCCCTGCATTTGGCAAGCCGATTAGCCCAATTTCAGCAATCAAACGTAACTCAAGGAATAATTTTTTTTCTTGTCCGGACTTTCCATATTCAGCATACATTGGTGTTTGATTCGTTGCTGATTTAAATTCAGCATTACCCCGTCCACCTTTGCCTCCAGAAGCAATAAGGAGCATTCTTGTGATATCGGTTATTTCATAGATTTTTCCTGAAACGATATCAGTAATGGAAGTCCCGAGTGGGACATAAATAGTCAGATGTGGTGCATTTTTACCAAATAGTTTTTGTCTCCCACCTGCTATACCATCTTGAGCAATAATTTTTTTCTTAAAGCGGAATTCTCGCAAATCAGTAATGTTAGTAGAACCTTGAAAATAGATGTTGCCACCATTGCCGCCATTGCCACCGTCGGGTCCACCTTTAAATGTGAGACCGTTATGAAGAAGTGATGATGAACCATTGCCACCATTTCCTGCTTTTACTAAAAGAGTAACATTATCTACGAGCATGGTCGTATTGTACCATTTTGGAAGTGATACGCATACAAGCCTCCCCCACTGCGGGCATCGAATCTCTGCTGATCCGCTGAAAAATTATTTCGCCACTACTACTTTTTGTATATCTTACAAGTTATATTTGAAGCAGCAGAGAACGTGCAAAGTATTCAGTGAATTTTGTTGGTGGTTTTGTTGCAAGAACTGAGCGTTTGCTGTTTATCCTGCTCCTATTGTATATATTATTCCCTATAGCGGCTTTTTCAGGATTTAATATCGCTGAAGTAATCTTTTTATGGATATTACACTACTTTTGCTCCACAGAGTTATACAGCCGATTATTTATGCCAAAGAAAAATGTATACAATTTTCTTATGTTAGGTTAATTTGGGGAAGAGTATTGCTGTCCACTACCTTGAGAATAATCTTGGAATTTACCAATAGCTGCAACCATAGCTGCAGTCACTGCTCCTTTTGGGGGTAAATTTGATAGAGCATTCAAAAGGTTTACTATCTGCAAGGGATGTTCTATTTTTCTAGCGATATTGGCTTCACGCCATCCTTTAGTTGTTCCTTGTTCTGCTCCCATTATATCGGCAACTTTTTTTTCGATAACCTCTGGAGTTACCTCTTCATCTTCTAAAAATGGACTATATTCACCAATATCTGCATTTCTGTTAATGATGTCAGTAGCCTTATTCATAAGTTTACTGCTCATAGCACCCACAATACCTGAGATATCAGCATTATCTTTTGATGATAGTCTAAAAGTTGGTTCTCCTTCAAGATTTGTATCCATGAGTAAGTTAATTTCAGGGAAATCACGACCACCCGTGTTTCTCGGATCTTCAAATACAGCCACGCCCCACTGTCTTTCACTCCTATCATGCGACCCAGATGGTGCTACATCGTATGCTGTAAGCGTGATACCAGGCACATCTGAAGAGTAGATAGAATTTACAGCTGCTGATCCTTCCCGCTTGCCACTTGCACCTGAAGTTTGTTTACGCAGTTCAGTATCGAAAGTTATTAAGGCATCAGCTCTTTTTGTAATAACTCCTTTAAGTCCACCGACATTAGTTTCATGTCCTCTGTCTGAACCACTCATTGGTGCTCCTTCTGCTACTCCTTCACTCATACTATGAGTATAGAAGAAGTATCGTTATTTTCGCAAGGTGCTATTTTTGATGAAACCTGTTATAATAGCGTTATGGCATTTGATAGAAGTAATCGATCAGGCGGAGGCAATCGTAGTTTCGGTAAACCACGATTTAATAATAGCCGTCCAGATTTCAATAATAACCGTCAAGAAATGTTTAGTGCAACATGTGCTAATTGTGGCAAGCAATGTGAAGTGCCTTTTCGTCCAAACGGCAATAAACCTGTTCTTTGTAGAGAATGTTTCCAAAATAGCAACAGGGATTCTGATTCACGAAGACCTGAGCGAAGAAGCTTTGATAGACCTGATTTTAGAAATAATGATAATCAGAGTAGAGCAAACGATTATACCGCCCAATTTGAAATGCTTAATGCAAAAATGGATAAAATCTTAGATCTTTTAAAAAGTCCTGCTGATACTGCTCCCTTAGAGTCAGCGCTTACTGAAGACGTGCTTGAAGAAATTGCAGAAGAGGTTCAAGAAGAAAAAGAAACGATAGAGAAAAAGCCTAAAAAAAGAACCGTTTCAAAAAAGACACCAGTCCTCATGTAATGTCCCCTATTGGTTTTAAGCAGAGATACTTTTTTTCTTTATGAGAAAGTTTTTTTATTTCATATTCTCTTTGTACCGCAATGCTATGTGATAGATGTTCTTCAAAATAGCTAAGTGTTACTGGACGACGGGTTTTTGTGTAACGTGCTCCACCACTTACTATTCCATTATGCTGTTTTATGCGTTTTGCTAAATTCCATGTTTTGCCTGTATAGTATGTTCCGTCTGCACAAAGGACAATATAGGTGAAGTAAACAGGATGAGGCGACATTAGATACAGTGTAGCATAAAAAAGAGTGGGATCGTCTTTTTGAAAAGAGTAGTGAGTTGGTTTAAAAATAATGGTGCAAGCTCATGACGTATTGATCGTTCGTTTTCTGTCAAAGACTATTTGCGATGACATATGTTTATAGAAAATTTGTAAGAAAATGTTTAATTTAGGAGTTTTAGGAATTAAGAGAGGATTTTATCAGCGACCTCAGGAACGATACTTAAAAAATATTGTTTTACTTGTTCCCATGTTGTCTCAAAGAAAATTTGTGGTTCTGGGTCTTGCTCCGCATCTTCAAAGTATGTCAGGCTTTTAATAAAGTGGTGATAGTTATGTGCAAACTTCGGATATTGGTTGTCTACTCTTTTAAGTACATCTAAAAGTGGTTCTCTATTTTTTGTATACCAATATAAATCAAAAAAATCTCTTTTCGTTCCTCGTTGACTAATTGCAATTATTTTCATAACGGCAATATCTCGAGCATCTAATACGTTAATATTTTTATCTGAAATAAAAGGTTGTTTGGGAATAAATTGTGGGTATGCAATAAAGCTCACTTTTGCTCCTTCCAAAACTCCGTATAAAGTTCCCTTCTCTCTGAGTGAAATTGTGAAGTTATGAGATGAAAGTGAGGAAATAATAGATTCTGTAGCTATTTCTTCTTGAGGAATAAAAAAATCGAGGTCGACAGAAATTCTATGGTCTACTTGAAGTGTTAAAGCTGTCCCTCCAGCTAAGTACCACCTATGCTTTTTTAACCAACTTTTTTGTGCCAAGACTTCAAATGCTTTTTGTGTGGCTTTTGGCAAGTGAGAAAATATAAGTTTTATTGGTTCGTTAGTAATGTCCATAGAGTTCGACTACTTGTATGTAACTGCTTTGAGTTTTTACTCACCTGTGCAAGTAGCTCTTTTGGATATTGTTGTCTCATCCAACGAACTTCATCGTCATTACCTAAATCCATGATACGCTCAATAATATATTGCGCGTTTTTCTTTATATCAAGTTTTTTAGGGTCTGTGTCCCAAAAGAGCGATTGTCTAAATGATATTGTCTGCATATTTGAGCTATTTATAGTAATTTTTACTATGCGTTATGCTATGTAACAATTTACGATTATATTATAGCAAGTTTATTTGATGCTTACTATAGCTTAAGGTTTCATTCTCTCCATCTTAGCCTCATTTTCGATGAGGTATGTTAATCGGAAAGCGATTATCTCTTCCTAGCTTTTTTTAATGCTGTTCTCTTATCCCTACTGACCTCCTGTCAGTTGCTTTTGTATTATACTGTATATTATACTTTTCCCATGAGTGAAGAAGGATCGGATACTCCCAAATTAGCAACACTTACACAGAGAGCTACGAAAAATGCATTACGTCATGAAGGCGCAGAGATAGTCCGTGGAGTTTTAAAAGTAACAGATGAGCAGTTAGATCAACTTAGAGAAGAAGCAAGAGCTACGGGCGCAACTATCGTTGGTCCTGATGATGATGAACACCGAGAAGAAAGCATATCTCAAGTGAGAAAGGAATTAGAAGGCCATGCAGAGATAAAGAAAATCGTTAATTCAATTGAAGCTTGCGGATTCTTTGGCAAATTTTCTGAAGGGACCCATATGCAAACTGGTACATTACCAAACCTAATAGTTACTACAGATCTTTACGAGGATCATGAAACTTTTTCTACTTCTGAGAAACTACAACCAATTATGCATCAGCAATATAGGTGGATAAGAAGAATATTAGAGGGTACCAAAAGTAGTAGACATTTTCTTACTGTTCAAGACTCAAATGAAGACGGAAGAAGATTTGCAGATAACAAAAAACTTGTTACTTACTTTTTTCCAGTTGACAATAAGGATCATACGGGGAGATCTGTAGGTACTATTTTTACTGCTTTTTTCATGCCTGGAGAGAACGCTGATCAGTTATTGGCAATGATTGAAAATAATCCAGATCTTGCAGAAGAGTTTTTTCAGCAGGCGGCTAAAGGGTTCGAAAGGCCACAAGGTACCGATAACAATCATTCTGGAATTGGACGTATAAAATTAAATCAAATATCTATTGTGCCTTGGGATGTTATTAAAAAGCCTTCTCCAAATGATCGTGCGATTGTGAGAGGTAATATGCCTTTAGAAGGTGCACGCCCTTCTAATCCAGAAAAAAAGAAAGTATTTTCCAATATGAGAAAGTATATGAAAACAGTACCATATCAACATGGTCCGTATGGAGTAGCAGAAAATGTCGTTTAGAATAGCATCAACGAAAGAGTAAATTTTGATAATAGTTTGGGTCTGCTGGCTGTTCGTTTGGTGCTATTTGTACTTTTTGTACGGTTATTCCGCTGGCAAATGTTTTTGTAAGTAAGATTTTTCCTGTTGTTCTTACTACGTTTTTCTTCCAAAAGGCATATGCGTTTTCATCATTCGCTGCATGAGGATACATAATAAGGTAGGTTATTGGATGTTTATGATTTGAAGAAGGTAGCAAATGCTGTGCATAGCTCTCATACCATAATAAGTAATCCATATTATAGGTGAGTATCCCTGTCGTATACACAAAATATCCATAAGGTTTATTATGTGCATCTGCTAAAACCCATTGTGCAACAACTACTTGATTTCGATATGAGCCATCACTTGTTGGTTGGTAGGTTTGTTGCGCACCATAGGTAGTTTGTATCCATGCGAGGGCGGGATAGAGAGTAAGTATGAAAAATATCCCTATGAGTATTCGTAATGGTTTATGTGGCCAGATGGTTCGTATAGATAGGCAAAGGATAAAAACAGTAAGAGTGGATATTGGGAGAAGGTAGTGTGGCCATAGCGGTAAGGGATAAAAAATATAACTTCCAAAAATGATCAAGGGAGCTATCAGAATAAAGAGATATTCTTTATTTTGTAGAGTAATCTTTTTCGTGTGTAGTATGTTCTTACAGAGATAAAAAATGCCTAGAATAATAATGAGTAACAGGAGTGCTGAGGTTAGCCTATCGGGAGTAAATAATGGTGAAAATAAGCTTATCCATAATTGAGTAATTCTATCAGTAATACGAAAACCAATATTTGCATATTCTTCGTATCCTGGTAATGGTTTTACATGGTTAGTAAATAATTTGAGAGCTGATGAGATCATAAGGAAGTGATGCCTGATATCAAAAATAATAAACGTTGCTATTGCTAAGAGAAAAGCTGCTGCTCCGAGAAGCGTATTTTTACCTGTTGGTAATTTCCATCGTAAGATAATAGCAACTAAGGTTAAGGGGATAAGGAGAATTGCAAATGCAGATTCAAATTGAAAACCTAAACCAGCAAAAAAAAGAACGAAAATAAAATACTTTTCTTTGCCACGCATAAATTTTATAACAGAATAAAGATAGAAAAGAAAAATGATTGGAAGTACTTGCGAATTTGTGGTATTAGGCACCGTCTGAATAAGTATCTGAGAAAGTGTGAGAAAGAATGCAAAAAGGAGGCCCATCCATTTACCATATAATTGTTTGCCAATAAAAAATCCAACAGTGATAATGCCAAGGCTTACCAATTCAAAAAGAGGTACGAGGGTAAAAAATGGATTTCCTTTTGCAATGATGAAAAATGGGGTAATCAAATAAAACCATAATGCTCCATGAAATAAGCCACCTAGTCCTGTTCTTGCTCCAATAAGTGTAAGTTTATGATCGATAACGATATTTTGTGTGAGCATCATATCACGAGCTTGATCAAGGAGATAATAAAAGTCACCGTGGAGAAACATTTGTGAACGTAATAAGAACCCAATGAGTAAAAGTAGGATAAAGAGTACGGGTACTACGAATTTTTTATAGACATGCATGATGTTAAAATTATACCATGTATACGAGTTTTTACTATGTGAGAGACGTTTTCATGAAAGTAAGATTTGGTAACAGATGGGAATTAAAAATCGTTCTCGTACTCTCGTAGTCCTCTTTTTTAGAGGAAGTGTAAAGATAGCTGCTCCCCTCCCTTTTACTAATAGCAACTTTTTAGGGTTTTAATTATCGTAGGAGTAGTGATTTGATTTTGGGAAATTGGAACAATTGTAGTAGTAATCTAACTTCTATTATTCCCTTCAGAACTCTTGAAATAGTATCCAACGACAAAACCTAATGAAGTTCCAATTGCGCTGGAAATTGTTGGAATAAAGTCCTTAAGGTTTATTAAAATATTAGGTTCTAAATGAAAATAGTCAACGATGATATTATTAACTAATACAAGAAAAATACCACCACCTAAAATGCCAAAATATCCCCATACAAATATTAATGCTAGCGTTGAACGAGTTGTGTCTTCTTGTTTTTTTGGATTATATGGGTCGGTTGTATCTACCTCTTTTTTAGCTTTTTTTAAAGCCTTTACCACATCTCTTTGTAAATCCTTAATATCTTTTTGAAGCGACATAGGTTCTTATTTATTTCTGAGGGCAGTTTCAGCAAAATTATTATATAAAGTAAATAATTCAGTAGTTTGTTTAATTAAATTAGCTACTGTACTCAGTATATCTTTTACCTTTTCTTCCAATTGTTGTTTAACTTGTGATTGATCTTTTCCACTTAATGTTTCAGCAATATCCGATAATGATTTTGCTTGATCTAGCAGAATTCCTATTGTATCTAAATTACGGTCAAGTGCTTCTTTAATAGCTGCAAATTGTTTTTTCATTTGGTCTTCCATATAAGGCTTTTATAGCAAGCGAGGCTATTTTAGTCAATAAGCAATTTAGGCATATATCCCCACACCACGTAAATAGTCACGACTCCAATAAATAGGAATTTTCTTGACATTTTTATCCAATAAGAATAAAATTTTAGAGTTATGAGCTTTGGTCAATTTTAATGACTAATCACTCGTATCAAACAAAGAAAAAAACGGATAATCTACGCAACGACGTACGACCCAACACTATTATGAGTGTGGGTGGTGCGTCTTTTTTTATGGTTGAAAAATAAAAGCATGTGAAAGTATAAAGTGTATAAGATTATGGTTTTACACATATACAATTAAAGTAGACAAGGTATAAAAAATGTTGAAAAGATTATGAAGACTTAAAACGAAAAAAGTCGGCTCGTGACCGACTTAAATCATATGAATAGTAAATTCAATATCTATCTTAACATAGTTAATTTGGTCATGCAAATGAAAGAAATGTCCGTAAAAGAACGTATCGGTATCGGATTAACACTTTTTGGGTGGGTTAGTGCTGTTACTTGGGCAATTGCGATACCAACTATAATTATCATTCATATGGTAAAATGAGAGCATGAAGAACCTTACACTAAAACGAATACTCAAACGGCACAAGGAAAACCCACAAGATCAAGACTTGCATCAGGTCATCGTGAATGACAACTCTGATGATAAAGAATTTGATGAGTTAGTAAAGGAAGCAACGAAGCATGAAGCGTTTGATAAGAAATAATTAACTTATTACATGATTATTAATGATCTATTATGTCACATTGACAAATCGAGGCTAAAATAGGATAATGCGGATAAGGAGTGACTACTATGGAAGCCAAAAATGATATACCAAAATTGCCCAGATTTATTAAAGTTGATGTAAAAAAGAGTTTAACGGGTAATTTGATTGCTGATTTGCCAGACCTTGATATTTTTACAGAAGCAAACGATTTAAATGAACTGTTTATTAATGTAAATGATCTTATTTATACCTTTTATGATATTCCTAAAAAATACCACGATCAAATAAGATTTATTCCCAGTGACGCAACAATACAAGAATTAGTAGCTATTTCTCGTGAGGAAAGGGTTAATAATTTAAGTCAATTCAAAGTGAATACTTTTTATGCAGGAGATTTGCACAAAAGTATCACACTATGAGCTCCTCTTTTGGCTCAAGAGAGCTTGCTGCTTGCCTTCTTTGTTTAGGTTTTAAAGAAGCATCTCAAACAGGATCAAGACACTTAAAATATTCTTCTCCAAATCCAGTCGAGAAAGGGAAAAGATCATTCATCACATTACTGCAAGGAAAAGCTTGTTATGATTCAATTATTTGCAGAAAATATATCAAACAAATAATGGCACTTGGTTTTACGAAAGAGCAAATCTCCAAATGTAAAATCTCTTAAATTTGTTGTAATAATAAATCAAACATCTGATCTGGAGTCTTCCGATTATTATACCTGAAACAATATTCGTCCATATAGCTTTCAATATACTTTGAACTAACTTTTCTATACACACCTTTAATTCCTGGCTTGATCCGTCCCCAAAGTCCTTCGATATTATTGGTGTGAACCTTCCCTACAACATACGTCTTCCCGTGATTAACTGCATGATGATCGTATCCTAACTTATGGAGATTCTTATAACCCACAAACTCATCATGCATAATAGTAGCGGTAGGATCATTTCTGTAGCTGTTCCATAAGAGCAATTCTTCCTGTTATCTCGATCTTCTTCATAACTACTTGTCCATTACGTTCTACCATTCCCATAATAATATCTTTAGGCTTTTCGTTAAAATGAGGGACATACCGACGATTCTTACCAGCTCCACCAAAGAATGATTCATCTGTCTCAACGATCCCTTGTAACAAGCGACTATCACGTTTACCCATAAGAATACGAATTTGTTTTGCCATTCTCCATGCGGTTTTATATGTTACTCCGAGTTCACGCTGTAATTGTTTAGCTGAGATACCACCACGAGTAGCTGTCATAAGCCACATAGCGTAGAACCAATATTGTAAAGGCGTTGTTGTCTTCTCAAAGACTGTACCAGCGAGAGGGCTTACTTGATGACCACCACCGCATTGATAGACAGGGCGATTCTTCATCTTCTTAAATGATCGTCTTCGTTTGCATTCAGAACAAAATGGTTTGAACCCATAACGAGTTGACATTATCTTATGTAAACATGCCTCGCTATTTGTATATGTGGCTAAAAATTCTTTTAATATCATAAGGCTATGATAGTCTATATTTATTACGTTGTAAAGGGATATATGCCGCAATTTAAGCATAGTGTGAAGAGGTCAAAATAGTATATGAAGGATTTTTGGAAAATGATAATTTTAAATAGAGTCTATCTCTTTACATCTGCATATAATCATTGTTATGCTTCTTCTATGCAACATCAATCATCTGTTTGTCTTGCGAGTCCTTTTCATGATCCGGAAGGGAAATTATTGGAACTCCTACAAGAACAAGGTGATGCACTTATTAAATTATATAAAGGAAATGCTTTTATTAGTCTTTCAGCTACAACAAATCCTGCAGTAGTTTCTTTATTGGAGCGACAAGGTTTTCATATACGAAAACAGACAAAAAGAGAAAATCCTTCAGTTGGTGCTAATTATTTAGCTGTTTTGAGAATGGCTACAAAAACGTCAAATAAATATATACATCTTGTAGATTTTGATAGAGCGCTTCATTGGATAAAACGATTCCCTCGGGAACTCCGGGATGTAATCACTATTTTGCCTACCTATAAAGGGTATATGTCCTTTATACGGACACCCCGAGCATTCCAATCTCACCCACAAACGCAGCGTACGACAGAAACAATTATTAATACAGTTGCTTCAGAAGTCGCGGGCGTTACGGTTGATATTATGTCAGGCTCTTTTGGATTTCAAAAATCGCTTGCACAAAAAATTATTAAGGAGGCGAAGCGGAAAGATTATGGTATTTATGCTGAAACACTTCTTATTGCTTTACGACATCGTTACTTAATTGCAACAATTGAAGTTGAAGGATTAGAATGGGAGACCCCAGATCAATTTAAAGTGAGTATACAGAAAGAAGGCTATACCGCTTGGCTTCATGAATTTGAATCATTACCTGAATGGAAAAAACGAGTAAAGCTTCTTGAAAATTCGGCGGATATACTTATACCCTAATAATTTTTATGCCTATATTTTGAACTTGCAGGTATACAAATTTTTTTAACGTACTCTTTTTTGTTACGATGTTTGTAGTTCAATAACGCAATACGTACAGGGGTGTTTGCCCGCAAGTTTCGTTGCTGCCTCATGATGTGAATGAAAACTGTCGAACGACCACCCAGGGAGAATAACTATATTGATCAAGTTTGAGTTCACTCATTTCTATAAACTCATTATTTATACAAGATAGTTGTTTTGCAATGGATTCAACTAATTTTTACAAATATTTTTTGATAGAATAAACACAATTATGATAATAGATGGTTTGGACATGAAATATGTTATTGGATTTCCAATGACGAAAACTGAGATATTACTTATTAAACGTAATAAACATCCTTGGATTAATAAGTGGAATGGAGCAGGTGGAAAAATCGAGCAAGGAGAAAATGCAATGCAAGCTATTTATCGCGAGATTTTGGAAGAAACTGAAATTGACTTAAAAAAAAGTGAAACAAAATTTACTGGAATAGTGACATGGGATAGAAACAATGGTGGAGATAATAATACTGGAATGTATGCATTTATATCTCAATTCCATAGTAATCAACCATCGTGGAAAAAGGAAAAAATAATTGAAGAAGGAATTGTAGCATGGAAACCAATAGAGTGGGCATGTAATAAAAGTACTAAAGAAATTGCAGATACTGTTCCGTATTTTCTTCCACTTATGATGGTTTCAAAAAATCCGCAACGATACCACTGTATATTTCGTAATAATATAGTAAAGGAAGTAAAAGTTTTGCCTTTGCCGAAAGGTATTATTTCAGGAAAGTTCTTATAGTAGATTCAAATTCAAGATGGGTATTTTAGATTGGTTAAGATCGCTTCCATCATTATAGTTTCAGTATTTTTTGAGTAATTATTTTCAACGGTAAGGACGATGCAAAATGAGGTTGGTTTTCTGTGCAGTGTTATAAAGAACTGGAGCATCAAGTAAATGTCTGGTACACTAGTATATATGACAGGACACGAAGATATCAAGACTCAGCCCAACAGTGCTACCATTCATTATGTTATATCGAGAGATGGTACAAAGATTGGATATCGTCAATATGGTAAAGGTAAAGGTCTCGTACTGGTACAAGGAACCATGGGTTCAATTGAAAATTTTAGACAGCTAGCCGAAGAGCTAGCAAACGAGTTTACAGTATATGTTGCTGAACGTCGTGGCCGTGGTATAAGTGGATCTACTGGAAAAAATTATTCTATTCGAACAGAAGTTGAAGATCTCGATGCCTTACTTGTTAGAACTGGCGCCCATTATGTTTACGGTCTCAGCTCCGGCGCAATTATTTCACTACAAGCAGCTCTAAAGCTGCCTAGCATCAAAAGGCTGGCTGTTTTTGAACCGCCACTTTTTATCAATAACACATTTCCTAAAGAGCTAGTAGATCGCTATGAAAATGAAATTGCCGAAGGCAAGGTTGCTGCTGCTCTAGTTAGCGCAATGTTAGCTGGGCAGTTTGGTCCACCGGCTATGAAATTTATGCCACGTTGGTTACTTATAGCTTTTACTAAAAAGATACTATCCGCCGAAGAAAAAGAAGGTTCAGGCGCGTATATCCCTATGAAAGATATTGCTTCAACGCTACATAATGATTTTCAAATAGTGGAGGCGATGAATGAAAAACTACAGACTTTCAAGGACATTAAGGTCAAACTGTTGCTATTGAGCGGTGACAAGAGCCCGACTTATCTGCAAACTGCAGTTGCGGGGTTAGCAAAACTTTTACCACAGGCAGAATATATTATTCTTCCAGGTCTTGGCCACTCTGCCTCTTGGAACTTTGACAAGCAGCGCAACCCCGATGGGGATCCCAAGGTAGTCGCAGAAAAGCTGCGTTATTTTTTCTCTGCATCTTCTCGTTAGTGAAGTTAGAGAGAAGATTATTTTTTTGCTTCAATTTACGCTGATATATACCCTAGTCTTACTCGTGTTTAACCAGACAACGATAGTGTATTAAATCAGAATAAAAATAACGACTTCTCTGTTGGTTTAATAGCTATCTGGTGTCATATACAACACCGGAAAAGCTATTATAACTGATCGGGGCTTATGTTATCGTTATAACAGTATCCTCGTTCAAAGCCACAGAAGTTGCCACAACTAATCTCAGTTATTAATTATGTTCACTTCCTTAGAATCAACTCTCTTTATTCTTTTTTTTCCTATTTGTTATTATTTGTGAACCCCCATTGACAATGACACTTAGTACCATAAATACAATGACCGCGTAATCTGGATCTACTGCTTTAAGATCATCACCTTCAATAAATAGCCAGATTATTTTTGTCGCGAGAGCTAAAATTAAAAATATCATAGGGAAAAATCTTGGAGTTTTGTTTCTTGCAAACAATGCCCAAAGAAGTGCAAGTAACGCTATACTAAAATAGATAATGTCATCAGCTTTATCAATCCATTCGTTTTCTTTGAAAAGTTCAAAAATCGTTGTAAGCAAAGCCAACGCAGGAAAGAGCGCCTTGGCACCCTTAATTGCCATTTTTTTAATCGTCATAAATTTTCACCTCCTTTCATATGTAATTATTAAACTGAATTGTGTCCTTTTGATAAAAGGAAGAATTTTATACGGTGAAGATACAAAAAAAGAGTAATTCTCCACGCAAAACTTTCGAAATACCATAACTATACGATGTTTAACCAGCGCATTATTCAAGTTTTTCGAAAGACTACGAATAAGAAATTACTCTTATATAAAGATATACCTTACTAGGTATATCCTTTCGAAAGTGAATAAACACTTCCTAAATAGTTCTTTCAATAATAACTATAACTCTTTTTTTATGTACTGTCAAAAATTCCTTAGAAAGATTGAGGTTATAAGAAGAAACACAGAGAGTTAGTTTGCTCTCCGAGCCTAGTCAATAGATTGTGCATACCTTAAGCATTAAGACAAAGATGAATGAAAATTGGCATATTGCCTACTCCTGCTATACTAAATTAGTGGTAACTAAGTTGATAGGTATGAAAGCAAATAAAAATTCTTTACCGATAGAGAAGTCTCCCTCGCAAGAGATAGATGACATAATCATGAAGTTGGCTGATTGGCGTGGTGAGAGGCTAGCACAGCTTCGCTTTTTAATCAAGCAGGCTGACGTTGATGTAATCGAGGAGGTGAAATGGAAAAAGCCTTCGAACCCTGATGGAATTCCCGTATGGTATCATGATGGAATTATTTGCACAGGCGAAACGTACAAGAACCATCTGCGACTGACCTTTGCAAAAGGGGCATCTCTCAAGGATCCGAATCATCTTTTTCATACATACCGCGCCATGGTTATTCACGAAGGAGATAAAATTAACGAAACAGTGTTTAAAGACCTCATCCACGCCGCAGTAGCACTCAATCTCAATGATAAGACCCCCGATGACTGAGGAAGTTATAGTATATTTTTTTAAATGAATATTCATTCCAGTTGTCACGATTTCAATAAGACTAATCAAAAATACTAGCATACCAAGCGAGTGTATGCTTTCCTGTAATGTGACTATTCTCTTGATTTTTTTCTTTTCAAAAAAATGTAATGCTAATACTTTTTGATAGTTCAATGGCAGTTGCTGTAATAATCCTGAATAACTTTCTTAAAGAGGGTATCTAAAGATAAAAATGTATGTTTTTTTCGACGATAATAATTGCTGATTTCATTTGTCGCTATTTTATATACCCCAAGAAGAAAATGAAATATCACGCTATTCAAACATTCGCAATCCTTTCATTACTGCATAAAAAATATCAGAAGTATTATCTTATGCTACTTGAAGATTACCTACCCTATGAAGGGTATACCTTGAAATCTTCAGATAATAGTCATCATATAGTTTGTCAAACGCGAGTGGGTCTGTTTGCGCTTTCTCAATAAGTTCTTTTTCTTCTTGTAAATCCATAAATAAATGCACTCCATGCAAAATGCATTATATCTATAACGCAGGAAACATGAAAAGGTTGCATATGAGGATTCTTTTTGTCGAGCTTCTTTTTTTTCATTTTTTTACTATAATTCCCTCTCTGTTAGCGTAATCAAAAATTACCGTAAAGTGTTCAAAGAATCCCCTTTGTCCTACGATAGCATATCCATTATCAGAAAAGTCAGAAGTAAAGAGTACAGCCGCTTTAAAAGTTATTCCATTAACCTCAATTTCTACTCCGGCAGAATAACCGACACAACTAACACCTTTTTTTACTCCACCAAAAGAAAAAGGTTTTAATCCTGATATATCAATACCAAGTAGCTTTGCAACATCTGAATGAAAAATATTAAAATCTGATCCAGAATCAAGTAAAACTGCATAATTAACTTCTTTACCTTCATGTTTTAACTTGATATCTATAATAGGACGATAGTAGTTTCCTATTTTTTTATAGCTGAATTTATATCTAGGTTTTCTAGCCATTTATGGAGTTCCCACGAAGCCAATAATCTCACTAGGGACTTTAAACATTATAGGAGATTTATAACCTTTTTCAATAGCTTCTTTTTGAGCTACTTCTACATCTTCATTAAAGCTAATAACTGTTTTCCAATCATCTTTCAATGCTACCCATAAGCCTCTATATTTTTTATAAACTTTTGTTAAATCATTTTTCATAACATATCCTTCCTAAAAAAAATAACCCTTTCGGGCTAGCGTGGCGATTATATTACAAAATCAACCTAAATGCAATTATAACTCTGCAATGCCCACCTTATTATAATTTATTAGGTTTTATTAGGATTGTCAAGCATAGCTATTAGCCTTAATATGTCTTTTTTTTAGCCTCAAAGAGTATATCAAACCCAACTAAAATTTAATTTAAAATTAAACATGATGTCAAGGGATAAGTGCCCCTTTTTGTATCTTTACCAAGACCTATTACTACAACAACTGCGGAAGTTACTCTAAATGCTTTAAAGTAGTTTGGTTCGGATTTTTCACCGTGGAGAATAATCATTTGGAAAAAGTATACAGGTTACGGCTAATGTAACGGCTATAAAGCGTGTCTCAAAAGGTCTTGTATAAACAGGAGTCGGTAGAAGTGGTGCTTTCAAATGAGCTAACAAAAGTAAAGATTACCAACCAACGACTTGTTGAGTGGATTCGTAAAGCGCTTAAAGAAGGTTATAAAGATAAAATTAAATCAAAACTATTTTAGCAGAGAATTATACAAGCGTCATCTCAAGAATTTTATCGACACGAAAGTTTCTATCTTCCTTCCTTTTTGAATCAAATCCGATTACACCAATATATTGTTTTCCAAGATATTCCATCTCGCCGACAAATGAAGGTTCGATAGTACGCTTTGATTTTTCATCATTTGCTTTGAGATATATGATATCGAGTTTTTTATGTTCCCGTATAGCCTCTCTAATCAATTGTATTTTCTCTTCAAGCGATAATTTTTCTTCAGATATGCCATATTGATACTTTGTCACAAATTTTACAACACGCCAATCCATAAATATGTGTTTCTTCTCAAGTTTTTTCTTAAGAACTATTCCAGTTAGTGTTTTGCATCTGCTTAGTGCGACATACATTTGTCCATGCACGAATGTTCCTTTTCCAATATCAATCATTACCTGCTCGAATGTTTTTCCTTGAGATTTGTGAATCGTTACTGCCCAGGAAAGCATGAGTGGATATTGAGTGAACATGCCAACAGTGTCAGAAATGAGCTTCTTCTCTTTTTGATCATAAGAAAACTTAAACAATTCCCAGGTATGAGGCGTAACAGCAACTTGTATTCCTTCTGTTAATGCAACAGTAATAGTATCCTCTTGGTCTTCATTTTGAGAAATCTTACTAATTTTACCAATACTCCCATTTACCCATCTGCCGGCTTGATCGTTATTAAGAAGCATGACTTGAGATCCGACTTTCAAAACAAGTTCTTTTGCAGCAGGTTGTAGATTACTATCAAAATCACCTTGGGTATGAGCGTAGAATGTATATGGTTTGGTAGTAAGTTTTGATACATGCATTTGATTAATTTCATCAGCGAGCTTATTGGTTGTGGTAAGGGAAATATAGAAGTCATTTGTATTTGGACTAAATTCAGGATTGTACCTCCTATTAATTTTTTCAAGTTGTGTTTCTGTTATTGAATTGTTGCGAACAGCATTTAGAAGAGTAATAAAATCCTGATCTGTCTGGCGGTAATGTTTTTCAAGTTCGATAAACTCCATAGAAAAATCAGAAAACATATGCGCATCGAAAAAGTACTGACTTTTGTAATGAGTTCTAAATATTTCCCTCTCACTTCCTGTTACAACAGGAGGGAGTTGGTAAAGATCTCCTATGAAGATCATTTGTGCTCCTCCAAACGGAAGAGAACTTGTTTTACCGTTTAGTCTCATAAAGCGGTCAATGCAATCCAGAAGGTCTGCGCGAACCATGGATATCTCATCAATGACAATTGCGTCTAAAAGTTTATATACACTTTTTTCATTTTCTTTGGAGAATCGTTTTTTTACCGTATCGACTGTGATATTTGGTTGAAATTTGAAGAAAGAGTGGATTGTTTGTCCTTTGATATTTAAAGCAGCAACTCCAGTTGGTGCCAGAATAACTACATTTTTTTTTGTGATAGAGCGAAAATAGGTTAAGAGTGTTGATTTACCGGTTCCCGCTTTTCCAGTTACAAATATATTCGCTCTTGTATTTTCCATAAGGTTAAGTGCCTTTTGGAACCGTTCGTTGAGTTCAATATGTAGCTTTATATCATTTAGGTTTTTGTTGGCCATATGAAAATTTACAGGTAATTAGCTATATGTTCTATTTTACCACGCTTGAATTTTATTTACATTTACGTGTGAAATTATGATTTAATCAGCAATTTTTATGATAAAAAATAAGTAATTTGATGGTCATGTGGCTGCTGTCGAATAACGATTCTCACTCTGGGTAAGCTTATATATGATCCTCATCCATCCTGTTTTGTTTTGTGAACAGTCTTGTCTTTATGATGAGCTGGACTATATATAGTATAAAGTTTGAGGTTGTGAATCATGCGATGGGTCCGTTTTGGCACTGATGGACTATGTAGAAGGCTTTTTATATATATGCTTATATAATTCTTTTACTACTTTCTTGAGGGAAATTACTTTATACGTTATTTGTGCAATTGAACATCCAATGGATGCCAAATTTATCAGTACATGAACCAAAATACGCTCCCCAAAACATGTCTTGGGGTTGCATTCCCACTTTTCCACCTTCTGAAAGTGTATTGAAATATTTATCGGCTTCTGCCCGTGTGTCCAGATCCAAACAAATATGAACATTATCTCCTTTAATCAGCTTAAATCCCATTGATTCAGGAGCATCTGTTCCCAAAAGAAGATGTCCTCCAATAATGGGAAGCTGTACGTTCATAACGAGGTTTTTATCTTCTTCTGAAAGAGGAGGCTGTCCTTCCCCCTCTGGTACTTCTGACATTCGGTGGATTCCATCAACAAATTCTGTACCAAAAACTGTTTTATAGAAAGTAAATGCTTCTTCTGTGTTACGGGGAAAATTAAGATAGGTAGTAACTCTTGCCATAAAAATACTATAGCAAAGAGTATTATTTGCCGTCAAGCGTTGCCTTTATACGCTTTTTCCAAATCAGCGATAATCACTTTCTTCATTGGCATAAAAACTTCAAAAACTCGCTTTCGCTGTTCTTCAGTTCCTTGCTTCAACAACTCAGCTAAGTCTTTTGGAACAATTTGCCATGAAAGACCATATTTGTCTTGTAACCAACCACATTGTTCTGCTTGCGGAACGGATGACAATTTTTCCCAATAATAATCAATCTCTTCTTGTGTTTTACACTCAACTGAAAAAGACACTGATGGGTTAAAATGAAATTCTGGTCCTGCATTAATTGCTATAAAGTGTGTTCCTAAAAGCTCAAACTCAATTGTGAGAAGATCTCCTTTTTTGTGTCCAGTAATATCTTCCCCTACTTCAGTGTAATAATCTGTTTGTAAAATTTTCGCATCTTTAAAGACTGAGAGATAGAAATCAATTGCTTCTTTTGCATTATTGTTAAACCAAAGGTTTGGTGTGATGTTTTGTGTCATGTTTTTTCACCTCCTTTTATATTTTTGAGTATATCTGTATATTACTAAACTAATATATTTTTGCATAGTAACAAATTACTGAGGCTGGCAATTCGAATCCAGGATTCAAGGATGGAAATGATCTTTTTTGGCAAATTGTCAATTGTATATTATTCTGTATAATATATTAGCAATGAAAACAATACTTATTGTAGATGACGATAAATTATATAGTGAAGTTTTGCAAAGAGAGCTGACAAAAGCTGGATATAGTGTCCTTACTGCTGAAAATGGAGAAATTGCACTGAAACTCGTTGAAAAAAATGCTATACAGCTTATTTTACTTGATCTTTTGATGCCAAAGGTTGATGGAACATCATTCTATTTTCAACTTAACAGAAAACTAAAGAAACATATTCCAATTATTGTTCTAACAAACCTTCAAGAGAGTGCTGCATATGATGAAGACATCAAAGATGTTCTTATTAAAGTAAATGTTTCGTTTGCAGAAATTGTCAGTAAAGTAAACGACTATCTTCTCTAAAAAATATTCTTTTCGCTTCGGAGATGGGACATGTGAAGAACCCAGAGGCTTAAGTTTGTGAGCGAAAAAATCAGAAATACCCCAACCTTTTCCCAACCCAAAGCATAACCCAGCGAAATTTCAGAAACAAGAGATGCTATAAGCAAGCTTTCAAAAAGAAGGGATAGTAGTTTATGCAAAAAAACATTAATTTTTGTTAAAAATGTTGGTTTAAATTGATTTTTTTTGATACTGAGCAAATAGCCTCCTAGTTCAATTGCTTGAATATCTGACTCTTTATAAGTTATTGGTTCATATCCCTCTTTCATTACTTCAATTTCATATCCTTTGTTTGGAATCTTTATAAAAATAAAATCACCTTGCGCATTGGTTTTTGTATGTGCGAGAATTTTATTTTTTGTATCATCGATTAGATAAATATCAGCATCAGATAATACTTCTGAAGTATTTTCATCAAAAACTCGTCCTTTAATTTTTTCTCCGAGTGCTCGTTTAATGGCAAGTATTTTTCCTCGATGGATACTATACTCTAATAGTGAATGAAGTGGAATATGAATTCGTGAACTCAATGACAGGAGTGTTAGAAGAACAAGTATCATAATTACTAGTAAGGCATTAAATTCAAAAAAGTGACTAGAATTTGCTAATCCCATAATATAAATTTTTGATTGATCCGCGACATCTTTCATAGTCGTCCAGTAATAATTGATTGGTGTGACGATATTGAATGGCTCTTCATTCAAATAGACAGTAGGGTAAACTTGGTTTGCTGATTGACCGATGGTAAATTTTATCTCTTGCTGTCCATAACCAATAGCGCGTACCTTAGCAAGATATTTCCCTTGAGGCAAAGGTTCACTCATTTGTCCATCTCTGTTTGTATAACTTGGATTTTTAATGGGGAATATGGCAGATGGAAGTATTTGATATATATTTTGTCTCAGATTAAAGTAATACAGAAGAACTTGCGCTCCCTCGATAGGTGTGTGTTTCTGATTATCAAGTACTCGAAATTTTTCAGTTACATGTAACTCTGCGATTTTTTGTTCAACAATATTACCTACAGTATCCGTAATTCTTGCAAATATTTCATAACTACCGGGTAGAATAGGACTCGTAATTCTTCCAATAAAATTGCCTGGCATAAGTTCAATGGCAGTTGTTGCATCATTACTTTCACTACTTTCAGTAATGCTGTTTGTGCTCATACCAAGAACTTGTTTATTTCGAATGACTATCGAAACATTTCTTATCTTCGTACTTTTATCAAGCGCAAATTTGAATTCAAAGGCCTGCTGTGTTGGAATAACAACTAGTGGAGTTTTTGTTGAGTTATTGAGCAATAAATACGGATCAGCTAGGATACTATTGCCACTCGTTATAATAACTGATTTATCAGTAATTGCTGGAATTTGTGAAGGGAGAGCAGTTTTAAATGAGTAAATATCAGAAACAATAGTTTGATTTGCTTGATTTTTTGCAATAAATCGCAAAAAATATATTGTATTTGCAGCTAATTTATCAATTAGTATTTCATGATCCGTCGAAAGAGTATTTGCATCAAAGGCTATTCCTAAATCGCTGCTTGTTTTCCCATAAGAGATTTTTATTTGAACATGTTGAGATGTTTGTACAAGTAGTTTAATGTTTGAGGCTGTGAGTGAACGGAGAGTGATATTCGTAAATTGCAAAGTGTTTTGAGGATTCTGCGTGAGATTGTTGGTAGTAGGGGTTGCAGTGATAATCGGTGTTTGCCTCTCATTAGTACCACTATAACTATATTGTTTACTGATAGCTATTTCTGGTAAAGAAAGTGTATCGGCAAACAGTGTTGCATGTGTATTAAATGTTACGATATCCGATCCTGTATACGCATTATTCATGCGTAATTGAAACACCGCTGTTTTGTCTGTTGTCTGTGCGGGAAATGAAGTAATGGGCCAGGTAATTTTTTTATTTATCATATCTACTATTGCAGGTGTTGTGCCGTTTGTAGTTGATGCACTGTTTGGTACATACTCAGCTATTGCATATGGAGTTGTATCCCCTTGTATATTCCCATCGTCCCAGGTTGCTTGTAGTGTCAGTGGAGTTGGGTAATAGAGATGAGAACCATAGCTAATTTGATAGGTAATACTATCACCATTGACTACTGGATTTTTGATTGTTGGTGTCATAAATTGCAACTGAAAATCTGATAGCTTGGGTACTATAGATCCAGTCACCTGTACTGTTTGAGCAAAGGTAATACTTGCTGTAGTTAAAAAAAGGAGGAGAACAAGAAGAAGCGATCTTACTAAAATTTTCACCTTTATAGCATACTAGATATTTTTATTGTATAGCAAGGACTAAAGGCTTAAAAGTAATCTATGAAGGAAAGAAAATATATGGAATAATAGATATTATGAAACGTTGGATTAGCGGGTTAGCAATTATTATTCTAGGCTTAAGCTGGTATTTTTTTTCACAAGGTAACCAACCATTACACGATGCGCTTTCAAATGAAAAAAAAGTTGCCAGTTTAACAAAATTACTCAATCGAGAACCTCAATTGCAAGATAAAAAAATAGCAACAGAATGGGTTACTTATAATGGGAAATATATTCATTTTTCTTACCCAAAGGCAATTACTCGTTATCAGATAGCATCTCCATCAGCACAAATAGTTGCATCTTTCCAAGGAAACATGGTGGATCACGAAGGAACAATCAGTATACAAGTTATAAAAATGCCTGATATACAAACGCTTGAGGAATACCCATCTGTTTCCTTAAGAATGAATCAGAAAAATATATATAAACAAAATTCACTAAAAGTGCAAAGTAGTACAGGAATTGCTTTTACAAAAACGATAGACTTAGCAGAAAAATCATGTTTTTTTTATACAAATGGAATGATATATACCCTTGCAGTTTCAGGAAATTCGATTGCAGATATAGAACCTATTTATAATCGAATACTCCTCTCACTCTCTTTTTGATTTTTTTATCTTTGTGTATAAAGAAAACAAAAAGACTACTATGAACAATATGCCACTAACAGTAATCACTGGAAATATTCCTTCAGAGAAAAATTGCACAGATTGCGTGCGTTGTTTTTGTGTTTTTCCAAAATGAAGAGACAGTGTCGCTGTATACATACCAGGAAGTAATATATTACTCGTTTTTCTAATGGATATATCATACTGTCTGATACTTTCTGGAAGTGTCATAGCAGAGCTTTCGTTGAGTGTTCCTTTAGCAATCGTAAACCCAAAAAAATCTTTTATTGTGACACTTCCATAAGGTGTCAGCTCGCTATTACCGGTATTTTGAAAACGTAGTAAAAATGTTTTTGGAAAAGCAAACCATTCTTGGACAGGAAAAAATCTTTGTATGAGTGCTTCTTCATTTTCTTGACCAGTATTTGTTCGAATAAAAAGGAGACTGGATAAAACTCCTTGCAGCTGAATATTTTTATTATCTTTTTTGCTGATGAGACGAGCAAGAATTGTTGCATAATGTCCTCCAGGAGTTAAGTGTTTTTTATTGATAAATACTTTCACGCTTTCCGCTTTGTGAGGAGAGATTGTAAGTATTTGTTTTTCAAAAGTAATCCATTCTGAAAGTCGATATCGGTAATTTTTTGCATTTCTCCCCTCTAGATACGAAAGGGTATACCCATCTTCAAGCTCAGTGAAATCTGCTGCACTCAATGTGAGCAGTATAGTTTGGTTAGTGTCATTTGTGTATACTAATTCAGTTTCAGGGGCATCAGTTTGTAAATCAAGATGTATCAATGACGGTGTTACGCTAATAAGATTTTTTGTAGTTTGTGCAGTTATGCCTTTTGGGAAAAGTAAAGAAGCCATGAGAAAAAGAAAAAAAATGCAAAGAAGTGAATAATAGTTATTTTTTAGTATCATTTATCAATTACTGCTTTATACTTTTTAAGCTCTTTTTTAACATATTGTTTAAGCAGATATCGAATCAATACTATTAATACAATAAGAACAATGACTATACCAAAAATCATAGTATAGGGAATAACCCAAAATGTTGTTATTGCCTCAATGGTAATATCTCTCGTCCCATTATCATAAACAGCGAGCAAATGAGCGGTATATTTACCAAAACGAAAGCTCGTTATTTTATTCCAATTAACCACAAGATGAGTTATAAGTTTTCCATTTTGATCAACCTTCGGCTCACCATCTTGAATAATAGGTTCATTGACCAGAAAACCATCTGTCCATCTACTGTTAAAGGCTCGTTTGTTACCCGGTAGAATGCTTCCTAATTCACTATTAACATTGAGTATCCCTAAATCTTTTTCACCCGGTCCACGAATAAAAATATTTCCCTGTGGCTTTATATGAACATTG
>DATMOG010000047.1:0-2979 GCA_035568375.1 Candidatus Sulfotelmatobacter sp.
GAGAGATCTCCCGAAGATGTTGGGGTGATTCCCAGATCATTGTGGATTTCTTGATAAATATTTTGGAGCGAGGGAGGGAGTATTACTTTTTCATTTACAGAAAAAGCTAAGCCATTGGCTTGTCCTCGTCCAGGATATGGATCTTGTCCTACAATAACAACCTTTACTGAGTTAAAAGGGCAAAGATCAAAAGCACGAAAAATATTTGGGGCAGGTGGATAGACAACTGCTGTAGTGTATTGGCTACGAACAAATGTAGTTAGTGGTTCCCAATATGGTTTATAAAACTCCTTCTCTAAAGCTTTTTTCCATGTTGCGTCTATTTTTACTTCTCTCATAAAATAATTCTTTATTTTAGTATCTTTACTTCAGATTGGAGTAGTCCATTTTCAGTGTCTAATTCTTCAACAAGAGTTACTAGCCGTGTAATTTTTTCTCCAAGCTTTAATCCTTGAATTAGTTGTAGCTCAGCTTCAGAAAATTGAATGGTATCCATATTTTTACTATATCAATATTATAAAAACAAATCAAAAGCTGTTTATTTTAAGAATGAATAATCCTTTTTATAGTGTCTCATTTAGCTTCATTATGAGACAGTGGCTCTAATGATAGAATGGGTCTTGACCGACACGCTCAGCAATCAGGACTATAACCCTAAAGCTGCGATTCATTACCTTCAAAGCTAAACTAAAAGCAGAAAATATCTAAATTTAGACAATAAATTTTTATAAAATATCAGCAAAGTAAGTAGTTATAATGATCTTGTGGTTCTAGACTTGCTCCTCTGTTTATTAACGGTAATTTTAAAATTGATTTTCATGATGACTGATTGATATTCAAGGCAAGATGACGGAATCAAGTTTAATCAGTTATCATCTTGACATTAATCAAGGTTCTTGATACATTTTCTTTATGAATAATTTACAGTCGCTTTTTAGTTTTATTGATGTCGCGGAAAAGAACAGAAAATATCCAATTACAACCGCAAATAATCTTCGAGGAGCACTTAGAAAAATAGAAGCAGAGCTTAACGATGAAGAAAAAGCTTCACTTGATAAACTGCTTGAAAATATTAATCAAATCTTTCATACACTATATCAAAAAGATCCGACTAGTATGACTGTTTCTTCAATTGAAACATATAAAAGTAGGATTAAAAAAGTAATCGCGGAATATAAAAAGTATGGAATGAATACTACCAACATGAATTCATGGAATCCAACGATTGCAATCAGGAAAAAAATAGAAAAAAAAGATTCAGAGAATGTTTTAGATAAGAAAGATCAACCAATAGATGAAGAGAGTGATCAATCCACAACTAATAATACGACGAGATTTGAACTTCCCTTAAGAGAAAATGTTAAAGCAGTGATTCTCTTGCCAGGCGATGTTACAAAGTCAGAAGTTGGTAAAATTGAAGCATATATTACTTTTCTTAAAACAATTGCAAAAGATGATAAATAATAAATATTTATGAGTGACAAACATAAAACAACATATGCATTTATTGATAGCCAAAATTTAAATCTTGGTACAAGTAAAGATGTTTATAAAAACGGAAAGAAAACTTATAGTGGATGGAAGTTAGATTTCAAAAAATTTAGACAATATTTATCAGATAAATATCATGTTAAAAAAGCATTTCTTTTCATAGGTTACATAAAGGCAAATGAACCTATGTATAAAAGTTTACGCACATATGGTTATCACTTAATTTTTAAACCCACAGTCAAGGATGGACAAGGCAAGCCAAAAGGGAATGTTGATGCTGAGCTAGTGCTTCACGCAGTAGCAATCGAATATATAAATTATGATAATGCAGTTATCGTTTCGGGAGATGGAGATTTTCATTGCCTACATGAATATTTAGAAAAAAATAAAAAGTTGCTTAAAATTATTATTCCTAATGCAAAAACAGAGTCATCATTACTTCGTAAATTTCAAAAAGAAAAAGTCTTTCTTAATTTTGATAAAGACAAATTGGAATTAAAAGCATAAAAAATGAGAGGCGTTGCATATAACACGTAGTTATATGTTCGTTTCTCTCTGATGATAGCCTTATTTTACTTAAATTTTGTATAAATGTCAATAATTTAAGTAATTGAAGTAAATACTACTATAACGATAGAACTGGCCTAGACCGACACTCTCAGCCAATTTCCAGATTTTGCACAGAAATTAAACATTGACAGTATTCAAAGTTCCTAATATACTAGGAACTAGGAACTTTTCTTTTATGTTCACTGCAGAAAAAATTCTAGATTTTATTACTAAAAATAGACAGGCAACTGGAAAAGAATTGTCAGATTATTTTAGTGAAATAACTCCTCGAGCAGTGCGTAAACAACTCAAGAATCTTTATGATAAAAAGCTCCTTCGAAAAATTGGACATCCCCCGAAAGTCTATTATTTATTAGAATCCCAAAAAGAAAATTTCACGATTGAAGATATTGATAAAAAAACACAATCCCTTATTAATGAACGCTATCTCTTTATCTCTCCTGCCGGACAATCAATTTTAGGCTGGAAAGGGTTTCTTGCTTGGTGTGAAAAGACAAAACAAGACCCAGAGAAGACCGCAAACGAATACGTTGCTACTCTTAAAAAATTTGATAAATTTCGGAAAAATAATTTTATTGATGGTATGCCTAAAATGGAAAAGACTTTTAAAAACGTTTTTCTCGATAAATTATTCTATTTGGATTTTTATAGCATTGAAAGATTCGGTAAGACAAAACTCGGGCAAATGTTACTTTATGCTAAACAAAGTCAGAATCTATCGTTAATTCATCAATTAATTAAAGAAATTCGTCCACAAGTAATATCTATTATTACTAGATATAGCGACCGAAAAACAGAATGTCAGATTTACGTATTAAATTTGATAAGGAAAAAATTGGTTATTTGTTAGCGTCGTAAATTTGTTTTTTGTTTGTTGAAATGAATAATCTTGTTTGTTTGAGAGCTTGTCTTTTATAG
>DATMOG010000048.1:0-5612 GCA_035568375.1 Candidatus Sulfotelmatobacter sp.
GAAAAAGAGTTTGGAATAATGCTTGAATCTTTGACAAAAGCTGAAAATAATAATGTTTTATTGATTGGTGATATTGGTTCAGGAAAAGAAAATCTAGTTAAGGCACTTGCGTATCATAGCTTTGAAGGGAATTTGGGTGGATGGTTGAATTATAAGCGAGTTTTACAATTGTTAGTGGGAGCATTAACTGCAGGTGCAACGAATCGTAATGACTTAGAATCACGGTTACAGGAAATCATTGCGGAAGTTTCTCATTCCAATGATGTTTTTCTCTATATCTCTGATTTCCAAAATATTTTGGGCGCTTCATCGTACGCTTTAGATCTATCTGGTGCACTGTTGCCATATTTAAAAGGTGGTGTGATGCCGATTATCGCCACAATGTCTACAGGAGCATATAAAACCTATATGGAAAAAAATGCTTTAAAAGAAGTTTTTACGGTTATTTCATTAGCAGAACCTGAGAAAGCCAATGCTATTCAGATGGCGTTAGGGGAGGCGGAACATATTGAAAAAAAATATGCAGTAGTTTTAAGTTATCGAGCGGTAATCAGTGCGGTTGAGCTCTCTGAGCGATTCTATCAAGATGAAGTCTTACCAGGGAGTGCTGTGTCTCTTCTTGAAGATGTTTCTAATGCTGTTGCACGGATGCCAGATCGAAAATATTATGAACGAACTCATCACAAAATGGTTCTAGAAGAAGATATTGTTAAAAAGGTTGAACAAACTAGTCATGTTGCTATTGCTCTCCCAACAGGTAATGAGATTCAAGTATTGCTGCATTTGGAAGACAAATTACATGAGCGGGTGATTGCTCAAGATGATGCAATAAAAGTTGTTAGTGAAGCAATGCGCCGTCTTCGGTCAGGTATGACAACGAGTGAACGTCCGATTTCTTTCCTTTTCTTAGGACCAACAGGTGTTGGAAAAACCGAAACAGCTAAATCTCTTGCAGTTTTTTATTATGGCGGCGAGAAAAATATGATTAGACTTGATATGAGTGAGTATTCGGATGAGGATGGATTAAAACGTCTGTTAGGTGCTCCTCCAGGTGAAGGGAATGAACGAGGTGAGTTAACTGATAAAATTCATGATAATCCGGCAGCGCTGATTCTTTTAGATGAGTTTGAAAAGGCAAATTCTAAGATTCATAATTTGTTTTTACAAGTTTTTGATGACGGACGATTAACTGACAATAAAGGCAATACTGTTTCATTCCGTAATGCAATTATTATTGCGACCTCTAATGCCGGATCCGAGTTTATTCGTGAGGAAATAGAGAAAGGAACGAAGATAGACAACAATTTTGAGCATCGTTTGTTGGAACAATTACAATCAAAAGGTATTTTCAAACCTGAATTGCTTAATCGATTTGATGATGTTGTGATATTCAAACCTCTGGGTGTCGATCAGGTAACTGCAGTTGTCAAATTATTATTAGATCAGTTGAAAAAAACAATGGAAGAGCAGGACATTAAGATTTATTTTGATGATGCAGTGATAGCAAAAGTTGTACAGGAAGGATTTGATAAAGATTTCGGTGCTAGGCCGCTTCGTCGGTATATTCAGGATACCATTGAAGATATTATTGCGCAAAAGCGTCTTACTAAGGAAATTGATCGAGGCAAAACAGTAACCTTCTCCCTTGATGGCACGGGTGCTTTTCATATAGGGATTGTGTAACCAGTGGTTGAAGCAAACCCTCTAATCTGGTATACTAAGCCTATTATGCCAGCAATACAACGTAGTGAATTTGCATTAGCTTTAAATCAAGTCGCTTCCGAGCGGGGAGTTGATGTTTCTATTGTACTTGATACCGTCCAAAATGCTATTTTGGCAGCCTATCGTAAGGATCATCCTGGTGTTGAAGTTGAAGAATATCGTGCAGTTCTTGATCCAAATACTGGAGAAGCAAAGATTTTTAATGGTGATGAGAATGTTACTCCTCCTGGATTTGGCCGAATTGCAGCACAAACGGCAAAGCAGGTCATCCTTCAGAAAATTCGTGAAAAGGAAAAAGAGGCAATCTTTACTGATTATCGTATAAAGATTGGTACCATTATTAATGGCATGGTATTGCGTTTTGCTGGTCCAAATGTCATTGTTGATATCGGAAAAGCTGAGGCAATTATGCCTGTTTCCGAGCAAATTCCAAATGAAAAATACCATCTTAATCAACGATTAGCTATTTATCTTTCAGAAATTCGTGAAGGCGCAAAAGGTGAAGAGATTGTTGTTTCTCGAGCACATAATGGTTTAATCGAAGGTTTATTTAAACGTGAAGTTCCAGAAGTTGCACAGGGAAGTGTTCTAATCAAGGCTGTTGTCAGAGAGCCAGGTAATAGAGCAAAAATTGCTGTTTTTTCAGCACAGCCTGGTATTGATCCAGTTGGTTCTTGTGTTGGACAAAAAGGTGTTCGTGTTCAGGCAATTATTCAAGAACTTGGTGGTCTTGAAAAAATTGATATCATTCAATGGTCTGATGATAGTAAAACATATATTGCTCAAGCATTATCACCTGCAAAAAATGTTCGAGTTGAGATCAATGAAGAGGAAAAAATGGCACGTGTTTTTGTCCCACAAGATGAATTATCTTTAGCAATCGGAAAAGATGGACAAAATGTCCGGTTAGCATATAAATTAACTCAGTATAGAATCGAAATTGAGGGTGAAGGCGGTTTAGCTAATGAAATAAAAGAAGAAGAAAAAGTATCTGCTGAAGCAGTAAGTGCAAAAACAGAAGAAGCTGCACTAGAAGAAAACAAAAAGTCTGAAGTGTCTTCGGATGAAGAATTAGGAGAAACCGCAAAAGCCAACGAGAAGAACGAAGAATAATTCCTTCGCAAGTTCAAAATTTAAAGCGCAAAATGCAAAACAGTAGTTTGAAAGTCAGAATTTTTAACTTTAAATTGCAATTTTTAGTTCAAAGGAGTGAATTATGCCAGACAAAAATACAACAGCAAGACAAAACACCGAACAGGGGAATTATCCACCAGTCGTAGCTGTTCTTGGTCATGTTGACCACGGTAAGACAACACTTCTTGATGCAATCCGTAAAAGCTCTATTGCAGAGCGCGAAAAAGGTGGCATAACACAAAAAATCGGTGCGTCTTCAGTTGAAATCGTTCATGAAGAGAAAAACCGTTGGATTACCTTTATAGATACACCAGGGCACGAAGCCTTTACTAAAATGCGAAGCCGTGGTGCTCAGGCTGCTGATTTGAGTTTATTGGTTGTTTCAGCCGTTGACGGTGTTAAACCCCAAACTCATGAAAGTGTCCAAGCTTTAAGAGTTGCAAAGGCACCTTTTATTGTTGTCCTCACCAAGGCGGATCTTCCTACCAAAAATTCCGAAAAAGTAAAACAAGAATTACTTAAAGAACAAATTCAGTTTGAAAGTTATGGTGGTGATACACCGGTTATTGAAGTTTCGGCGAAGACAAATTTTAATATTAAAGAACTTTTGGATTTAATTTTGTTACTGTTTGACACGCACAAAAAACCCACCTATGCCCAGGATTTCAATAGCGATAATCCTCTTGAGGCAGTTGTGATTGAATCTAAATTAGATGTCCGTTCAGGTGCCAAGGCAACGGTTATTATCAAAAATGGTACGATCAAGGTTCGTGAAGATGTGCAAATTGACGGGCAAATGTTTAAAGTCCGGACACTCTTTAATACCAATGGAAAACCTGTACAATCAGCTACAGTTGGCGATGCAGTCGAGATTTTGGGTTTTACTAGTGTGCCTGCGGTAGGAAGCTTAATTAAAAATAAAACTGCTGAGACAGTCGCTATTCAAGAAGAGAAAAAGCCACTTACTCGTGAGATGGATTATCGTAGAGAAGAAGTACATAAGGGAATTGCTGTTATTCTTATCGCCGATACGCAGGGGTCACTTGAGGCAATCATTCATGCATTGCCCGAAGGGATTAAGTTAATACATCAGCGAACAGGTGAAGTGAATGAGGCCGATGTTTTGACAGCAAAAGCAACAGGAAGCATTGTTTTAAGCTTTAATACAAAAATAAAGCCTGATGTAGTCTCTCTTGCTTATACTGAAAAAGTGCTCGTCCGGAATTATGAAATTATTTATGAATTGCTTGATGAGATAAAAGATGCGCTTGATGGGAAGCTTCAGTCACAAATGGAACAAATTTTCGGCAGTGCTAAAATTCTTGCTAAATTTCCTTTTGAAAAGACGTTTGCTTATGGTATTGCTATCCTTGATGGAAGAATTGCTCGAGGAGACCGATTACGTATCTTACGGGATGATGTGGTCATTGGTGAAACTACTATTACTTCCCTGCGCGTTGGGAAAAATGCAACTTCAAAAGTTGAAAAAGGTCATGAAGCAGGGCTTGTCTTAAATGGTGGACTTGACATTCAAGTGGGAGATGTGATACTATCCCATAGTTAATATTTGAGGACGGATTATTACAGATATTATAAACTATGGATAAGACAACACTACAAAGACTCAAAGACGCGATTGCTAAAAGTAATAGTATTGGTATTGCTGTCGGTCAAAACCCTTCTATAGATGAAATGGGCGCAGCTCTTTCATTATATTTATTGCTTAAAAGTGCCAATAAACGAGTAAGTATCGCGAGTCCAACAGATCCTATAGTAGAAATTTCTTCACTTGTTGGTATCGATAGAGTCCAACGAAATTTTGGCGGTGATGCTGGGGATTTAGTAGTTTCTTTTCCTTATAAAGAAGGAGAAATTGAAAAGGTTTCTTACACACTTGAAAATAATTTCCTTAATATTATTGTTAAATCTTCTGAGCAGGGTCTTTCTTTTGATGAACAGGATGTTCGTTATAACAGAGGCAGTGGTAGTATTGATCTTTTGCTTGTTGTTGGAGCTGCAAGTCTTGAGCAAATTGGTGATGTGATTGATTCGCAAAAACTTGCCAATATTTCAATTATTAATATTGATAACGATCCTAATAACCAAAATTATGGAGATATCGTATTGGTTTCACCGGATGCATCATCTGTAAGTGAACATGTCGGTGATATTGTTCTGACTCTCGGATTTACTCTTGAGCAAGATGCATCACAAAATTTGCTTAGTGGTATTATGAATGCTACCAATAATTTTCAAGATCCACGGGCAAGTTCGCTTGCTTTTGAAATTTCAGCATTTTTGATGAAACATGGTGCACAACGAATGAACAATCAGTCTACAACTCGTTACTCACAGTATAATGAACAATCAGCAGCAACAACTCTCAGTCAACAATCTGTTCCTTCGATAAAACAGCAAGTAACACAACTGCAGCAAGAAGAATCTGTAAGACAGCCACAAGCTGTTCAACAGCCTATGCAATCTAATGCAATGCCTGAGTACGGTGATCGGGTTGAATTACCTGATGAGCAGAATGAAAAGCCTCCGCTTGATTGGCTTACACCAAAAGTGTATAAAGGTTCAAGTGAAGTTTAAAAATAACATTTTTATGCTACCCCTGTCGGACAAGAATAGAAATGTCACCCCCCCCATTATTCCTTAGCTTTGTAAAGTTTTCTCCATGGATGATCAATTGGAGATTTCCAGTTAAGTTTGTGCCTTGTTAGAATTATTGGCGGTTTGTTAACTTTTTTTGG
>DATMOG010000049.1:0-17340 GCA_035568375.1 Candidatus Sulfotelmatobacter sp.
TTGTGCTTTTAATCTGATAAGGCTTATTGGTGAAGTCTTGAAGTATGCCTGTAGCATCTCTTTCTCTTCTTTGGACAGGTCTATTTGTATCACTCTCTTACTATATCAAATACCTGTCATTCTGTTTTGCGCTTGCTATATAAAGTTGATGGCATATTATTTGTCCCTCCCACAGTAAAAAGAGAGATACAATTCATGAAAGAATTAGAAAAACAATTAAATCTTCCAGTACAGGTTCTTACTGTGACAAAAATTAAAACTGATATTATTATTCCTCAAAAAACACTACCAAGACTTGAAGACCGCATCGAGAATGCTAAACATACAATCATCGTTGATGATACCAGGAAATATAAAAATGTGCTTTTAATAGATGATGCTGTTGGATCTGGATCGACATTAAATGAAACTGCGAAACAATTAAAAGATAAAAAATTAGTGAGTGGGCAGATAATTGGATTAGCAATTACGGGAAGCTTCAAAGGATTTGATGTTATTAGTGAAGTTTAGTCTTCTTTATATGAAGAAATACTACTTTTTCTTTATAATAAATGAGGCCAAGTTTCTTTAGTTTTTCATAGGTTGCAAGTAAACTTGCAAATATGGGGTTCCGCCTACGGGTAAACTCACCAGCTCAACATTTTAACTTCAAAAAACGCAAAACCGCAATTCTTGTTTGTATAAGTTAAGCTATTAAAGTAAATGCTACTCTAATGATAGAATGGGTCTCGACTGATATGCTCAGCCAAGATGGGCAGCATCGCAACGCTGCCCTCATGATTCACACCCTCAAATTCTCCAAACAGTAAGGATGCCGCTTTTGGCTGATTAATCTCTATGAAAACGAGGCTATTTCTGCTATGCTAGGCATAGATATTTATCATGCCCAATACCACACTCAAACAACTTACCATGAGTTTTGTACCAGACTCGGAAAAATAGTTCTTGACAAGTATTCATACTGTTATGGTATATTAATTTCAATAATTTAATCCGGTCAAAAGTTCCGAAAGCTGTGAAATTCAGCGCTATGCCGTAACTGTACAGTCAGATCGCAGACTTTTGACTTTGTTCACTCTATCCTTCGAGCAAAGGAAAAGAAGTCTAATAATACTTCTAAACTTCTCACTCGAGAAGTTTTTTTATTCTTTAGACCTTTTTACTTACTTGATAAAAGAGGTCTAAATGAAGCATATTCACCTTTTATCAAAAATAGCGAAAAAGCATAAGCAAACTTCACCTTTGCTTATGCTTTCTGGAGTATTTCTTTTCGCATCTGTTATATTTGCATTTTACTCACAAAACCATAATGTAAATACAAAGCCTAGCGTCAAAGGAATTTCATATGCTGCTCCAACAAAATCTCCTACCAGTACTCCAACACAGACACCTACTACCTACGTAACTAGCGTTCCAAGAAAGATAATAACTTTTTCTTCTCAAACACCAACGCAGACTATAAAAACTAATCAACCTGTTTCTTCTAGTAACGTACAAGGTGCGTCAACACAAAAGTCTTCTTCTACTTCAATTCCAACTAGTACTCCTAAGCCTATAGTAAATATACAAATTCGTGAGCCGGATGGAACACTCAACTTTACTGTAAATCTTAATAGTGGGAATAATCTCTGCGATAATCTGACAGAAGCAAAAAATGAAGGAAAGATCAAATCATTAACGTTTGATAATTCATATATGTCAACAATGCACAGTGCATATGTAAGAGAAATTAATGGCTATCAAAATAACTGGACAGTATCAGTAAACGATAAAACGCCACAAGGTTGTTCTTTATATACTCCAAATGCAGGAGATTCTATTACTTGGAAGTTTGGATAAAACTATGAAAATAAAAACAATCATTATTGCCTTATTATTGCTTACGCTCAATATCTATCCTGCAAAAATCTTTGCAGATATGAACATTGATAACGCAGTTAATTATCTTAAAGCAAAACAAGATACAACAGGGCAAATAACAGGTGGTTCTACTGGTGATGCTTCTTCTTGGGCTGCTATTGCCTTTTCTGCAAATGGAATAGATATAGTAACTGTTAAAAGTGAAAATAACTCTTTAAATGATTATCTTTTACATAATCATCCAACGAATTCATCTGCTGCAACCGAATGGGAAAAATGGATTTTAGCAATAACAGCAAGCGGACAAAACCCGTATAGTTTTGGTGGAGTTAATTATGTTACAACACTCGAATCGTCGACATACTACAATAGTAAGCAAATTGGAGATACCTCATCTGTTACAGATGATTGGTTTGGTGTATTAGCGCTCATCTCTAGTGGAGTAGATAAAGCCGATCCTGTTTTGACAAATAGTCTGTCGTTTATTCTTTCTCACCAGAATTCAGATGGAGGATTTGGATATTCAACAACTGCCGGTAGTGATGGCAATGATACCGCAGCAGCAATCCAAGCACTCGTTGCGGCAAAGAATTATGGTGTTGCTAATACTAATTTAGATAGCGCAATAATCAACGCAAAAATATACTTGCTAAGTACTCAAGATAAAAGTGGCGGCTTTCTTTATGATACAAGCACATATACTACGGCTCCCGATTCTGATTCTACAACATGGGCAATTATGGCGTTAAATGTATTGGGAATGCAAAGTTCTAGCCAAGCAAATAGTGCCAAAACATGGTTATTATCTCAACAAGCCAATGATGGAGGATTCCAAGCGTGTCAGTATAATCCTCCTGACTATGCTTGTACTCTTGTTTCTAATTCTACAACTACATCTCATGCACTTATAGGGCTTGCAGGAAAAAATTGGATCATCAAAATATTTGATGCGTCAACAATCACTCCAGCACCAACAACATCGATAACTCCAACAACTACTCCTTCCCCAATAGTAACAGGAACGAGTATCCCTACCCCAACTCCTACAGCATCTAGTCAGTCATCATCAAGTAGTCCTACTGCAACGCCTACACCTACTCCAGCCGCAATTCCTACTGCTACACCAACACAAACTTCACAAGCACTTGCTAATGTGATAGATACCCCAACTGATCCTCCAATTTTAAGCCCAACAGCTGCACCAAAAGTGCTTGGAGTAAAAACAAGTAACGATCCAAGTACGCTTATGCAAGCTGCTCATCAGGATTCCCCTATGCCTTCCTTTCTTGCAAAGCTATTTTTAGTGCTAGGCATTATTTTTGCAGGATTGTATGGAGTAAGGATTTATAGACTAAGGATGAAAAATCCTAGAAATGAGTAACTATTTATGTTAAGATTGAAAAGAAATTTACCTATGAAGAAGTTAATAAATCCACTTTTTATTATTCTCCTTGCTGCTCTTTTTCGATTAATTCCTCATATGCCGAATTTTGCACCAATTACTGCAATGGCGCTTTTTGGCGGAACTTATTTAGGTCGCCGGTATGCGTTGGTAGTACCTTTATTAGTCATGCTCTTATCAGACTATCTTTTGTTATATGTAAATCCTTTTAGCTCTCAGATGTTCAATTTTTCTCACATCTATCCACCTCAAGCATTATTTCATAGTACAACACTGGCAGTGTATGGTAGCTTTTTAGTATCCGGTCTTGTTGGACTCTGGCTAAAAAATCATAAATCACCAGCAACTGTTATTGCTTCAGCGCTCTTTTGTTCAATTCAATTCTTCCTTATAACAAACGCTGCGGTATGGATTGCAGGCATGTATGACAGGTCAATTCTTGGACTTTGGGAAAGTTATATCGCAGGAATTCTTTTTTTCAGGGGTACATTGATGGGTGACCTTACCTATACAATTGTTTTGTTTGGTGGATATGAACTTGTCCTGAAATTGGCAAAAAGTCGTAAATTTGCTTTAGCATAATGAATGAGAATTGTATCACTACTACCAGCTCTGAGATTATTTGCGTAGGCTTATATGAAGAGTTAATAGTCGTTTCTCATGGATGTAGCTACCCTCCACAAAAAACTCCGAGTGAGCTATACGGATATTGATTATGATTCAATTAGCAGTAGAGATATTGATATGCATGTAGAAGAAAGTATGCACGCAAAAAGGAGTTTATATTATTTAAATACAAAAAATCATAACTCGATAGTATCAAGCATATAAAATTTGTTACATATATTTGAAGCTGTGGTTGATATGGTTTAGTCCACTCATGGGTTCTGAACGTGTTGAGCAGAGCCAGCAATCCTTACCTATAACCTCCGTCATTTTTAAACTAAAAATTCATGCATCTGTTATATCCACAAAAATTAGCTATAATTTAATAAATGAACAAAGTTAAAAATGTTTATATTGCCCACACAATAAATTCAGTTGCAGGGTCAATTATAGGAGTTTATATACCTGCATATTTGCTTACATTAGGATATCCACTCTCAAGAGTAATTCTCTTTTATGTCATATCTCAAGGTACTGGATTATTATTTTTATACCTTGTCCTTGTTCCGTTGATGAAAAAATGGGGTTTATTAAATACATTTAAGCTCTATTATCCACTACAAATCATATTCCTTATCTTACTCAGTATGATAAAGACCAGTGGTATCACCCCCGAAATAATTGCCGTCTTTAATGGAACTGCTACTTTTGCTTATTGGATACCAATGAATATTTACTTAATAAAACATTCCAATAATCAAGAAATGGGCAGCAATATTTCCAAATTTTTTGCTTTACCAAATTTATTTGGCATCCTTGGACCATTAGTAGGTGCAATCCTTATACCAATTTTTGGATTTGTGCCTATTTTTGTCTTTACAATTCTTGGGCTATTATCATCATTTGTTCCTTTGGCTTCAGTAGGAGATGAAGGAATAGACATTAGTCTAAGTTTTTCAAAAGCCTGGAAAAGATTCTTACGAAATAAAACAATATTTCTTTTTGAATTTCTAGAAAATATTATAGAGGAGTCAGAATGGTTTTGGAGTATCTATGTATTTTTTATTATTGGCTCATTAAGTACTCCTGGAATTGTTGGAAGTTTAGAAGCAATCGGTGGCTCAATTTTTACGTTATTGTTTGGAAAGCTTGCCAATAAACATGCAAAAAAACTTATTCCTCTTACCGCTTTTCTTTTGCTTCTTCTCTATATCCTTAGAATATTTATAAAAACACCGATTAGTGCTTACAGCATCACAGTTTTTGCATCCTTTTTTCTAAGTTTCTTTATGGTCGCGTATTACAGCACAATTTATCGAACAGTTAAAAATGATAACGAAGAAGAGTTTATGCTCATTCGTGATATTCCTGTAGTTCTTGGAAGAATGGTAGTCTTTGTCATAGTGTATCTTACACTGCCATTTTTAAGATACTTTTTTCTCCTACCAGCAATGATAATTAGTTTGTTATTACTCCTTTATGTCAGGAAAAGGAAATTATTAGCTGAGTGAAATTGAATTAGCAGAAGAAGATAAAGTTTTTATTTTTTCCCATCGTTATCTTATCAAATCAACCTGCACGATATCTTCAAACGCCTTACTAATTTTCTCGAGAGAAGTTATACTAACATCAGGACTCGGCAGCTAAGAGGTGCAGGACTGCAACCGTATTCTCTACGTTCAGGCAATTATTTTCTGGATAATGAAGCTATCGTTCGTATATATCTGTCGGGGCAATTCAATACCGACTCGAATCGAAAGTTGATATTTTAATATCAACTAAAAATTGTTAATATAATAATATGAACAAAATAAAAGTTACCTCCGGGATGGCAATGTCCCTTGATGGGTTCACTGCTGGTCTAAATCAAAGTTTCGAAAAACCATTTGGTGACAATTTTGATTCAGACTTATTGGATCGTTGGATGTTTGCTGAGCCGGAAAAGCATAAACATAAAAAAGAAATAGATGCTATTTTAGATGCAGGTGCATTCATAATGGGTAATAATATGTTTGGCCCTAAAGAAAGAAGAGATAAACCGGAATGGAAAGGGTGGTGGGGTGACAATCCCCCATATCACGCTCCTGTTTTCGTGCTCTCCCATAAGAAGCGAGAGCCGGTAGAAATGGAAGGCGGAACAACATTCATCTTTGTGACTGACGGCATTACATCAGCGCTTTCAAAAGCCAAAGAAGCAGCAGAAAACCGGAAAGTGAAGATTATGGGAGGAGCAAATACCGTCAATCAATATTTAAAAGCTGGCTTTATCGATGAGCTATGGTTACATATAGTTCCTGTTACCATTGGCGCGGGCACTCGCCTTTTTGAGGCAGTGCCTAATCTCAATCTCGAACCGATTGAAGTAAGTGGGACCAGTATGGTGACACACATTAGATATAAGGTTATAAAATAGAATCTATGCAGTATTCTTTAGTAGATTAATGATCACTTGTTTAGCAGCAGTAAATACACCACCATTTCAACTGGAACACTATATAGTTTTGAATGAATCAAATAGGAAAGTTTTGTTCGATAAAGAACAATTTGATAGATGCATCAAGGAATATGACAAAAGCTGAAGTAATCGCAAAGATAAAGGGATTGAATCTTCCAAAAGGACAATACATTATTTATGGAGCAACGCCATTGGCAGTTTATGAGATTCGAGAAGCTAGAGATATAGATATGTTTGTTATGTCAGAACTGTATAAAGCTTTAGAAGCAAAAGGATGGAAGAAAGTATATAAAGGTCCAAAAGATGAACCTGTAACCTCAGATATCTTTGAGGCACATAATACTTGGGATTTTAGTCCTTATGCTCCAACCTTCAATGAGTTGCTGTCACGAGCTATCGAATATGAAGGAATTATGTTTGCGTCACTTGAAGATGTCCGCAAATGGAAAGAAGCCTCAGGCAGACCAAAAGATTTGATTGATTTACAACTTATTGATGATTATCTAAAGCAAAAGCTTTCTTAAAAAAGTCAAGATTTTTTTGGGAGTACTTAGTTTTTAGCAGTGGAAACTTCAATTATTCAAAAAAATATTTATGTTGTAATCTAAAAAATAATCCTACCGGTAAAAATGAAGCTCCAACCGATAGCTTCACATTTGCTATAATTGGCTTATGAAAAATGCGTTTATTATTCATGGAGCGTATGGAAATCCTAATGATAATTGGATACCATGGTTAAAAAAAGAATTAGAAGCATGTGGATATATAGTTACTGTTCCTAAGTTTCCAACACCAGAGGGACAATCATTAAATAGTTGGTTAAAAGTATTTGAAAAGTTTAAGGGAGAAATTAATGAGGAAACAATTATGATTGGACATAGTATTGGAGCTACATTTATTCTTTCATTATTAAAGCAACGAGAAGAACCTATTAATAGTGTTTTTTTAGTATCAGGTTTTATTAGCGATTTAGGTAAAAGAAAATTTGATAAGATTAATAATAGTTTTTATGAAAAATCTTTTAATTGGAGTAATATAAGAAAAAATTGCTTTTATATTTTTCACGGAGAGAATGATCCTTATGTCTCAATGAAAAAAGCAAAGGACTTAGCTACTGAATTACATTTAAGTGTAATTAAAATAAAAAATGGTGGACATTTGAATACTTCTTCAGGATTTACAAAATTTGATTTACTTTTAGAAAAAATTAAGAGTAACTGTTAGATAAAAAAACTCCCTATAGTCCAATAAAAGCGAGCTTTATTTTAAAATTAGCCTTAAAATTTCTTAATAAAGTGCTAAAAATTAGTTAGCAATATCCGGAGGGGCATGAAATGTAGTTATTTCGTAATGGTAAAAGAGCTTTTGCCCATCTATGGAGTTCTTCAAGTATTCTTTCTGCTGCTTGTTCCTGTTTTTCTTCCGGTTTAAAAGTTGTTACGATAGGTCTACCGATACCCACAAGAGTAATCATAATGGGTATTGGCATGTATCAGCAGTATTTACTCCACTGTTTAGAATGCTCTTTTGTAGTACTATCAACTAGTAGGAAATTATCTGACGAACTAAATAATGCTATCAAATTGTTTGGTGATGATCATATTCTTTGTATTGTCTTCAGCCTTCGTGATGGTGGTTTGCGTTTTAATGAAATCCAGCGGACAATAAATGGCATCAATCCTACAACTCTTGCAGACAGGTTAAAGAAACTTGAACAGGAGGGTATTGTAGTTAGAAAAGAAGAGACATGAGATAAATTATCTGTAGTATATAAATTAACAAAAAAAGGACACGGTATACTTCCAATTAGTAATGAATTTACAAATTTTGCTAAATAATATTTATAGCAAATTTCTCTCATTTGAATCCCATAGTTAATCTTGACAAATGAATTTTTCTCATGTATACTTTTATTACATTTGAATAATAAATGCGTTTGACTGGAGTCACGATCCAGAAGCAGAAGGTCAAAATGCCTTACGGAAGCTAAACCGTTAAATACAGCAGTCGATGTCAGCACAGCGGAGTCGGCCTAAGAGCTTTAGGGAGTAATACCTTAGAGAACAAAGGATGGGACCGCGGGAGGTCCTTTTTTATTGCCTCTCGTTCCTTTTTTACCATGGTTTTCGTGGTGGGAAATGAACGAGAGGTTTTTTATTGGAAAAAATATGGTGGCTGTAGTTCAGAAGTAGAACGTCTGTTTGTGGAACAGAAAGTGGCGAGAGCGTTACTCGTCAGCCACTCAAAGGAAGTAACAATATATGGCAGACTTAAATAATAAAAATCTAAAACTAGCGATACAGAAGCAGGGGCGTTTAACCGATGAGACGCTTGATTTTTTGCGAAAATCTGGACTTGAGTTTGAAAGCTATAAACAGAAGCTATTTGCTTCATGTAGAAATTTTCGTTTGGAAATTCTTTATGTTCGAGACGATGATATTCCTGACTATGTAGCTTCTGGAATAGTTGATTTAGGTATTCTTGGTCAAAACATACTTAATGAAGAAAGACCAAGAGTTAAAAAATTACTGAATTTGCGATATGGTTTTTGTTCTTTAATTATTGCAGTACCAAAGGAATCAACTGTTAAAGATGTTGCTGATCTTAAAGATAAGATAATTGCAACTTCATACCCTAATGCAACAAAGGATTTTTTTAAGAAAAATAATATATCAGTTGCAGTAGTAAAAATTAGTGGTTCCGTAGAAATTACACCTGCATTAGGCGTTTCGCAAGCTATAGTTGATCTTACTTCCAGCGGTAGTACGCTAGCTTTAAATGACTTAAGAGTTTTAACAAAAATATATGATTCAGAGGCTGTATTAATTGCCAATGAACAAACTTTAATAAATGGTAAAAAAGTGTTACTTGAAAAACTTCTAACTCGTTTTAATGGAGTTCTTTGTGCAAAAGAGTATAAGTACGTAATGATGAATGCTCCCAAAAACGTACTTCCTAAGATTAAAAATATTATTCCTGGTTTGAAATCGCCTACAGTTTCTCCTTTGGCAAAAGATGGATGGTTATCAGTACAAACAGTTATTAAAGAAGATATATTTTGGGAAACAATTGAGAGGCTAAAACAGATTGGGGCAACAGGAATTATTGTTTTGCCGATTGAAAAAATAATTGTTTAAGGAGAAATTATGAAAATTACAAAATTAAAAGATATAAAACCAAAAGACTACCAGAGAATCGTTAAGCGTTCCTCTGGAACAAATTCTGAAATTATGCCTAAGGTTCGAAAAACAATGGAGGCTGTAAGAAGGTATGGCGATAAAGTACTTATTGATGAGTATACAAGAAGATTTGGAGTAGAAAATTATACATCGCTTTTAGTATCGAAAGCGGAGATAAAGGAAGCATACAGAGAGGTAAGTAAAGAATTTATTTCAGGAATAAAACAGATGATAAAAAATATCACTGCTGTACACAGTGCCCAGTTACGAGAAAAGAAAGAGACGGTAGTAAATTCTGAAAAGGGAATATCTGTTTGGAGAGAGTGGAGGCCAATTGAAATAATTGGAGTATATATCCCTGGTGGTAAAGCTATTTATCCCTCTTCGGTATTGATGAGCGCTATTCCTGCAAAGATTGCAGGATGTAAAGAGATAATTATGTGTTCTCCAGCAAGAAAGAATGGGCAAATTCCTGCTCCAACACTTGTGGCTGCTGACATGATCGGCTTAACTAAGGTATATAAAATAGGAGGAGCAGAAGCTATAGCCGCAATGACGTATGGCACAGAAACAATTCCTCATGTTTATAAGATCTTTGGAGCTGGAAATTCATTTGTTACTGCTGCAAAGATGCTAGCCCTTGAAACAATCAGCATAGATATGCCTGCAGGTCCATCAGAAGTATTTATCATTGCAGATGAGACTGCGAATCCAGCATATATTGCTGCTGATTTACTTGCAGATGGTGAACACGGTGAAGATTCTGCTTGTGTACTCATCACAACTTCTCAAAAGATAGCAGAACAAACAAGTAAAGAAATTGAGAAACAATTATCCAAACTTTCAACAGAAAAAAGAGCGAGAGAATCTCTTAAACGATATGGTTTGTTTTCAGTAGTTGATTCGCTTGACGATGCAATAGAATTTACAAATGAATATGCTCCGGAACATTTAGAGATTATGACAAAAAATCCTGATGTTTTAGTCAAGAAGATTATCAATGCTGGTTCAGTATTTTTAGGCGATTGGACTGCTAAAGCAACCGGTGATTATGCAACTGGGGCTAACCACGTTTTACCTACAGGCGGTATGGCAAAAATGTATCCTCCTTTAGGAGTTGATGCTTATGGAAAATGGATGCAAGTGCAGAAATGTACGAAGGAAGGTTTACGAAAAATAAAAGATTCAGTTGAAATAATTGCAGCTATTGAACAATTACCGGCACACAAGAATTCTGTATCTATTCGTTTTTCAAAATCAAAAATATGAAAAGTAGTATAAATCAGTTTATAAGACGAGATATTGCACAAATGGAATCATATATTCCTGGAACTTCTGCTGAGGATTTGGTAAGTTCGTATAAACAAGACATAAAAGAATTAACAAAACTTAATGCTAACGAAAATCCTTATGGCATGTCTCCTGTTGTTCAAAAAGCGCTACAAGAACTTTTTGCAAATTATTATCCACGCTCTGACTATCCCTTACTTCGTCAATCCCTTGCAAGGTATACGAAATCAAAAGTGGAGAATATTATTGTTGGTTCTGGATCAGATGAAATAATCGATTTGGTTTTAAGAGTTGTATTGGAAGTAGAAGATAAAGTTATTATCTGTCCACCTACGTTTGGAATGTATGAAATATCGACGAAACTTAACAAAGGAACAATTGTTTTTGTTGCTAGAAGTGACGATTATTCACTAAACATTTCTGAGATTCTTAAAGAATGTAATGATGAAAAAGTGAAAATAGTTTTTATTACTAATCCTAATAGTCCTACTGGTAATGTAACTCCGCAAGAAGAAATAGTAAAGATTTTAAAAACCGGCAAACTTGTTGTTGTTGATGAAGCATATTATGAATTTAGTAAAACAACTGCAACACCCTTATTAAATAAGTACGAAAATCTTATTATTATAAGAACTTTTTCAAAATGGGCAGGACTTGCAGGGTTGAGAATTGGCTACGCGATTGCACAAAAATCGTTTATAGATCAAATTCTAAAAATCAAACCACCTTTTAATGTCAATATCGCAGCAGAAAAAGCAGCGCTTGCGACCCTTGGAGATTTGTCATTTGCCAAAAATTCCATACGAAAAATAATTACGGAACGGGAACGGTTATATAACGAATTAAAACTTATAAATGATATACGGGTATACAAAGGATATGGGAATTTTCTTTTTATACAGGTTAGAAAAGAAGATTATGAATTATTAAAAAAATTATTTGATAAAAGCAAAATTGCCCTTCGATATTATCAAAAACTCAAGAATGGTATTCGCATTACAATTGGTAAACCTGAACAAAATAATAAGGTATTTGTTGTATTGAAAAAATTTTTCAATAAGAAGAAATATGCTTTTTTGGATCGAGATGGAACGATTATTTTTGAACCTCAAGATACTTTTCAAATTGATAGTATAGAGAAATTAAAAATTCTTGATGGAGTTATTAAAGGACTCAAAAAGCTTAAAAAACAAGGGTATGAATTTATTATGATTTCAAATCAAGATGGTTTGGGAACTGCGTCTTTTCCACAAGCTGATTTTGATATACCTCAAAATAAGATGTTACGTGTATTTGAAGAAAATGGGATTACGTTTAATAAAATATTCATCTGTCCACATTTACCCTCGAAAAGGTGCGGTTGTAGAAAGCCTAAAACAGGACTTGTTAAAAAATTTCTAAAAGAAAACAAAATAGATAAAAGTAATTCATTTGTCTGTGGAGATAGGCTTACTGACAAGCTATTTGCAAAGAATATTGGAGTTACATTTTTCTCTATGCAAACCAATGGCGATTTTTATAAAACACTAATGCAAGGAGGTGTCGTTGTATGAATCGTAAAGCAATAATAGTGAGAAAAACAAATGAAACAGAGGTAAGCGTTTCTCTCAATATAGATGGTGCTGGAAAAAGAGAAATCGATCTTTCGATTGGATTTTTTACCCACATGCTTGATCTTTTTGCAAAGCACGGATTATTTGATCTGAATATTAAAGCAAAAGGAGATATATATATTGACGAGCACCACACAGTTGAAGATATTGGTATTGTGTTAGGTGAAGCGTTTGCAAAAGCATTAGGTGATAAAAAAGGTATAAAGAGATATGGTTTTTTTCTCTTACCAATGGATGAAGCATTAGCTACTGTAGCAGTAGATTTTGCAGGGAGATATTCATTCCGTTTTGATTGTCCTTTTGTTAGAGAAAAAGTTGGTGATTTAGCAACTGAACTTATAAAGCACTTTTGGGACGCTTTTGCTCAAAATGCGAAAGTAAATTTGTATATCAAAGTCGAAAATGGAGAAAACGAGCACCATAAAATTGAAGCAATCTTTAAAGCGACAGCTCAAGCTATTCGTATGGCTTGTGAAATTGATGAACGAATGAAAGATCAAATTCCTTCAACGAAAGGCAAACTATGATAACTGTCATTGATTATGGGCTCGGTAATCTAGCAAGTGTGGCGAACGCATTGGGAAAACTTGAAATTCCTTATAGAGTTTTAAGTGATATTGATGCACTTGAAAATGCCAAAGTTCTTATTTTGCCTGGTGTTGGTGCTGCTGGTCATGGAATGGAAAATCTTAAAAATCTAGGAATGGATAAAGTACTTATCGAGCATGCTAAAAAAGGCACGCCGATTTTAGGAATTTGTTTAGGTATGCAATTGCTACTTTCCTCGAGTGAAGAAGGAAATGTTACGTGTCTGGAATTACTAGAAGGAAATGTAAGGAAATTTAATACGAGCCTAAAAGTCCCACAAATAGGATGGAATCAAGTTGAATGTAAAAATAATTCAAAACTCCTAAAGGGGATTAATAATAATAGTTCTTTCTATTTTGTCAATTCATTCTATTGCGATTCTAAAGAAGAAAGCTTAATCAAAGGTACTACAGACTATGGAATAACGTTTTGTAGCGTTTTAGAAAAGGATAATCTCTATGGAGTTCAATTTCACCCTGAAAAAAGTGGAGATGTTGGATTGCAATTATTACTGAATTTTTGGGAGGCAGTATGGTAATCATTCCAGCAATTGATATTAAAAATGGAAAATGTGTTCGATTAACACAAGGAGATTTCAATCGAGAAGTCATTTATGAAGATGACCCTGTCATTGTTGCAAAACGCTTTGAAAAAGAAGGAGCAAGCATAATACATATTGTCGATTTAGACGGAGCAAAAGAAGGAAAATTAGTGAATCTTGATGTTGTTGCTAAACTTATTAATAGTGTTGCTGTCCCTGTACAAATTGGAGGAGGCATTCGAGACGAACAAACTGTTAAAATCTTATTTTCATTAGGGGCAAAAAGAATCATTTTAGGAACTTTAGCATTGGAGAATAGAGAAGATTTACAAAAAATATTGACTAAGTATGCAGATAGGATTGTAGTTTCTTTAGACAGTAAGAGTGGTAAATTGCTTCAGAAGGGCTGGAAAGAAGAAACGTCAAAAAATTATATTGTCACAGCATTAGAGCTTCAGACAGCAGGGGTAAAACGGTTTATCTATACAGATACTATAAAAGATGGAATGTTAAGTTCTCCAAATTTTACAGAAATCAAACAGTTGATGCAACAAACAATATCTCCCATTATTGTCGGTGGAGGTATATCTTCTTTGGAAGATATAAAAAAACTTAAATTGCTAAGAGTTGAAGGAGTCATTATTGGAAAGGCACTATATGAAAATAAATTTACTTTAAAGGAGGTAATGCATGTTGGTTAAGCGAATTATTGCTTGTCTTGACATCAAAGATGGCCGTGTTGTGAAAGGTGTCAAATTTGACAATCATGAGGATGCCGGAGATCCGATAGCTCTTGCAAAAAAGTATGCTGCAGAAGGAGTAGATGAACTCGTCTTTTATGATATTACGGCAAGTGCTGATAAAAGGAATATTATGCTAGATTTAGTTAAAAAAGTAGCAAAGGAAATTTTTATTCCCTTTACAGTCGGTGGTGGGATCAAGTCGATTGAAGACATTCGTGCTCTATTACTTTCTGGAGCAGATAAAATCTCTTTAAATACTGCGGCGTTAGAAAATCCTAACCTGATAAATGAGGCATCACAACAATACTATCCTTCTATAGTTATTGGTATTGATTCATTATATAAAGATGGAAAAGACATTGTCTATTCACATACTGGAAGAAGGGAAGCGAGAAAAAATACTAAGAGAGAGACACTTGACTGGATAAGAGAAGTCCAGGAACGCGGTGCCGGGGAAATTACGATTAATTCGATGAACGCAGATGGAACAAAACGTGGATATGATATCAGGTTATTTCGAAAAATAAATGTTATTACTACAATCCCTGTTATCGCATCAGGAGGTGCAGGGAAATTGGAAGATTTTGCCGATGCTTTCACAAAGGGGAATGTCGATGCAGCACTTGCTGCATCATTGTTTCATTTTGGAGATTTGAAAATTAATGACGTCAAAAATTATTTAAAAAAATCAAAAATTCCAGTAAGAAATTAATATGAAATATTCAATAGATTTTGTAAAAGGTAATAGTCTAGTGCCAACAATAATTCAGGATTATCACACTGGTGATGTATATATGCTTGGGTATATGAATAAAGAAGCTCTACAAAAGACAATTAAAACGGAGATGGTTTATTTCTGGAGTAGAAGCAGACAAATGTTATGGATGAAAGGCGAAGAATCAGGGAACAAACTTAAAGTAAAACAAATATATTCTGATTGTGATAATGATTCAATACTTGTTGCAGTAGAATTAATCGGTAGCAATGTATGTCACACTGGTAATAAGAGCTGTTTTTATACAAAAATATATGATATGTGAAGAGCTTTACAAAATAATTGAGGATCGTAAAAAAAATATGCCTAAGGGTTCGTATATTGCCTCTCTTTTTAGAGGTGGTAATGATCGTATCATACAAAAAATAGGGGAAGAAGCTACTGAGGTAGTAATTGCTGCTAAAAATGAAAGTAAAGAAAGAATTATTTTTGAGGTTGCAGATTTACTATTTCATATATTAGTTTTGCTTTCGGCAAAAGATATTGAACCAAAAGAAATAATGCAAGAATTAAAAATTAGAGATTCTAGGAAATAATAATTGTTCTTATTTCCCTCATCTACGCACAAAAATGTCTCAAGTTTTAATAGAATCTTTGTATGAAGAAGTAAGGTAAATGATAAATTTAATAGCAAAAAGCTCCTCAATAATAAAGAAAGTTATCACTATACTAAAATCTATAAGCAATCGCTGATAGATGAAGAGTAGATAAGATTAATATTGATTGACTTAAGAGGAAAATAGCCATAAACTAGAGTAGGTTACAAAATTGTAACACATTTTATGGAATATCTCTCTTCTACTGAAGTAGCAAAATTGCTTAAAGTTTCAATTGATAAAATAAAAATTCTTGAAAAACAAGGAATTTTGCATAGAGCAAAACGTGAAGGCCAGAAGGATTATTATTTCTCGAAAGAAATTGCACAAATAAAACCCCATCATGAGCTGACGATTACAGAGTTAGCTTCTCTATCTGAGATTGAAATTCAGAATAAAACTGTTTCTTTGATATCTTCGTTTCGAAAAATATTTATAATAACTGGCTGTTTACTATCAGGATACATAGTATTAATAGTTATTTTTGCAATATTGTTTATTATTATTCCTGTACAAACAGCGCGTTGGCTGGGTATTGTGAAAACGAGAGTTTCTGCATCTTTAACGCAAGCAACTATAAATAAACAAGTACTCGGTGTAGCAACAAATTTAGCTCAATCGAATAACTCCTCGTCTATCCAAGCTATCCTACAACCGGTAGGTATAGTTGCTCTAGGTCTCGTGAAAAATATAAATCCTGAGTCGTATACGCAAATTTCAAAAGTGGCAATTCTTGATATGAACGATGTTTTAGCACTTAATTCCAGTAACGCAATGACTCCAGTCGTACCATTGAAAGTATCTAATACGTCTTTAGAAGTTACAAATTCAGGACTTATTCAAAATTTAAACTCACAATATTTGCAAGGTAAAAAGCCAGGGACAAATGTGGGGGATATTGCCGTGTTAGGAAATAATGGTGGGATAGAAGGCTTATCTACTGCAGCAAATGGAGTGAAACAAACAACAAATTTTGATAGTACCACTCTAAACGGACTAATAAATACAAACCCTTTAGGTTCAGCAGGGATTATTAATACCAATTTGGTAAATTCCGCAGTAACAATTACAACAGCAAGTCCCTTAAGCGGTGGTGGTACTGTTTCCTTGGGGGGAACACTTGATCTTAATTGTCCAACATGCAACAGTATAGTTGATCTTACATCAAAAGTAAGCAATGTCCTGCCTTTAGCAAATGGCGGGACAGGAGCAATAAGTTTTGCTACAAATGGCATTTTGTACGGTAATGGAACTAGTGCTATCCAAGCACTGACTCCTGGAACCAGTGGGTATATTTTGCAATCAAACGGTGCAGATAGTTCACCATCATGGACAGCAGTTTCGGAATTATCAGTAGGTAATGTGCCTTTTTCTGGGATTACTACTGGAACAAATACAAGTGCGATCATGACAATTGGGACTGGAGGAACATTGCAGTATTCGGGGACAGGGATTCTCAACGCAAATCAACTTTTGGGAAGTACATGGAAGGCTCCCGGAACAATTGGTGCAACGACAGCAAATACAGGGACCTTTACTACCTTACTAGTAACAAGCATCAATGGACTTACGATTACCAACAATGGAACAAATACATTAACTATTGCTGCTGGGAAGACATTAACTGCAAATAATTCGTTAACATTTGTTGGTACTGATGGCACTATATTTACGCTTCCTTCTGCATCAGAT
>DATMOG010000050.1:0-2175 GCA_035568375.1 Candidatus Sulfotelmatobacter sp.
CATTTACGATTTGCGTTGTACTACTTTGGCCAGCAAGGATCGGGAAGCTGTGTGAGGTCATATCATAGACATAGATGCCATTTTGGAGAGCTGATCGTGAAGCGATATTAAAAGCAAGTTTGGTACCTGTCGGGTCAAGAATGGCTGATTTAATACCAAATGTCGAAATGCTTTGGAGACTTGGGGCTTTGGGATAGAGTGTAGCAAACGCGTTGGAAACAACCTCTTTTTGGATTTGAAAATCTTTTTTCCAGTCGAGATAGCCGTCTTTAACGATAGTTATCGAATAAGTTCCAGGTGTCAGGTTAAGACTATTATTTGTTGCAGTTGTTAAATGGCCATCTATAAAAACTTGTGCGCCGTTTGGATCACTCGAAATGTTCAGAATCCCTGTTTTAGATATTGTGGGCTCGCCGTGCTGGACGAATAACCTGTAGCCTTTTCCATAGAGGATAAGAAGAATAGTTGCCGTGATTAATAAAATAAGGATTGAAAGGGAAATTAAAACTTGTTTTTTGACGGAACGTTGATGATGATCTTTATGTAAGTCTTTCACAGACTGTAACTGTATGTTATTAGTAGTAGTCATAGGAGGCTTTTGCATACTAGCGCTATTATACGAGTTTCAGAAAAGGGAAGCAATTAGGTATTTACAAATTGCGATAGGTATTAAAAATTATTATTTTAGTTTAAAATATTCATACTCTTAAAAAGAGATACTTGCATGAAGACAAAAATATTTTTTGTATCTTTCTTAAATGTAGAGGAGTATTATCGTTCCACATTAGTACTTGCATGAAGACCACTTATTATAGTAATCTAACAACAAGCGTAAAATAGTAAAAATGATGTAGATAATACATATTTTGATATAGATTTTTTACACCTATGTTTAATCTCTCACTCCCTTCAACTAAGCGAATTGGCATAGATCTTGGCACAGCCAATACGTTAGTCTACGTTGTAGGTGAAGGAATCGTTTTGAATGAGCCGACAGTTGTCGCAGTTACTGCTGAGGAAAATCATGTTGTCGCCGTTGGACATGAGGCAAAAGAGATGCTTGGTCGAACTCCAGGCAATGTGATTGCATTGCGTCCACTTCGTGATGGTGTTGTTGCTGACTATACAATTACTGAAGCTATGCTTTCTTATTTTATTGACAAAGTATGTGGCAAACGACGTTTTATTAAACCTGAAGTTATGGTATGCATTCCCTCAGGTGTGACTCAAGTTGAACGAAGAGCTGTTCTTGATGCTACCATGTCTGCTGGGGCAAAAACTGCCTATTTGATTGATGAGCCTTTGGCTGCGGCGATTGGAGCTAAGATACCTATCGCTCAGGCTGCAGGGCATATGATTGTAAATATTGGCGGTGGTTCAACAGAATCAGCTGTTATCTCACTGGGAGGTGTGGTTGTGCATAGTTCTGTGCGTGTCGCAGGAAATAAAATTGATGAGGCAATAACTTCTTATATCAAGCGCAAATATAATCTTATGATTGGAGAAACGACAGCTGAGATGATCAAGATCGAGATAGGTAATGCTGTTCCTGAAGAGGGTAAGAAAGAATATAAATCTATGGAGGTAAGAGGCAGAGATACAATAACAGGATTGCCTAGGACAGTAATTTTGGATGAGGAGCAGATTAATGAAGCTATCATGCCAACCCTTCTAGAAATTATTAAAGGTGTTAAAGAAGTGCTTGAACAGTGTCCTCCAGAGCTTGCAGCAGATATTATCGACAAAGGAATAGTTATGTCAGGTGGAACCTCGCTGCTTACTAATTTTGACAAACTAATGACGCAGATGACAGGTGTACCTTGTCATAATGCTGAAGATTCCTTGCTTTGTGTTGCTCGTGGGACAGGCGTAGCCATGGAGAATATTGAATTATATAAGCGTAGTATCAATCGAAAATAATAAAATATCCTAGAATAAATTTATTCGAAGTGTATTAAAAACTAAAAAACGAAAAATAAATGGCAATTTTTAATAAAATATAATTATATAGTGCGTAATCACTGAAATATTAAAATAATCGCAGTATTTAAGCGGTAAATATGTAAATTGTGCCAATAATATGAATAAAATAATTAATCAATTATCTTATTTAGCATCTAATTATTATTTTAATTAATTTGATATAGTAGTTTCGTGAAGCATGTTAAAAAAAAC
>DATMOG010000051.1:0-5904 GCA_035568375.1 Candidatus Sulfotelmatobacter sp.
ATTGCCGGAAGCAATTTTAAAACAAGAGCCGAGTGCTGAATTATGGATAGGACAAACTGATGAAGGACAATTTGGTTTTACCTATGAAGAAGCCGATCGAGTACTCTTTCTTGCCACAGAAAGAAAATTAAGTATTAACGAAATTGAAGAGCAAAACAACCCAAACGCAAAAAAAATTTTAGACTGGCATTTAAAAAATCTCTTTAAACATCAAACACCGTATACCTTATAATAGCTCTAGCTCTTGTTTCTTCCCTCTTGCTCGCTCTATAATTTATTAGATGGACATTATAAAAAATTATCTTAGTAATCATCATAAAAGAACAAAAAAATTAAACCAGTTCTTTGCTACAGCTATTTGTGGCAACGATATCCTCAGTTCAACATTTTATGTGTCAAGTATTGCAATCCTTTATGCTGGAGTCTATGCACCATTGGTACTGTTAATAATTATTGTTGTTTTATATTTTTATAAAAGTGTCTATACGGAAGTAGTCGAAGCAATCCCTATTAATGGTGGTGCCTATAACTGTTTACTCAATGCTAGTTCAAAAAGCATTGCGTCATTTGCAGGCACAATGACAATTCTTTCATATATTGCAACTGCAGTTATCTCTGCAAAAACTGCAGTTGCATATGTACATTCTATTATCGTTTTGCCTGTCATACCTATAACTATTGGACTTTTAGCGGTATTTGCAGCCTTGGTAGTTTCTGGAGTAAAGGATAGCGCTAAAGTAGCGCTATCTATTTTCGTACTTCATATTTATATACTGAGTATCTTTTTGATACTAGGGGTACTCTATGTATCACAACCACACACTACATTGCATTTTGCCGAAAATTTTTCACACATGAAAAATATAACTGCCAATACTGGAGGCATCGTTACTGCATTATTCTTTGGTTTTTCTGCTAGCCTACTTGGTGTCTCTGGATTTGAAAGTTCTGCTAATTTTGTTGAGGAACAAGCAAAAAATGTTTTTAGAAAAACACTTAGGAATATGCTCATTGGAGTTGCAATCTTTAACCCACTTATTGCATTGATTGCATTAGTCATTATGCCGTATTCCCAAATTGTAGGATCAAAAGACTTTCTACTTGCAAATGCTGCACAAATTCTTGGAGGTAAATACTTTGAATATATTGTCGTAGGTGATGCATTTTTAGTATTAGCAGGTGCCGTACTTACAGGCTATGTTGGTGTCAGTGGATTAATATATCGTATGACATCAGATGGCTGCTTCCCAAATATCTTGGCAAAAGTTTCCAAAAAAGGTTCCTATCCATATATCATAATCCTTTTCTTCCTTCTCTGCTCATCAATTTTGATAATAACTAAAGGCGATTTACTCTCTCTTGCTGGTGTCTATACAATTGCATTTTTAGGAGTGATGAGTTTATTTGCTTTTGGAAATCTTCTTATGCGCGAAACTCGTGCTACTCTTAAACGAACATATCATGCTCCTTTAGTTGTTGTAATTTTAGCATTAGCAGCTACTACAGCTGGAATTGTTGGCAACATTCGACTAAATCCCAAAAATCTTGATTTCTTTTTATTCTATTTCATCCCCGCTTTTATCATCGTTCTTATTTCATTAAAGATAGATCTCATCTATAAAGGCTTGCTTCGCTTTTCTAAAAACATTCCTCTTATTTATAATTTTATCCATCGACATTTTGAAGATATAACATCAGGCAAATTTATTGTTTTTGTCCATCATCTGGATCGATTGTACGAAATTCTTGATTATATCAACAGAAATGAAGTCGGAAGACATATCTATCTTATTCATTGTAATAATAATGCATATGTTCGTGGAAATAAACAATACAAACAATCATTTGAAGAATTTAAACATGCACTTCCTCATTTAAAAAAAGCAGGAGTATTCCCTCACTATTCTATTAAATTATTATTCAAAAATGAACCTTTCGGTCCCAAAGTAATTAACGAAATTTCAAAAGAGTTACGCATTAGAAAAAGTCGTATTCTTATCGGTTCTATTCATAAAGAGCATGAATTTGATTATGAAGATCTTGGAGGAGTAAGGATTATTTTTTAGATAATATACTCTATATATAACTGATAATCAATAATTGATCAATCTTCTAATTTAATGGAAAAACGAGCACTTACCTTTACGCCAATTTCATAGTACCCAATTTTAGAGGCTGTTGACAAAAATATTTTTACTAATGTATGGAATATTTGCTATTCTACAATACACAACGTGTTCATAAATCCTTGGGCCTTCAAACCCCATTGGGATTTCTGCAATCGACAGGAGCAATGTCGAATATCTCCGTAACCTATACATTCCATTGATCTATTATAGACCATTATTTATAATCGATTATGTTTGCAAAAAGGTTAGTCTTTAGTCAGGAGCTCACTAAACTTCTAAAAATCTACAAGAGGCATGCGTTTTTTAAGAACGGGATTTACGCATAATATATTTTCTCACTTCACTTTAGGATAACCAACTATTAGAAGATTATTTTCAAATTGTGTATAGGAAACTTGTTCTAAAAAGAGTGCTTCATTAACCGTCTGTGCACCTTTTCCAGAAATTGCAGACAGCGCCTTCTTTCCACCAATAACTATAGGTGAAAAAAATGCGTAGGCTTTATCAACAAGTTGTTCATCTACAAAATCTCCCAATATTTGACTACCTCCTTCTACAAAAACACTAATAATATCTCTCTTTCGCAATTCTTCTAATAAATCACGAAGGAGTATTCGATTGGCATCAAATACCAAACAGGTAATATTTTTTTTCTGTAATTGTTTTATTTTTTCTTTATCTGCGTTTTTTGTCGTTACAATGAGAACATTTGTATCCCGCAAAACCTGACTTGTTAGAGGAATTCTGAGTCTTGAATCCAAAACAATACGCAATGGATCTTTATCTTCTAGGATTCGTACTCCCAAATGAGGGTTGTCCTTTATAATAGTATTGATACCAACAAGAATTGCTTGATATTCAGATCGCAATTTTCGGGCAAATGATCGTGCTTTTTCATTCGTAATCCATTTGGAGTCACCTGTTCGTGTTGCTATTTTACCATCTAAGCTTGCGGCAAATTTTATGGCAATAAATGGTCGCTTTTTTTCATGAAAAGTAAAAAAAGCTTCATTTAGTCTTCGTGCTTCCTTTTCTAAATGTGCAACAGAAACAGTAATCCCTGCTTGTTGTAACTTTTGAATGCCTTGTCCTTTTACTTTTGGATTTGGATCTTTTGTACAACAAACGACTTTAATAATTCCAGCTGCAATAAGTGCATCGACACAAGGTGGAGTTTTCCCAAAATGGCTACATGGTTCTAAATTGACATATATTGTTGCTCCTTGCACAGACTTTTTTGCATTATGTAGTGCTTCAATTTCAGCATGAGGTAGTCCTGCTTTTTTATGATAACCTTTTGCAATAATCTTTCCGTTTTTTACTATAACTGCACCAACCATTGGATTAGGAAATGCCCACCCCATGCCTTTTTTTGCAAGGATAAGCGTTTCTTTTAAAAAAGGTACATCTTTGTTTACTTCCATAGTAATTACATATTTTCCAACAGGTGATTCATTTTCAGTTTTTTCGTCTTTAGATATTGCTTATTATATTGTTGCGGTGTGATTTCAAGAGGAATACGTTTGTTAATATGTATTCCATGGATCATCAGTTGTTCTATCTTATTTGGGTTATTGGTTAAAAGATTTATTCTGTTAATGCCAAAATCATGTAATATATCAGCAGCAATTTCATACTCTCTTATGTCTGGCGAAAAACCAATTGCATGATTTGCCTCTACTGTATCTAAACCTTTTTCTTGTAGAGCATACGCTTTGATCTTATTTGCTAAACCAATGCCTCGTCCTTCTTGATTAAGGTATAAGAGAATGCCACTTCCTTTTTGCGCTATTTTTTGCATGCTTTGATGTAATTGTTCCCGACAGTCACATCTCAAAGAAAGTAATGTGTCACCAGTCAAACATTGTGAATGAATACGTGCAAGAACAGGTTGTTCCTCAAGACTTCCCATAGATAAAATTGCATGCTCCTTGTTATCTATAAACGATTTATAAATCGTAATCTGAAATATTCCATATTTTGTAGGAAGAGAGGATGAGGATTGTTTTAATACAAGAGATTTTTTTGTCTGCTTTTGTTCTGGTTGGTGTTTTATATATTGAATTATATCGTGAATAGAAATGATATTCAAAGAATTTTTCCTTGCAAATTTAATTAGATCAGGAAATCTCGCAACTTTTCCATCACCTCGCAAGATTTCACACAATACACCAACAGGTTGAAAACCTGCCAATTCACACAATGCTACCGTTGCTTCCGTATGTCCTTGTCTCTTAAGTAATCCTCCTTCTGCAGCAAGAAGAGGAAACATATGTCCCGGACGAACCAGATCAGTAGGTTTGGAATTACCTTTAGTAATAGTTTGAATTGTTTTTACTCGATCAGCTGCCGATATTCCAAAATCTGTTACATCTTTAGCATCGACAGTTACGGTAAAGTTAACACCAGTTTTTTCTGTATTTTGTTGCTTTGCAACCATAGGAGGTAAATCAAGCTGCCATGCTTTTTGTGATGTAATTGGAACACAAATAAATCCTCGACACACTTGCATCAAAAAATTTATTTTTTCTTCGGTAACAAGTTCTGCAGGAAACATTATGTCTGCTTGATTTTCACGATCAGGGCTGTCCACAACAATAAGCATTTTGCCTTTGCGCAATGCATCAATGGCCGCCGGAATAGTTTCAAATTCACTCATAGCTTAGGCAACAATTCAATCATCCGTAATGCAGTTAAAGCTCCTTCAATACCTCGATTATCTTCTGTTCCTTTTGCCCGTTCTATTGCATCTTTTTGATCATAAACACACAAGACTTCAAAAATAACCGGGATTTCATAGTCATACGAAACATTCATACATCCCCGTACGCATTCATTTGCCACCTGTTCAAAATGATATGTTTTCCCTTTATATACTGCACCAAAAACAATAATTGCGTCATAGATTTTTTTCTGGGCTAGTTTTTTACTCACTAATGGTATTTCCAATGCGCCAGGTACTTTAATAATATCTATTTGCTTTTTTGTTAATTCTTTTTCGTATAATGTGTCTATGCAGTTTTTTAATAGATTGTCTGTAACTTCAGGTCTATATGAACTGAAAATAATTGCAATTTTTATATCTTTAATCTGTTTCATTTTTTTTGTATATAACATGCCTAATTTGCTTAAGTTTGTATCACTTTTTGCTTGATACCGATTCTCAAAATTTAAAAATCTGTTACTCATGGCAGATGAGCAACGGTGTTGTTTTTCCCATAAAAAATACCCCTTTCGGGGTAACACAATATACTATCCTTAGAATACCTAAGGATCTATTCTTTCTTTCATCCCGACTATACGGTCGACTCTGGAATTTCACCAGATCATGTCTCACATAAGTAAGACTCGTGGGTTTTACCACCGATTAGGATTTACACCCAACCCCGAAAGAATATCTTCATCATACTCAGTTAGATTCAAAATGTCAAGAATTCGAATTTCAGTGCGCCGGGCTTCTAAAATTTTGACAGCTTCGTGAGGCTTACTTACCATATGTAATATTCTAAAAAAATATTACAAAGCAGGAGTAAATGCAGCCAGCCTATCCGCTAATAAAAGTGATACTGTATCAAGTTGTAAACCCATTTCAGGTTGTGCCTTTCCCCGTTCTCTATCAAGAAATCCATTTAACATATAGCGACCGAAAAACAGAATGTCAGATTTACGTATTAAATTTGATAAGGAAAAAATTGGTTATTTGTTAGCGTCGTAAATTTGTTTTTTGTTTGTTGAAATGAATAATCTTGTTTGTTTGAGAGCTTGTCTTTTATAG
>DATMOG010000052.1:0-16779 GCA_035568375.1 Candidatus Sulfotelmatobacter sp.
GTTTTCAATAAAAATGGTGGCAGCATGGGCGCACAGGGAAGTGTTATGTATCAGTTTGAAAAAAAGGGAGTAATCACTGTTGCCAAAGAAGAAAAATCACTTGATGACATTTTTCTTATTGCAGCAGATAGTGGTGTTGAAGACATCGAAGATGCAGGGGAAGAAGTGCTGCTTTATACAAAATCTGAAGCTGTTGCAAAAGTCAAAGATGCATTGAGTCAAAGTGGACTAAACATAAAAACATTCGAGCTTATATTTAGACCTATAGTAATTAATGCGATTACAGATAAGCTTACTGCTGAAAAAGCACTTTCTTTTATTGACAAACTAGAATCATTGGATGACGTCCAAAAAGTGTATGCCAACTTTGATATCCCTGACGAGCTAATAGAGGATAGTAAATAGGGAATGAATATCAGAAAACGGCAAGCAATAACTGTAAAAAAGGGGAGAAGGAAATTACAATTTGCCATTGAGAAACGCCAAAAATTTGTTTTCGCGGTTCTTCTTCTATCATTTGGATTGTTTTTCACCGAATATCAATTGACACAATGGGGACTTATTGTTACTTTGCTCCTACCTTTTTTGACTGTCTTTTTTCTTCTTTGGGCAATCTATCCAGATATTAAAGAAAATAAGTTATACCAGGTTATCATTTTGCCATTTATTTATACTTTTGCATTTGGCTTTTTCTATTTATTAACACCTACTTCTTTTGTCGTGAGGCTTCTTTTAACGACAATTTATGCATTTGGTTTGTATTCACTTTTTTTGAGTCAAAATATTTTTATTGTTTCATCATCACGAACGATTCAGTTGTTATCTGGAGCAAGAATTGTCTCATTTGTTATTACACTTATTTCATATTTCTTTTTAACTAATATTGTTTTTTCGTTTCATGTAGTGATATTTCCTGTGATCGCTTTTATTGCTCTTTATACGTATCTTTTAATTTATCATTCGTTATGGACCTATACCTTACAGAAATATTCGCAACCTTTGATGGTTTGGGTATCAGCATTAACAGTATGTATGATAGAAATTGCTTCGTTGGTATGGTTTTGGCCAAGCAGTCCTACTGTGACAGCACTTTTTCTCACGGGATTTTTTTATGCTATTGTAGGGGTTAGTCATATTTGGTTTGAGAAAAGATTTTTTAAAGGAATATTATGGGAATATGTATGGGTTGGTACCATAGTCTTTTTTGTTCTTATGCTTTTTACCCAATGGGGAAAATAGCCTCAGTTAGCCTCAGAAATTGATAAAAATTGAAGAAGAGCCCATTTATTAGCTATTAAGTTAGTTTGTACCTCGCGAAACAGAAGCTTGTAAGTGAAGAAAAAAATACTATTTTAGATAATTTCGAAGCTAGAAAATTTCCCTATCGAGACAGAAGAGAGGAGAGGGAAGAGGAAAGAGAATAATGTCCTATATAATATATGATATAGTTTGATATAGTATGTGGATAACTTTTCACAGAATAGACTTTTCACAGCCAGAAATGATAGCGTTTGACAGATGCATACGACTATATGCATAGTAGATTAGATGAGGTCATAACTATCACATTTCTTCCTTGGGAATATCCTTACATATGATATAAGCATACCATTCCCTCCATTGCTAGATGTAATAATAGCTATGAAAAGAAAAAAATACGAACATCACTATTTGATGATTTTAAGGCTAAAAATTAGAGTTTAGATTGATTTAGTGGGATAAATTAACAATCTCTAAAGTGCTCTATGATATGGAATATTGTGTATACAATTGCTTATTTGTAGGTTACCTGTAATTTGTGTTTCTCCCTCGTTGAGAATAGAGGCTGCGTTAGTCTTGTTAAGAACAATATAACGATTACTTTATATTACATACGTACGTGTTTGCATATGGGTATGTTCACTCCTCTTTACTTTGATAGATTGGAACATAGTCATGTCGCACAATATAACTTTTGCGACATGTTGGTTTGTAAATTCTGAGGGGAGTGCTCTTTTTAGTTTTATTAATATATTTGTTTTATTGTTCATTGCCAATTGTCCCAAGTGGTGCAAGTGTTATTTTTGCCTTAGTTCTCGCTTAGCTTAGCCTCTAAATGCTTGGTTATTATTAACATCCCATAGTTAGATATATCTGTATTTCTATTGGTGTTATTATATTAATTTAGACTGTTAATACAGGCAATATTTGATTTGAGAGTTTATATTAGAGTGTATATAGGTTCGAATCACTCCCCCTTGTTTTTTATTTAGGAAGGGAAGGAAGGGTGCTTACGTTAGCAAAAGAGTAAAAAAGAGACTGTTTGTCAGAAAAGTAATGATAAAAAGAGGTAAAAAATCTAGCCTTACACACAAGGTCATGTAGTGCGTTTTAAAGCCTGTATTTTTAAAGAGATGTGTAGTAAGTCAGGTCAAAATAAGTAGATTATAAGGCGGTTCTTTAGCAAGTGGTTGATTATAAATCTGTTGTTCATTTTCCAATGCATCAAGGATTTGGATATATCGATAAAAGATTGCGTTAGTCCATCCAAAGCCATCCTGCATAGCGTACTTATATCCGGTACTTGGTTCACCAGTCTTACCATCGATTTTTTCAAAGAACGTCTTATATTTTCTATAGAGTCTTGCGTGAGTTTTAATTGCATTGCTCATGATTCGTTTCGCATCATCTGTAAAACCATATCGTAGCAAACCGATTATTGTTAGGTATTCAAGAGGAGACCAAATGTTAGGATAGTCCCATTGTTTTGGTTTAATGATATCCTCAATAGCTGGATGATAGCGTCGTTGAATATGAGCAAGGTCAATTGGCTTTGCCAATGACACCTCAGCACCAATGAGTAATCCATATGGCGTTTCAAATTTGGCTAAATGCCTACGTGCCTTTTCTGCTTGAGCTGGCGTTGCAATGCCTGCCCATAGGGGAGTGTATGAAGCTAATGAAAAGTAGTGGCTGATTCTCTGAAATCCGTAACCGTAATCGTAGAAAAATCCTTCGTTAGTATCCCACATAACTTGCATAGCCTTTTTTCGTGCTTCAGCCTTTGTTTGCCATTTTTTTGTCTCTTCCCTATTGCCAAGAATTTCTGCTGCCAATGCAAAATCTGTTTCATATTTATATAGATAAGAATTTAAATCAATTGGCAGAAATTGATCACAACGGTTATAAAATCTGGATGTCATATCCCAGCCAGATTCAAGTTCGGATGACTGTGAATAGCCAATATCTCGATCACCATAACGAGATAAGATAGTATTATGCACGCTGTGGTTGTAAATGCTTTCTTTATCAATCCAAACTAATTCGTATTCTTGTTTTGCGGTTTCAATTGCTTTTTTTAGCCATCTTTTCATTGAAAGTTCATACAGTGTACGTTTTAAACCTGTTTTATAGTGATAAGGATTTGTAGGATTGAGGGAGGTCAGATAGGTATCCATAATCATTGAAGAGAAAAAAGGTGGCTGTGAACGTCCTAATGAACCAGGTGCGCTAAAGTTTGGGATGATATGAAATGTATTAAAAAGATAGATAAAATTATCGATCATTTCTTTCATTAACCATTCCCGTTTTGTTCCCAAGAGTCCTTTGAACATAAAAAAACTATCCCAGTAGTAGATATGGGTAAATTTATTATCATTTGGGACAAAATAATAATGAGGAAGTTTTATCGAGCGTGGATTAATATCTTGGTTCTTAATATTTTTTTTCTCGCCTAATGGCAATTTATCCGCATATGGTAAGGTATTTATTTTATATTTCAATCTCATCCGAGACGGTTTATAAATAATTTTTGTCCAATAATCCTCGATATAAGTAAGACAATCTTTGTATTCTTCACGCCACATATGTTTAGTATAAATCATATGAAAAGAAGTATAAAGAAGTTGTATGAGTTGCATTCGTTATTCGTCATGTCGTAGAATGTAAAGGTACTACCCTACTGCTCATGCAAAACGGATTGGAAAAACAAATTAACGATTTTTTAGAATATCTTGAAGTTGAAAAAAACGCCAGCAAATTGACGATCCGTGATTATTATCACTATCTCAAGACCTTTTTGCAGTGGTACTCCTCTACCCTACCGGGTAAATCTATTGCAGATTTAGATCTAGGGATAGTTCGAAAATACCGCGTTTATTTAGCAAATCGGGTTGATAAAAAAGGAAAAACGCTTAAAAAAGTCACGCAAAATTATTATGTAATTTCGCTTCGGTCCTTTTTGCGTTTCTTAATTAAAAATGATTACAAAACGCTTGAACCATCAAAAATTGATCTTCCTAAGACTGAAAGCAGGAGTTTGAAATTTCTCGAACGAGAGCAAATTGATCGTTTAGTGACTATGCCTGATACTTCAAAAGAAGAAGGCGTTCGTGATAGAGCTATGCTTGAACTATTATTCTCTACTGGCCTTCGTGTTTCTGAATTGGTCAAACTTAATCATGAGCAGATTAATATTGAAAGGCGTGAGTTTGGTGTTATAGGGAAAGGTGGACGCGCACGTGTTGTTTTTATTTCAGATCGCGCAGCGGAATGGATTGCACGGTATACGCATATGCGAGCTGATGTGTTTAAACCCCTTTTTATTCGTTATTCTGGCGCAGTTATCGAAGATGATGGTGGTGAAAAGATGCGATTGACTGCAAGGAGTGTGGAGCGAGTTGTGAAGAAGTATACACAAATGGCTAGGTTGCCTGTGGATGCGACAGTACATACGCTCCGGCACTCGTTTGCTACAGATTTACTAACTAATGGAGCTGATCTTCGATCTGTTCAGGAGATGCTGGGGCATAAAAATATTGCGACAACACAAATTTATACCCATGTGACAAATAAACAGCTCCGTGACGTTCATAAGGCATTTCATAGTGGGAATAAGGGATAACTAGTTTTGATAAATTATATTTGCAGCCTCTCGCATTCTTTGTATGGCTAGTTTATTAAAAGCTTCAATTCTTTCCAGTTGACGTGGTGTCGTAGTAGTTTCAACTCTTCTTTTTGAAATCACTCCGCATACTTCAGCCCCCCCAGCACTAGTTTCAAACGTGATCGGTACTAAACCATAGACGGCATGTCTGCTGGTATGTTTTTGATCATTTTTTTCACTTAAATGGAATACTAGTCTATGTGCTGGCACTGGAGATCTTTTTATTATTCTTCCCCTATGTTCTAGTGAAGGAGGTAAGTCTTTAAAGACAGTATCATACACTTGCCTATATGCAGCATCAATTGCATCAAAAACATCTGTTGCATAGCTTAATCCTGCTGATGAGGTAAGATTATTTTCAGTTAATCCCATTATATGAATGCCAACTCCATGTGGCTTTGTTGTTCCTCGTGGCACGACCCGCAATTCTTCTGGATCATAGCCAATGTCAGCTAATGCATCTGTCAGGTGATCGGCTAGACGAGTGTTGACACGTGGAGTCATCAATTTTCGTTCTTCTGTGAACAATGGCTGTTCGCCTATCTCAGGTAAAAGATCTTCTTTTCTGACTACTCCGGTTGTGCTATGTAAATCACCAGCAGAACGAGGGTAGGAAAACTCAGCAGATGTTACTGGAGCATGATGTATTATTCCTATAGGTTTTATAGTCTTTGGGTCCTGAGCAGCTGTGTCAATTGCTGCTTCAAATGCTCCTAAAAGCATTGCAGTATGGTGTAAACGGGCCGCACGTGAAAGTGCTGGATATTGCACTGTATCAATTATTGTAGGAGTTGGAGATAAGCGTTCTCTCTCAATTTCTTGAGAAGTCGGTTGCGGTCTGTTGGTTACTAAAGTCAGAGCTGCTTCAGGAAAATAAGGGTTCGGTGGCCTCGTTGCAATAGCTCTCTCTTTTGTTGTTTTGATTGTATATACAGGTGAAAGAACTGTGGTCCCATCAGGAAAACCATTCGGGTTGCCAAAAAATCTCCTTTCAGCCCCAGGTAATTGAGTGTTTTTTCGTGCAATATCATCTCTAGGATTTTTGCTAAAGTCAAGATCGGGGCGCAAGGTTTGTACAGGTAAAACTCCTGGGGGTAAAACAGGGTAAGAGTCTAATTGTCTGAATCCAAATCTTTTTCCAGCTTCGGCAACTGAGGTCATAGTGCATTTTTTATTTTGTAAATGCACAAAAATAAAAATGCAGAGTTATTATAGATGGAAAAGTTTTTTTACACAATACTTACAATTTATTTACCTAAATCTTACAACATGAGGTTTGCTTCGATTATATTGTTAATATGTTTGGTAAGAAAGGGTGACAGAGGCACTAACAGTGTTTTGCCCAGGATTAATTTGTGTAGGAATTGTTTTAGCACTCCCTAGTGCTGTACTATTCATCATCATGGGAAAGATTGGATTTGGATTTTCTTCTTGAATTTTAACTAATTTTCCTAAGTGAATGCCTGCTGCTATTGCCATGTTTTGTGCTTTTTGTTTGGCATTTGCAATGGCTTTTGTTCGTGCATCATTTTCAAGTGTCTGCTGCAGGGTATCTGAGAAGGCTAACGCTGGCCCAGAGATATTCTCGGCATTATCTTTGGTAATCGTATCAATAACGATGTTTGTTTTATCATTATTATAGATTGTTATCGTTATATATTCACTAACTGTGTAACTGATGATGGTTTGTGACTGTGAAGAGCGCATTAGCATACCGTTTGGAATACCTGCTTGGTCATTATAATTAGGTGAAGAGTTATAATTGCTTGTTTGGATATCATTTTTTGAGATACCACTTTTTTGTAAATCAGCAACAATTTTGTTGGTAAAGGTATTTGTCTGATTTTGTGCATCTTGTAATGTGGCTGCCGTTTTATTGACAGTAAATGATACTGTTGTTTTATCCGGTATTGCTTTTATACTTGCCGTTCCTGTTACGGTAAGTGGTGGATTTTTTGATTGATCAGTTGCAAAGAAATTCCATGAGTGATTAATAGCATAATTTGTTAAAGAAAATAAGCTAACAGTGAAGAGTGCTGACAGAAGAGATGTTGTTAATATAAGTTTGGTCTTGGATGTAGTCGTCATAGTATTATCGTAGAGCCTTTAGTTTCACTTGTCAACGTGAAAGTGTTATTACTCCCAGCGGAAGGTTTTAGCTGCAAGAAGATACATGACAGCACCCCAAAGGATAAGTCCAAGCATGAATGGAATGGTTTGCGAAAAATCTCCGCCTTCTGTGGTAATTTTTCGTACTGCTGCATTGAAAAATGAAAGAGGCAAAATATTTGCGAGTGGCTGGAGCCACGTAGGTAAATTGTCTATTGGGAAAAAGGTTCCTGACAACAAAAATTGTGGGAGTGTTACTAAGTTGACTAACGGTCCTGCAGAGTTTTCGTCATTCGCAAGACCTGCCATAAAGTAACCAAAACCTAAGAAGGCTATCAAGGCAATAATAGAGAGGAAAAGTAATTCAATAAAGGTTATAAATCCGTGCGGTAAGTAAAATTTAAATACGACAATACCAAGGATAAGAATAAGAAGGGTCTGCAAGACAGCCATAATAAGTCGTGAACCACCTTGAGCTAAGAGAATAGTAATCGCACGAGTTGGCGTTGCGAACATGCGTTTAAGGACGAGAGCTTTTTTCAGATAAATAAGTCCGAAGACAGTTCCAAATATTGCTGTCGAAAGTAACGCAAAGCCAATTTGTCCGGGTAATGCAAAATCAATATAACGAGTTTGTCTTCCTGCTAATTCTTTTTTCACAACAGTGATTGGTGGATTCGTTACTCCAGCTGCACTCAGATTAGCCCGGTCGACAATGGCATTCACTAGTGCCATAATTCCTGATGCTTCTTGTGGATTAGCAAGTGAGGTAATGACATTCGCTTGATATTTGGGAGGATTGTTTGAAACAAATGTGACTGAAACAATTCCTGAGAGCTTTCCTTGTTTTATGCTCGTTTCAAGTTGGGATTCAGGAGCAATTTGCGTTTTAACAAATTTTTGTTGTTCAAGTATTTTGATAATTGGATTTGTGAGATCACTGTTTGATGGTAATCCGATTGTTAGTGACGGTTGTGAATTCCCTATTAATCCAAATATGCTGATAAAGACAACGGGAAAAAGAAACCCAAATGCAAAAGTTGCAGGATTTCGTGTCTGTGCCAGGAAGAAATATTTCATCATGACAAAAAAAGCTCGTATTTGATGTAATTTACGATATTGTTTTTTCATAGTTTTCCTTCTCGTAATTGGCTTCCCGTTAGATTCAGAAAAACATCTTCAAGGTTTGCTTGTTCTGGTTTTACTTCTTTTTTAAAGCCTGATTTCAAAAGATCTTTGATGAAGGATTTGGGTGAATCGGTTTTTAAAATTTTTCCATGATCCATAATTGCTAATCTATCACAGAGTTGCTCTGCTTCATCCATGTAGTGTGTTGTCATGACAATGGTGACACCAGCTTTATTAATTTTGCGTACCATTTCCCATAAATGAATTCTTGCTTGTGGATCAAGGCCCGTAGTCGGCTCATCAAGAAAAATGACTTTTGGTTTATTGATCAATGTTGCTGCGATAGAAAAGCGTTGCTGTTGTCCACCGGAAAGCTGCTTGACATAACTTTTTGCTTTATCTTCAAGCTCTACTTCGCGTAGTATGTTCATCGGATCAATGGTAACATCGTACATTGCAGCAAACATATCAAGGAGTTCAGTTAATCGTACTTCCGGATAAAAAGCAGAAGATTGGAGTTGTACGCCAATACGACGTTTGACATCCCATGGATGTTTGGTAACATCAATCCCGTCGATAAGTACTTGACCGCTTGTCAAAGGCTTCAATGTTTCCATAATTTCAAGGGTTGTTGTCTTCCCTGCCCCATTAGGACCGAGAATGCCGAAGATTTCTCCCTGTTTGACTGAAAAAGAAATACCATCGACAGCAGTAAAGTCTTTATATTTTTTGACAAGATTTTTAACAGCAATGATGTCTATCATAAGTTGCCCAATTTTATCATGGAGCTAGTTAGTTTGTGAAGAGTGAGTTTCTTCCATTTGCATAGGCGATGCGAGTTGGAAATAATTCCCGTCAGGGTCCGCAAATGTTGCCAATACCATTGCTTCTGATTCCCCTGGATTATATGGTTTTTGAATAACTTTCGCTCCAACCTTTTTTATTCGTTCAAATTCTGCTTGAACATCTGTTGTTTCTAAATTGAACATCATCCTCTCAGGGTTTTTATTTTTCCCGTGTACTTTATCATGAGGACCTATCATAAAAAGGCCCTTACCAACTTTAAAACCCGTATAGCCTCCTTCTTCCCAACCGGGATCCATATTAAAAACTTTTTTATAAAAGTCAGCAAGTTTCTGTGGATTTTCTGAAAAAAGAAGCAAGGAATTAAATTTCAGCATATTCTATATATAGCATATAATTTATTTTTCAGCTGTATGAAGTTCGTAAGAAAAAAAGTATTATCTGTGATGATTTTTATTCGAGGCCCATTTTTTTTGCCCAACTTGGTGGATCTTGAAACCAGATAGCAATCGATTCTTTTTCTTTTTGTGAAATGAGACCATCTTCGAAAGCTGTTTCAACCAGGAGCTTGCCTGTTGTTAATGGAATGAGCTTTATTTTATTTTCTTTGAGAATTTCTTTTGATTTAGCTGTTTCGTATGTTGTTGTTGCAATACAATAGTTCACTACTCCGCCCAAATTTCTTATTGCTTGTGCATTTCCTGCTACGCTTGCTGCTGTAGAAATATGGTCCTCAATGATAAGCACGTTTGCTTTTTTAGTAACTACTCCTTCAACTTGTGTTTGTTTTCCATAACTTTTGGTTGTGGGACGAACAAATACCATTGGTAAATTAAGCCGATCTGCTACCCATGCTCCTTGTGGTATGGCTGCTGTTGCTGTTGCAGAAATACAATCAATGTTTTCTAATCCAATAGTTTCTTTAATGGTTTTGATATAAGCATCGGCTATTTGTTTGCGTACTTTTGGATATGACATAACAAGCCGATTATCAAGATATACTGGACTTTTAAGACCTGTTGTGAAGACATATGGAGGATCAAATCGGAAAGTCATTGCGTTAATTGACAGTAGCAATTTCGCGATTTTTTTATCTGAAGAAATCATGCGTATTATTATAGTTTAGTTTATTATTATTGTCTATATTGATTAATTTCATTTTTCAATACTTCCGTTTTTTCTCTTGCTTTTTCTGCAAAATCATCGCTGCCTGATGCAAATAAAATACTTCGTGAAGCATTAATAATCAATCCCTCATTTTTCGAGTTTATTCCTGCTTTGATTGTTTTTTCCACATCTCCCCCTTGCGTGCCGATACCTGGAATAAGCAAGGTCATATCCCCTACTATGCTTCTTACTGTATGTAATTCTTCGGGGTACGTAGCGCCAACGACGAGGCTACAATTTTCTAACGTGTTCCATTCGTTTGCAACCTTTTCTGCTACTATTTCATAGAGTTTTTTATCACCGACAAAAAGATCTTGGAATTCTCCAGAGCCTTGATTTGAGGTTTTACAAAGAATAATTACTCCTTTATTCTGGTTTTCAAGAAATGGTTTAATTGCCTCTTGTCCAAGATAGGGATTGATGGTAACCGCATCAACTCCTAAATAATTATAGGCAAACTGTACATAGCCGTTATTAGTATTGCCGATATCTGCTCTTTTTGCGTCAAGAATAATGGGAACATTAGGGTAAATTCCTTTGATATAATCACAAGTCATTTTTAATTCTTTGATTCCTAAATCACCACGAGCTTCATAAAAAGCAGAATTCGGTTTATAACAACAAACAAGATCAACTGTGGCATCAATAATGGCTTTATTAAATTCAAATTGGAGATGTTCTTTCTGTTGGAAGGATTCAGGAATCTTACTGATATCGCTATCAAGACCGACACAAACGAGGGAGTTGTTTTTTTGGATGATAGCGTCTAATTTTGATTGAAATGCCACTGTATCTATTCTATAGATATTTCTCTATTTCTTCAATAGTCGCTGCGATATAGGTTGGATTTCTGCTTCGTAATTCTTCTTCTGAGCCAAATCCATACAACACACCGATTGAATCAATGCCATTCGCATTAGCACCAATAATATCATGTTCCTTATCCCCTACCATAATAATTGATTGTTTTTGTTTATCGGGAAGCAATAGTAATGTTTCTTGAATAAGGCTTCCTTTATCGCCGTACGGATTATTGGGATTTGCTCCAATAACTTTTTCAAAATAGGGTTTGAGCTTATGTTTTGCCAGTAAGACCTCCGCAAAAATTTTAAGTTTAGAAGTGACTACAAAGAGCGTTTTATTTTTTGTTTTTAGCTTTTTAAGCAATTCAGGTACACCGTTGTAGAGTATGGCTTCATCAATCCCCTTTGTAGAAAAATATTCACGATAATACTTCACTGCTTCGAGTGCTTGTTGTTCATTAAAATTGTAGTATTTTTCGAAAGATTTATGTAATGGTGGACCAATAAAAGGTAGTAGTTTATCAAGCTCTTCATGAATACCATATTTTGAGAGCGCGTATTGCACTGATTTGGTGATGCCAAATTTTGGATCAATAAGGGTTCCGTCTAAATCGAAACATATTGTTTGGTATGCCATTATTTATTTAAAAAGAGCAGGTATATTCCCCCGCTGGCGAGTAAGACTCCTCCAACAAGCTGCCAGCTACATTTTTCATGCAAGAGAATGACTCCAAGTAGAGCAACTGTGATAATGCCTCCAGCTCGTATCAGTGGCGCAACTGTTGATACACCCGGCCCAAGCGTTAATGCTTTGAAGAAAAATGTTGTGAAGAGTGAAACACAAATACCTCCGAGGATGACAAAGTTGATAACGTTGATGTTTGGTACTTCTTTTCTGCTGAAGAGCATATATAAAATGATTGCAGTGATAAAGGCACTTGCCTGAAAGAGAAGGTTATCAAGAAATGGGTCTTTGATTGCTGAACCAAATTTGCGGAAGAAATCTGCGAGCGCACCTGTGCCGATTGCTGCTATGACATATATAATCCAGCTCATGTCTTATTATACCGTTTTTTTAATCTCTTGCGCCAGATAAGGATTCCACATCGCACCTGTTGCGCTAAAGACGGCATCTGCTCCTGCGTTTCTATATTCATAATAGTCTTGGGGCGTTATGACTCCACCTACTCCTTCAATAGTAAATCTGTAATTTTTCTTTTCGCGAATTTTTTTAAGCCTTTGTACCATTTCAATGCCGGCCCATTTAATTGGTGCTCCGCAGACTCCTCCTTTTGTTCGTAATGTGCCTGGCAATGCCTGCTTTCCTTTTTTGTCAACAATAGTTCCTGGTAATGTATTAATTGCGGCAATGCCATTTGCATATGCATTTGTTATTTCAGCAAGTTTCTCAAGTTGTGTTTCATCTTCATAATAGCCTACTTTAAGAATAAATGGTGTATTCCCTATTACCTCTCGTACTTTTTTGCAAATTTTTTCGGTTGTTTCAAGATTGTAACAAAGAAGTCCTTCTGTACCATTATTGGGGCAAGAAATATCTGCTTCAACAATCTTAGCGCCTGTTTCACAAACTTGTTTGGCAACGACTGCCCAGTCATTGATAAATTCTTGAGGTGTTTGGTCAGGCCTTACTGTTCCGACAAAACTACCAACCATAACTTGTCCTTTGCCAGCGGATGCAATCGCTTTTTTCATATCTTCCTGCCAGACTTCAGATTTTCGTGAAGGGATATTAAAGGAATTAGTGATTGCAATTGGCTCTTGGAAATTGCTATCCCCAAGAAGTGGTTTTTTGAGTTTTTCTAATGTGAGATCTCCTGCAACATGCACTGAAAGAATATTAGGAAAGGGATGACAGGGATAGGTATCACTTCGGACAGTTTTATAAATACAGATAGCAAAATCTTTTTCAAAAGCAGCTTTAACGTAGTTACTATTTAAAAGAGGTCCTGCTGGAATGCCGAATGGAAGAGAAACTTTTTGTCCATGATAGTCGTATTGTGGCTCTTCTTCTTGCTTATGTATTTTGCCATCAGCAAATGCACCAAAAGGTCCTTTTATATAATTTTCTTCATATGTTTTTTTAGGATCGTAGAAGGGTTTCATAATGAGTTAATAATATACTTATTTTGAGAGGTTTTCTAGAACTAGTATTGCAATTTCGACACTTGTGATTGGTATCATGCCCTGTTCTATAGCTGCTTTTCGTATTTTTTTTCCATCGGTAAGTTCTGTTCCTTCTGTTTTTTTATGAGTTGGAATAGTGATGATTACATCAAACAGTTTTTGTTGTAACAAATTGGAAATATTAGGTGTTTTTGATTTATCAGAAATTTTATGGATGAGTGAAGTTGCAATGCCATTTGTTGCTAAGAATGCATGCGTTTTTTCTGTGGCGTAAAAAATAATCGCCTTATTTTTATTCGCTGCTTTGATTGTAGGCAGGAGTTTCTTTTTATTTGCCAGCTGGCCAATAGATAACAGTACATGCTTTTTTTCAGCTGTTAGAATCGCACCTTTCCCGTAGCGTTTTTTATCCCAATCACCTGTTTGTGCATTTAGAAGTGCAAAAATAGAAGTTGTGCGAATATCATTGCTGCCAAAAATATATTGGAGGACTCTATCATTACCCATGCCATATCCTGCGTGAGGATTGGTTTTTTGCTCCTTCATAATATCTAAATACCAAGTAAAGTCTTTGAGGGTGCCTCCACGCTCAACATGTAGTTTATACATTGTTGAAGTAAGTAGTCTTTCAGTTAATTTTGCAAAATCGTGTTCTCGTACTGATGCGCCTGTTCCCTCTCCTGCGTAGGGAAAAATGAGGTCAGCTGAAAGACAGACTCGATCATCTTTTTTTGAAACTTTCATATTGAAGAATTTAATTTTTTTTGGATATTTCATGATAAAGACTGGCAATTCAGTCTCCTTTTTATTAAGTAGTTCGACGATTTTTGCCTCATGGTTTGCTTGCAGGTCATCACCGAAGGCTACTTTGGGGAATCCATTTTTGTTAAGCAGTTTTACCGCTTCTTCATAGGTTACGCGTAAAAAATTATGGGTTGCCATATAATGAAGTTTTTTAGTATCTCGCTGATAGATTGTTTTTAGTGTGTTTTCATTATCTTTCAAGACTTTTTTTACCATTGCTTGTGCAGTTCTTTGAATTGCAGTAAGCAGGGCCTCATACATCGAGTCTTCATTATAAGTTACTCTTGTCATGCCAACCATTGTGCAGTCAAATTCTTCTTCCGTCAGTCTGAATTGTCTTAGATGTCTTGTATCCTCTTCTTCTTCATCGCGTCCCGAATGAATTACTGTCCAACAGCCAGGGAAAGATTGTAATGCTTGTTCGAGTGCAAGTTGTCCTGTTTGTGTAAAGAAAAGTGGGATATCAAGTCGGTTACCAACTTTGAAAAGTGTGTCCACATTTTCACACGCGCCAGTAATACCAACTATTTCAGGGACTTCACAATAGGTCATGCCACGGGATTCATACTCTTTTGCTGCTCCCTGGATGAGTGATTGATTAATAGAAACTAAATGAGCAAAGTGATTCTTGAAGTCTATGGTTCGTTTTTTTCCTTCTATCGAGAGTTTGATTGCTTTCATTTTCTATTTCTTAGTACATAATATTAGAAAAATGATATATTGTCAAGTGATAAAATACTCATTTTTGTTAAATAACAGCAATTATTATAAAAATTGATAAAATGCTTTTTCTTGACTCTTGTTTTACTTTTTTTCACCCTTTATAATACTGAAAGAAAAAAATGAAGCATGCAGTCCCCTATTATGATTTAAAACAGGAAATTCTTCAAAAAATTAAAAAAAATGGTGGCTGGGTTAATGCGCATGCGCATTTTGATAGAGCATATACCGTAACAAAAGCTACCTTTCGATATACTGGTGCTTCTTTGCAGGAAAAATGGAATCTCAATGATGATATAAAAATGCAATCGACCGTTTCTGATATTTATGATAGAATGGCGCGGGCAACTGAGTGCATGATTGCACAAGGAGTAACAGCAGTTGGAACTTTTATCGATGTTGATGATAAGGTTAAGGATAAAGCCATTAAAGCTGCACAAAAACTTCAGGATACATATAAAAACAATATTGAGATTAAATACATAAATCAGATACATTATGGTGTGTTATCTCCTAATGCTCGTGAATGGTTTGAAGTTGGCGCTGCATTTGTCGATATTATTGGAGGACTTCCTGAACGCGACAAAGGGCATGAAGCAGAACATCTTGATATTCTTTTTGAAACTGCAAAACGTCTGGGTAAGATGGCACATGTTCATATCGATCAGTTTAATGATCCCAATCAGCATGATACGGAACTGTTGGCAAAGAAAATCATAGAGCATGGATTGCATGGGAAAGTTGTTGGCATCCATGGTATTTCTATCGGTGCACAGGAAAAAGAGTATCGACAGAAATTGTATAAGCTGATGAAGAAAGCAGATCTCATGATGATTGCGAGTCCTTTAGGCTGGATTGATACAAGACGTAATGAAAGCCTTATGCCATTCCATAATGCTCTGACACCTGTTGATGAACTGGTTCCTGCCGGTATTACAATTGCGTTAGGAACAGATAATATTGCCGACATTTACAAACCTTTTATAACCGGCGATATGTGGGAAGAATTACATACATTGCTTGAGGCAGCCCATTTTTATGAAGTGGATGAATTAGTAAAAATTGCGACCAGTAATGGTAGAAAAGCATTAGGAATTACATGATTGCCCCTTTTTATTTTAAACGTCTTGCAGACGTTTTTCCTCAGATATCGTGGACAAAAGGAGAAATACTCCTGAGTTATAATTGCACGAATAGGGAAAATGCGCTCTGTGGCAGATAGCTTTTTATTGAGATCGAATTGGAGCCGCATTTATCCACTTGCGATATGCTTGAGTAAATGATGGTATAGCAAGTCTTTCCAATTTTTCATTTATAATTCTGTCGTTACGTAATATACTTCTTGGTTCAGCGTCTTTATAGGTTCGTGCATGAGTTACTATATCAGTATCATCTGCAATACTTACCATTTGAGAAAGTGTGCTCATGGGTTTTAAGCGTGTTGTATGATGGTCAAGTGCAACTTCCGCAAATTCATTTGGAAGGCCTACATTATGAAGAATCGTATACCCATCTGTTGTATGGCCTACCATTCTTTTTTGTTGTTCATCAGTTAAGAAAGTATCACTAAGTAATAGATCTTGATATTTACATCTTCTATCTGCGGGGTTTGCATATGGATTTTCAAGCATACCTTTACCAATATCATGCAAGAATCCGCTAAGCGATAAAATATCAATTTCGTAAGGATCAAAGCCTGCTATTATTCCCCAAGTTTGTAGTAATCTTGCAACCCTCAATCCATGACTTGCCATCCTTTGGTCTGGCGGTATCCCACGATCCACAGTGGCGAAATTTCTCCAATGAGGTTGTAAACGGGGTAATATTTGAGCAGCCTGTTCTCCTAATACCCTTATAGTTAATCCTCCCACGGAACGCCATATCTCATGTTCAAATGGAGTTCCAAGTTCTACCGGTTGAAATAAGAATCTCCTGTCTTGCGAACTGCCTTTTTCATAATCCATTTGTATGAGATCAATTGGCCATTGAAGAGAAGATGCAGAAATAAACCTTCTACTTGTTCTTTCAGTTATCGGACCATGACTTCCAAATTCTCCCATATAATCGAAAAGATTTCCTCGAAGCTCTGCTTCGGGGTATAATGTTCACGTGAGTGAACATATTCTCAAGCGTCACAATAAAACATTGCTATTGTTTCATCTGGTATGTCCAGTA